>PWKN01000124.1 GCA_003559735.1 Bacteroidales bacterium | reverse complement strand
TTTTAAGCGGAAATAGCTCATCTGGTAGAGCGACAGCCTTCCAAGCTGTAGGTGGCGGGTTCGAGTCCCGTTTTCCGCTCTAAAAATACATGCTACCTGCCGATGTAGCTCAGGGGTAGAGCGTTTCCTTGGTAAGGAAGAGGCCACGGGTTCAATTCCCGTCATCGGCTCTACTTTGAAGAAATCTTTTTGTTGAATCCATTTAATTAAACCTAAACACCAGTAAGATATGGCAAAAGAAAAATTTCAACGTACGAAACCGCACGTGAATATTGGCACCATTGGTCACGTTGACCATGGCAAGACCACACTCACCGCTGCGATCACACAAGTATTGGCAGAAAAAGGATGGTCTGAGATCAGGTCATTCGATTCGATCGACAATGCGCCCGAGGAGAAGGAAAGAGGTATCACCATCAATACAGCACACGTAGAGTATCAGACAGAGACGCGTCACTATGCACACGTTGACTGTCCCGGACACGCCGACTATGTGAAGAACATGGTAACGGGTGCTGCCCAGATGGATGGTGCGATCCTTGTGGTTGCTGCTACAGATGGTCCAATGCCCCAGACACGTGAGCATATTCTTTTGGCCCGCCAGGTTGGTGTTCCCGAGTTGGTAGTATTCATGAACAAGGTTGACCTTGTGGATGATGAAGAACTCCTGGAACTGGTTGAAATGGAGATCCGTGAACTGCTGTCATTCTACGAGTTTGATGGTGACAACATCCCCGTGATCCGTGGTTCTGCCCTTGCCGGACTCAATAATGAGCCCAAGGGAATTGAGCAGATCGTTGAACTGATGGATGCCGTTGATAACTATATTCCGTTACCAAAGCGTGATGTGGATAAGGACTTCCTGATGCCTGTTGAGGACGTGTTCTCGATTACCGGACGGGGTACTGTTGCCACTGGCCGTATTGAAACAGGTGTGATCAACAGCAGTGACCCGGTCGATATTATCGGTATGGGTGCAGAAAAAATGAAATCCGTCGTAACGGGTGTGGAAATGTTCCGCAAGATTCTTGACCGTGGTGAAGCAGGCGATAATGTTGGTTTGTTGCTTCGCGGAATCGACAAGGACAAAATTACAAGGGGTATGGTTATTTGTAAGCCCGGGTCGGTTAAGCCGCACAGAAAGTTCAAAGCTGAGGTATACGTCCTGAAGAAAGAAGAAGGTGGACGCCACACACCATTCGGAAACAAATCCCGTCCGCAATTCTTCTTCCGCACCACTGACGTGACCGGTGAAATCATGCTTCCGGAGGGACGTGAAATGGTAATGCCCGGTGACAACCTGACAATCAATGTTGAGCTGATCGCTGATGTCGCAATGGACAAGGGACTCCGTTTTGCGATCCGTGAAGGCGGACGCACGGTGGGTGCCGGACAGGTAACCGAAATTGTTGACTGATCATATTTTTCATAGTGAAGGCTTTTGATGGCAGCCTGATGCCATCAAAAGCCATTACGTGAACGGGTGTAGCTCAATTGGTAGAGTAGCGGTCTCCAAAACCGTTGGTTGAGGGTTCGATTCCTTCCACCCGTGCAAAAAAAATTGATTGAAAAATGAAGAAAATCAGAGCCTATATCCAGGAATCCTATGATGAGCTGATCAATAAGGTTTCCTGGCCTTCCTGGAGTGAACTGCAGAGCAGCGCAGTGGTGGTATCCATTGCTTCCCTGATAATCGCACTGGTCGTTTATCTGATGGATATTTCCTTTAGCTCCGTTTTAGAGCAATTTTACCGTCTCTTTTTGTAATGATCCCGTTTTTGCTTCGGCACAAAATAGTTATATCTGATTTTCATTGCCGGACAAAAACAAATAGCGGAACAAAGATCTCTTAGTGTCAGTATGAGCGAACAAGTAAAAAAATGGTATGTTGTCCGGGCTGTCAGCGGTGGCGAAAAAAAGGTAAAACAATACCTTGATAATGAGATCGCCAACCAGGGGCTCGGGGATTACGTGTCGCAGGTACTCATTCCGACAGAGAAGGTCTATCAGGTGCGCAAGGGGAAAAAGATCAGCGCTGAGCGCAACTATTTCCCCGGATATGTGCTCATTGAGGCCGCCCTGGTAGGGGAGATCCCGCATATTATTCGAAACATTCCTGGTGTACTGGGTTTTTTGGGCTCTGGTGGTGACCCGGTACCCCTCCGGCCAGCGGAAGTCAACCGCATTTTAGGAAAAGTTGACGAGCTGTCAGGAAAAGGGGAAGAATTGAATGTCCCATACATAGTGGGAGAAACAGTGAAAGTTACAGACGGTCCGTTTAACAGTTTCTCAGGTGTTATTGAAGAGATCAATGAAGAGAAGAAAAAGCTGAAGGTAATGGTGAAGATCTTCGGACGGAAAACACCTTTGGAATTGAGTTTTATGCAGGTGGAGAAAGAGTGATCATTCGCCGGGGTGTGTTGCAGATCAAGGAGTTGTCGGTTCCCGGTCATTGATGCTGCCCCTGTATAAAAAATCAGTCCCCTAATGTGAAAAACAATTAAAAAAAATGGCAAAAGAAGTTAGTGGAATCATAAAGCTGCAGATCAAAGGGGGTGCTGCAAACCCTTCTCCGCCGGTGGGACCTGCATTGGGTGCCAAAGGTGTGAACATCATGGAGTTTTGCAAGCAGTTCAACGCCCGTACACAAGACAAGGCAGGGAAGGTGATACCGGTGATCATTACGGTGTTTAAGGACAAGTCCTTTAACTTTATCATCAAAACCCCGCCCGTTGCCGTGCAACTGCGTGAAGCAGCCAAGATCAAATCAGGTTCGGCAGAACCCAACAGAGCCAAAGTAGCAACAATTACCTGGGATAAGGTACGGGTGATCGCTGAAGAAAAGATGCCTGACCTTAACTGCTTTACGGTAGACTCTGCCATGAACATGGTAGCGGGTACTGCACGCAGTATGGGTATTCGTATCAAAGGGGAACGCCCTGCTTAGTGCCGGCAGAATGCCAGGCACAGGCATGAATTATTAAAGCTTAACGCAATCTTATACAATGGCGAAATTAACGAAAAAACAAAAGGAAGCTTTAGCAAAGTTCGATAAGAATGCGGTGTACACCTTATCCGAAGCGGCAGATATGGTTAAAAAGGTCAATTATGCAAATTTTGATGCATCCGTTGACCTGGATATCCGTCTTGGCGTAGATCCCCGGAAGGCCAATCAGATGGTCAGGGGGGTGGTTACCCTGCCGCACGGAACAGGAAAGACCGTTCGTGTACTCGTACTTTGTGGTCCTGATAAGGAAGATGAAGCAAAAGAAGCCGGAGCTGATTACGTTGGCCTGGATGAATACGTTGAGAAGATCAAAGGCGGCTGGACAGATGTGGATGTGATCATCACCACACCCAATGTGATGCCCAAAGTTGGTGCGTTGGGACGAATTCTCGGTCCGCGCGGACTGATGCCCAATCCCAAGGCCGGCACCGTAACAATGGATGTCGGTAAAGCGGTGTCTGAAGTGAAAGCCGGTAAGATCGACTTTAAAGTGGATAAGTTTGGTATTGTGCATGCAGGGATCGGGAAAGTGTCGTTTGGGAAAGAAAAGATCGTGGATAATGCCAAAGAACTCATTCAGACAATTTTACGGTTGAAGCCTGCCGCTGCTAAAGGGACCTATGTGCGCAGCATATATTTGTCGAGCACCATGAGTCCGGGCATCCAGGTGGAAACAAAATCAGTTTCATTATAAACGAAAAAGGTGGTGAGCCTTTAAAGATGTTTACACTTTATGAAAACCAGAGAAGAAAAATATCAGATCATTGAATCGCTGACAGAAAAACTGAAAAACAGCGATATCATTTATCTGGCCGATACTTCTGATTTGAACGTAGAGACCATCAATGATCTCAGGAGGTTGTGTTTCCGGAGAAATGTATCCCTGGAGGTAGTAAAAAACACCCTGCTGAAAAAAGCAATTGAGAAAAGCGAAAAAGACCTTTCCCCGCTTTACGGGGTAATGGTCGGTGCCACCTCAGTGATGATCTCTGATACCGGAAATGTCCCCGCAAAGCTGATCAAAGAATTCCGCAAATCAAAGAAAAGCGAGAAACCCTTGTTTAAAGGGGCATACATCGAAGAAGCAATCTTTGTTGGCGAAGAACAGCTCGAGACATTGGCGAACATCAAATCAAGGGAAGAATTGATCGGAGACCTTATCGGATTATTACAATCGCCTGCGAAAAATGTCATCTCTTCCCTTCAGTCGGGAGGAAATACAATTGCCGGCCTTGTTAAAACGCTTTCTGAAAAAGAGAGTTAAGATTATTTCATTGAATTAAACAAATTTTCATTCGTAAAACCCAATAAAAAACGATAAAAAATGGCAGATTTGAAAGCTTTTGCAGAACAACTGGTTAACCTGACAGTGAAAGAGGTAAATGAGTTGGCAACAATTTTAAAAGACGAATATGGTATTGAACCGGCAGCAGCAGCACCGGTAGCTGTTGCAGCTGCCGGAGGTGAAGCAGGCGGCGAGGCTGCGGAAGAAAAAACCCAGTTTGATGTTATCCTGAAAGCCTCAGGGCCTTCCAAGCTTGCTGTTGTGAAACTCGTTAAAGAACTCACCAGCCTTGGCCTTAAGGAATCAAAAGAACTGGTTGATGGTGCACCAAAAGCCATCAAAGAAGGAGTTACAAAAGACGAAGCCGAGTCGCTGAAAAAACAACTCGACGAAGCGGGAGCAGAAGTTGAGATAAAGTAGTGTTATGTAACGATGACACTATTGGTTTGCTGGCGTGCTTGCAAGGGAAATGCCGGCTTCAGCAACAACACGGAAGCACCACCGTTCATACAGGGAGGGATCATTTGTTATGACGAATGTGTTTTTCTGCAGGCACGCAACCAAACCAGTCAAAGCCACATAACAACACCATGAAGACTTCTCCGGAGCTGTTTCGCTGAGAAGTCTGATCGTTATTTCGGTTATCCTGTTTTATCTTTTAGCTTTTAGTAACTTCAAACCTACATACCTTGGCAGCACAACAAAAAAACGCAGAAAGGGTAAATTTCGGAACGGTAAGCACGCACTTTGATTACCCCGATTTTCTTGAAATCCAGATAAAGTCCTTTCAGGACTTTTTCCAGTTGGAGACAACACCTGAAAACAGGAAGAATGAGGGACTTTTCAAAGTGTTCAGTGAGAATTTCCCCATATCAGATGCCAGAAACAACTTTGTACTTGAGTTTCTGGATTATTTTATTGATCCCCCAAAGTATTCCATCCGTGAATGCATCGACAGGGGACTGACCTACAGTGTCCCGCTGAAGGCGAAATTAAAACTGTATTGTACGGATCCGGAGCACGAGGACTTTGAAACCATCATACAGGATGTTTACCTTGGAACCATCCCCTACATGACCCCCAGGGGTACATTCCTTATTAATGGGGCCGAAAGGGTGGTGGTGTCACAGTTGCACCGGTCGCCCGGCGTGTTCTTCGGAACAAGCGTACATGCCAACGGCACCCAGCTCTACAGTGCACGGATCATTCCATTCAAAGGTTCGTGGATAGAGTTTGCCACCGATATCAACAGTGTGATGTATGCATACATTGACCGGAAGAAAAAACTACCGGTAACAACATTGTTGAGGGCCATAGGCTTTGAGACAGACAAACAGATCCTGGAAATATTTGACCTGGCCGACGAGGTGAAGGTAACAAAAACAGGACTGAAAAAATATACCGGACGAAAACTGGCGGCACGGGTGTTGCGGTCGTGGGTCGAGGACTTTGTAGATGAAGATACCGGGGAGGTGGTATCCATTGAACGTACCGAAGTGATCATTGATCGCGAAACGGTGCTGGAGAATGAACACATTGACCTGATCATTGATGCGGGTGTAAAAACCATCATATTGCACAAGGAAGGGGTGAACGTGAACGATTATATGCTGGTTTACAACACCCTGCAAAAAGACACCACCAACTCGGAAAAAGAAGCCGTAGAGTTTATCTATCGCTTGCTCAGGAACGCCGATCCACCCGATGATGAAACAGCCCGCAGCATGATCGATAAGCTGTTTTTCTCTGATAAGCGGTATGACCTGGGCGATGTCGGACGGTATCGCATCAACAGGAAACTGAACCTCAACACACCGATGGATGTGAAGGTGCTTACCCGGGAAGATATTATCTGCATTGTAAAATACCTTATTGAGCTGGTGAATGCAAAAGCCGATGTGGATGACATTGACCACCTGAGCAACCGCCGGGTGCGGACTGTCGGGGAGCAGCTTTATGCACAGTTTGGTGTCGGACTGGCACGTATGGCCAGGACCATTCGTGAAAGGATGAATGTGCGCGACAACGAAGTGTTTGCACCTACCGACCTGATCAATGCCAAAACGTTGTCGTCGGTGATCAACTCCTTTTTTGGAACAAACCAGTTGTCGCAGTTCATGGACCAGACCAATCCGCTGGCAGAAATTACGCATAAACGCCGGATGTCGGCGCTGGGTCCCGGCGGTCTGTCGCGTGAACGTGCCGGATTTGAGGTCAGGGACGTTCACTTTACGCATTACGGCCGGTTGTGTACCATAGAAACTCCTGAGGGGCCGAACATCGGACTGATCTCTTCTTTGTGTGTGTATGCCAAGGTAAATGAGCTTGGTTTTATTGAAACGCCTTATTTTGAGGTTGAGAATGGCAAGGTGCGTTTCGATAAATCCCCCGTCTACCTGTCGGCCGAAGAGGAAGAGACGGAAATCATCAGTCAGGCAAACATCCCGCTGACCAAAGATGGTCAGTTTGCAGATGAACGGTTAAAAGTGCGTTACCAGGCTGACTATCCCATTGTTGAGCCAGATCAGATCAAGCTGATGGATGTTGGTCCGAACCAGATCGCCTCTATCGCTGCGTCACTGATCCCTTTCCTGGAACACGACGATGCCAACCGGGCCCTTATGGGCAGCAATATGATGCGCCAGGCCGTTCCGCTGATCAATCCGGAGGTTCCCATTGTGGGTACGGGTCTTGAAAAAAGGGTGGCAAACGATTCAAGGGTGCTGCTTCATGCCGAGGGGCATGGCATTGTCGAATATGTAGATGCCGATACCATCACCATAAAATATACCCGGAACGAGGAGGAGCGACTGGTAAGTTTTGAAGATGATGTAAAAACTTACCAGCTGACCAAGTTCAGCAAGACCAATCAGAACACCTGCCTGAGTCTCAAACCCATCGTTAAGAAAGGCCAGAGTGTAAAGAAAGGGCAGCTGCTGTGTGAAGGTTATGCGACAAAAAATGGTGAGCTTGCCCTTGGCCGAAACCTGAAGGTAGCATTTATGCCGTGGAAAGGATACAATTTTGAGGACGCCATCGTAGTGTCTGAGAAAATTGTACGCGACGATGTCTTTACCTCCATCCACATTGAAGAATTTTCTCTTGATGTGCGCGACACCAAAAGAGGAGCGGAAGAGCTTACCAGTGACATTCCCAACGTAAGTGCCGATGCCATCAAGGACCTTGATGAGTACGGACTGATACGTATTGGGGCAGAAGTGAACGAAGGGGATATCCTGATCGGTAAGATCACACCGAAAGGGGAAACCGATCCCACACCGGAGGAAAAGCTTCTGCGTGCCATTTTCGGGGACAAGGCCGGGGACGTGAAGGATGCTTCCCTGAAAGCACCACCGGCCACCAAAGGTGTAATTGTTGACAAAAAACTCTTTTCACGGATCATCAAGGACCGTAAGGCAAAAAATAAGGAGAAGACGTATATAGAGAAGCTCGATGCGGAGTTCAACGAGAAAGCTGCAGAGCTGAGGTCTAAACTGATCGACAAGCTCACCGTGCTGGTTTCAGGAAAAACCTCACAGGGTGTTACCAACAGCCTGAAAGAATCGGTGGTGCCAAGGGGCACAAAGTTTACGCAAAAAACCCTTAACGGCATCGACTATTCAACCATTAATCCAAATAACTGGACCACCGACAAAAAGAAGAATCAGCTGATCAGGGAACTCCTGCACAACTATTCGATCCAGCACAAAGACATCCTCGGCGTTTATAACCGGATGAAGTTCACTGCAACTGTAGGTGATGAGCTGCCAACGGGTATTGTTCAGCTGGCAAAAGTGTACCTTGCCAAAAAGCGCAAGCTGAAGGTGGGGGATAAGATGGCCGGACGCCATGGAAACAAAGGGATTGTTGCCAAGATCGTCCGCCAGGAAGACATGCCGTTCCTTGAAGACGGTACCCCTGTTGACATAGTGCTGAACCCGCTTGGAGTGCCTTCAAGGATGAACCTCGGACAGATCTATGAGACGGTGCTTGGCTGGGCAGGACAGAAGCTGGGCATGACATATGCCAGTCCGATTTTTGACGGCGCCAATGTCCATGAGATCAATGAATACATGGCTAAGGCCGGTTTGCCGGAGAACGGAAAGGTATACCTCTATGACGGGGGTACCGGTGAACGGTTTGACCAGCCTGCCACTGTGGGTGTGATCTATATGCTGAAGCTCGGACATATGGTGGACGATAAGATGCATGCACGTTCGATCGGTCCCTATTCGCTCATCACGCAGCAACCGCTTGGTGGTAAAGCACAGTTTGGCGGACAACGTTTCGGGGAAATGGAGGTATGGGCATTGGAAGCCTTTGGTGCAGCCAATGTGCTCCAGGAGATACTCACAGTGAAGTCGGACGACGTGATCGGAAGGGCAAAAACCTATGAATCACTCGTGAAAGGCGACAACCTGCCCATAGCGGGCGTACCCGAATCGTTCAATGTATTGGTACATGAGTTAAGGGGACTGGGCCTGAATATACATTTTGATTAACCGGTGGCACAGAACTTGCTGAACATATAACGGGCAGGTCTGGCGCACACGGAAAGAAAACGTTCTTAACAACATACATATATATATGGCTTTCAGAAAAGAATCAAACGTAAAAAGCAATTTTTCCAGCATTACCATCAGTCTCGCCTCTCCCGAATCGGTGCTGGAACGTTCCCATGGAGAGGTATTGAAGCCAGAAACGATCAATTACCGCACCTATAAGCCCGAAAGGGACGGACTGTTCTGTGAGCGGATTTTTGGTCCGGTAAAGGATTGGGAATGCCATTGTGGCAAATACAAGCGGATTCGTTACAAGGGCATTGTATGTGACCGATGTGGTGTGGAAGTGACCGAAAAAAAGGTCCGCCGTGAGCGGATGGGACACATAAAGCTTGTTGTCCCGGTGGCACATATCTGGTTTTTCCGTACCCTCCCGAACAAGATTGGCTATTTACTCGGACTCCCTTCGAAGAAACTTGACCAGATCATTTATTATGAGCGCTATGTGGTGATCAATCCCGGGGTAAAGTCTGACGAGCTGAACTTCATGGATTTCCTCACCGAGGAGGAATATTTTACTGCCCTGGAGTCTATTCCGATAGAGAACCAGATGCTCGAGGATGACGACCCCAATAAGTTTGTTGCCCGCATGGGTGCTGATGCACTGAAGGATCTTCTTAACAGGCTTGACCTGGATCAGCTGTCCTATGACCTGCGCCATAAGGCAAACACTGAAACTTCGCAGCAGCGCAAGGCCGATGCCCTGAAACGCTTGCAGGTTGTTGAAGCCTTCCGCGATGCACAGAAGAGTCTGGAGAACAAGCCTGAATGGATGATCGTGGATGTGGTGCCTGTGATCCCGCCCGAACTTCGTCCGCTTGTCCCCCTGGATGGCGGTCGTTTTGCCACCAGCGACCTGAATGACCTTTACCGGCGGGTGATCATCAGGAACAACAGGCTTAAGCGGCTGATAGAGATCAAGGCGCCCGACGTAATACTGCGAAACGAGAAACGGATGCTCCAGGAGGCCGTCGATTCATTATTCGACAACTCACGGAAAACAAATGCCGTTAAGACAGAGTCGAACAGACCGTTGAAGTCGCTGTCTGACAGCCTGAAAGGGAAACAGGGACGTTTCCGTCAGAATTTGCTGGGTAAGCGTGTTGATTATTCCGCACGTTCGGTCATTGTGGTGGGTCCCGAGCTGGGCCTTCACGAATGCGGTATTCCCAAAGAGATGGCTTCAGAGCTGTTTAAGCCCTTTATCATAAGGAAAATGCTGGAAAGGGGCATCGTAAAGACTGTAAAATCGGCAAAGAAGATCGTTGACAGGAAAGATCCTGTTGTATGGGACATACTGGAGAATGTGCTGAAGGGGCACCCTGTATTGCTAAACCGTGCACCTACGCTGCACCGGCTTGGAATTCAGTCTTTTCAGCCTAAACTCATTGAGGGGAAAGCCATTCAGCTGCACCCGCTTGTGTGTACTGCTTTTAATGCCGACTTCGACGGCGACCAGATGGCCGTACATCTTCCCCTTGGAAATGCTGCCATACTGGAAGCACAGTTGCTGATGCTGGCATCGCACAACATTCTCAATCCAGCCAACGGTGCACCCATAGCCGTGCCCTCGCAGGATATGGTGCTCGGTTTGTACTATATGACAAAGGCACGTAAGAGCACCAAAGAGCACCCGGTAAAAGGCGAAGGCCTGACATTCTATGGTCCGGAGGAAGTGATCATCGCCCACAATGAAGGTGCTGCCGACCTGCATGCCATCATCAACGTAAGGGTGCCCGTAAAAGAGAAAGGCCAGCTGGTAATGCAGCGGATTGAAACGACAGTCGGAAGGGTCCTCTTCAACCAGGTGATCCCTGAAGAGTATGGGTTCATTAACCAGCTGCTAACAAAGAAAGCCCTCCGTGACATCATCGGTGGGATCATGAAAGAGACGGGCATATCCCGTACATCAAAATTCCTTGACGACATCAAAGACCTGGGCTTCAACCTCGCTTTCCGCGGCGGATTGTCGTTTAACCTGGGCGATATTATTGTCCCGGAAGAGAAGCAGATACTTATCAACCAGGCCGATGACCAGGTGGAGGAGGTTCGTGGCAACTACAGCATGGGCTTTATCACCAACAATGAAAGATACAACCAGATCATTGACATCTGGACACACACCAATGCCCGTCTTACAAAGGTGTTGATCGACAAGACCACGGCCGACAACCAGGGGTTCAATCCTGTTTACATGATGCTCGACTCCGGTGCCCGTGGCTCGAAAGAGCAGATCCGCCAGTTGTCGGGTATGCGTGGTTTGATGGCGAAGCCCCAAAAGTCGGGTGCCAAAGGGGGAGAGATCATTGAAAACCCGATCCTTTCGAACTTTAAGGAGGGGTTGTCGGTACTTGAGTATTTTATCTCGACGCACGGTGCCCGGAAGGGTCTGGCTGACACTGCCCTGAAAACAGCAGATGCCGGATACCTTACACGACGTCTTGTCGACGTGGCCCAGGATGTGATTATCAATGAGTTTGACTGCGGCACCCTGAGGGGTCTGACGGCCACCGCACTGAAAAACAATGAGGAGACCGTAGAGGCCTTGTACGACCGTATTCTTGGTCGCAATACCCTGCATGACATCTATCATCCCACCACGGGTGAATTGATCGTAAAGGCTGGCGAAGAGCTGACGGAAGAGCTGTCGCAGGTCATCGAGGAGTCTCCGGTCGAAGCGGTAGAGATCCGTTCGGTGCTTACGTGTGAGTCGAAGGCAGGCGTATGTGCCAAATGTTACGGACGCAACCTGGCAACCGGACGTATGGTACAGAAGGGTGAGGCGGTAGGCGTGATCGCTGCACAGTCGATCGGGGAACCCGGAACACAGCTGACACTGCGTACTTTCCACGTGGGTGGTACGGCGTCAAACATTGCAACTGCTTCAAAGATCAATGCCAAATATGCCGGTGTACTGGAGATCGATGAACTGCGTTCGGTGCCCTTCTCTTCAAACGAAGGGCAGGAATACCATGTGGTGATCGGGCGGTCGGCAGAAATGCGCATTGTAGATAAGAATACCCAGATGATACTTACCAGTCAGAACATCCCGTATGGTGCCAACCTCTACTTCAAACACGGTGACCGTGTTGAGAGCGGAGACCTGATATGCGAATGGGATCCCTATAACGCTGTTATTATCTCTGATGTGCCGGGTAAGGTGGCATACAACAACATGAAGGAGGGGAGTACATACCGTACTGATTCAGATGAGCAGACCGGTTATTATGAAAAGGTGATCATTGACTCCAAGGACAAAACCCGTAACCCTTCTGTCAGTATTGTCAGCAACGGCGGGAAGACGGAACGTATATATGACATGCCTGTTGGTGCGCATGTTGTGATCAATGAGGACAGGGAAGTGAAGCCGGGAACGATCATTGCGAAGATCCCCCGTGCAGTGGGTAAATCGGGCGACATTACCGGTGGTTTGCCCCGCATCACAGAGTTGTTTGAGGCGCGAAACCCTTCTGATCCCGCCGTGGTGTCGGAAATTGACGGGGTGGTATCTTTTGGTAAGAAGATCAAGCGCGGCAACAGGGAGGTGATCATCACATCGAAAACGGGTGATGAAAAGCGGTACCTGGTGCCCCTGACCAAGCAGATCCTCGCACAGGAAAATGACTTTGTGAAGGCCGGCACGCCGTTGTCGGACGGACCGATCACTCCGGCAGACATTCTTGCCATTAAAGGGCCAACCGCGGTTCAGGAATACATCGTCAACGAGGTGCAGGAAGTGTACCGCATGCAGGGGGTGAAGATCAATGACAAGCATTTTGAGATCATTGTAAGACAGATGATGCGGAAGGTTGTCATAGAAGATCCCGGCGATACCCGGTTCCTGGAGAATGAAGTGGTCAATAAGGTGGAGTTTATGGAAGAGAACGACAGCCTGTTTGGCAGTAAGGTTGTTGAAGACCCGGGCGACTCTTTGCTGAAGCCTGGTCAGATCGTATCTGCGCGCAAGCTGCGCGATGAGAACTCCATGCTGAAGCGCAGGGACAAAAAGCTTGTTGTTGCCCGCGACGCCAACGGGGCTACTGCGCGTCAGCAGTTGCAGGGAATCACAAAAGCTTCGCTGCAGACACAAAGTTTCATATCTGCGGCATCATTCCAGGAAACAACCAAAGTGCTTACCGATGCAGCGGTGAATGCAAAGACAGACAGACTGAACGGATTGAAGGAAAATGTGATCGTTGGTCACCTGATCCCTGCCGGAACCGGATTGCGCGAATACGACAACATCATCGTGGGTTCCATGGAGGAATATAACCTGCTGATGGCCTCCAAGGAGAAGGCGGCTGAGGGACGACCGGCAGAAGAGAAAGAGCGGGTGTAGCAGGAGAACATATGATAACCAAAAAACATACAATGTATTATGGCTGAAGAGAAAAAATCAGACAAGCAGATCAACATAGAACTGGGTGCAGAAGTAGCAGAGGGCACTTATTCCAACCTGGCCATCATCACGCATTCCCATACCGAGTTTGTCATAGACTTTGTACGGCTGATGCCTGGTGTTCCCAAGGCCAAGGTGAAGTCGAGGGTAGTCCTGACTCCCCAGCATGCCAAACGGCTGATGAATGCACTCAGGGAAAACATCGCCAAGTTTGAGTCGGTGCATGGCCCCATCAAGGAGATCAAGGGCCCCGGACTGCCTATGAATCTTGGCGGACCAACTGCCCAGGCCTGACATCTTCCCTGGGGTCGGGGCTTACTGGCAGGCGTGCCATCTTTTCAACCACCAGTGAAGGGTGGTTGTATTCCACTGTAATTCGTCCCTGCATCAGGTAGATACCGCTTCCGCGGAAAGGATATTTCCTGGCGGTTTCGGGGAAGTGGACGGTGTCAAAGAAGTCTCCCTGGTGGTCGAGAAAGCATCCAAAATACATGGTTTCGTTCCGGATGGTACGGACGTATTTGGTGGTCACCAGCCAGCCAAGCATGCGTACCCGGTGGCCTTCGGCAGCAGCCATCCCTTTTGCACATACTTCGCCGCGAAAAGTGGTTTGCAGCAGCTCAAACGGACTCATCGACAGAGTGAAGCCCAGCAGTTCCAACTCATCATACGCATCCGTCAACGCATCGCTTTCCGGCTCGGGAAGTTGAAACGTTTTTGCCGGTAGTGCAAAAAGGGTGGGTTGTTTTTTTCTGCCCTTCCCGGTCATCGTGTACGCCTGCCACAGGAGGTGTTGTTTGGCAATGCCGGTAAACCGCAGGGCGGTTGTACGGATGAGGGTCACCAGTTGCTCCACCGCAATGCCCGTACGTCTTACAAAGTCTTCCAGACTTTGGAAAGGTCCCTGTTGCTGACGTTCGCATACAATCTGTTGTGCGGTTTGTTGTTCAAGGTTCCTGATGTGCACGAAGCCGGTGATTATTGTGTTCCCCTCAACGGTATTCAGATAACTGCCCCGGTTGACACAGGGTAGTTCTATGCGGGCCCCTGTTTTGCGCGCTTCATGGAAGTAGACCCCGCTCCGGTAAAATCCGCCAAAGTTATTGATGACGGCTGTCATAAACTCTACCGGGTAATGGGCTTTCAGGTAAAGGCTCTGGAAACTCTCGGCCGCGAAAGAGGCAGAGTGTGCTTTGGAGAAGGAGTATCCTGCAAAGGATTCTATCTGCCGCCACACTTCCCTGGCCAGATGGTCAGGGTGGCCTTTTGTGCGGCAGCCCTCAAAGAAACGCTTTGTCAGCCGCTGCATTTCCTCTTTCGACCGGTATTTTCCGCTCATGGCGCGTCTGAGTACATCGGCATCAGCAAGACCAAGTCCGGCAAAGTGGTGGCATACCTTGATCACGTCTTCCTGGTAGACCATTACCCCATAGGTTTCTTTCAGCTGGTTTTCCATCACCGGGTGCAGGTATTGTATCTTTTCAGGGTGGTGGCTCCGGCGAATGTATTCATCCATCATTCCTGAGCGCGACACACCGGGCCGGATGATGGAGCTGGCGGCCACCAGGGTGGGATAGTCATCGCACCTGAGCTTTTGCAGCAGGCTGCGCATCGCCGGACTCTCAACGTAGAAGCAGCCGGTTGTTTTGCCGTTGCGCAGCAATGCCTTTACCTTCTGGTCTTTCCTGATGAGCTCCATCCGGTGAATGTCAACATCCCTGCCGTGGTTTTCCTTTATGATCCGGATGCACTCGTTTATATGTCCGATACCCCGCTGACTGAGGATGTCAATTTTTTCGAAACCAAGGTCTTCGGCGGTGTACATATCCCATTGTACCGTAGGCAGTCCTTTTGGGGGCAGGTCGAGGGCGGCGTACCGGCATACCGGCTTTTCAGATATGAGGACGCCACCGGCATGGATGCTGCGCAGGTTGGGGAACCCAACCAGTTGCCGGGCCCGGTGCAGCACCTTTTCACAGATGCGCTCTTTGTTTCCTGTTGTTGTCTCTGTACGGGCTGTTTTATGGCCGTCTTTTGTGTCTTGCAGGTCGGCGGACTTTCGTTCATGGTTTTCGTCAGTTCGGTGTGCACTTGCTGCCAGGACATCGATATCTGTTTTTGGGAGTCCGTATACTTTGGCCATTTCCCTTACTGCCGATCGGTGATGGAAGGTGGAAATGGTTCCCAGCAAGGCGGTATGTGCATCTCCGTATCGCTTAAAGATGTATGCCAGCACCTGGTCGCGGTCGCGCCACGAGTAGTCGATGTCAAAATCGGGCGGGGTAGACCGTTTGGGGTTGATAAACCGTTCGAAGTACAGGTCGAGGGCGATGGGGTCTACGTCGGTGATCTGCAGGCAGTAAGCAACAATGCTGTTTGCACCGCTGCCGCGGCCTACATGGTAGAATCCGCGCGACATTGAATAGCGGACAATATCTGATGTGATGAGAAAGTAAGAAGAGAAGTTCAGCTTGCTGATAACGGCCAGTTCATTTTGTATGCGCCGCATGGCCTCTTTGTTGTTTTTCCCGTAGCGGCGCTTCATCCCCTCAAAGGCCAGCTTTTCCAGCAATGTCCTGTCATCGGCCGGTTGTCCGGTAAAGCTTTTTTTGTTTTTCAGGACTCCAAAGTCAAAGTCGATATGGCACGCTTCCAGGAGTTTTTCCGTGTTGTTGATGATGTGCGGGAAGGCGGCATATTGTTGCTTCAGGTGTTGTACCGGAAGCATCACATCGCCGGGTGTTCCGCTGTGTTGTGGCTTTAGCCGGCTGAGCAGTATGTTGTGCCGGACTGCGCACAGGTGGAGGTGCAGTGCATAGCCGGCGGTATTTTCGAAAGAGACCGGGTGCAGTACCACCAGTCTGCCGGGATGGTGCCTCAGGGGTGAGGCATACAGACGATGGAGGTCGCCGGCCCTGATGCCGGCATATTCGTTAGGATGCCATCCGGAGCCGGCAATTGCTTCAGCCACCTTGTTGTCTTTTCCGGAAGGGTATATGGCAAAGGTGTGTTCACATACAGGAAAGCGTTGCGGCAGGCGGGTCCCCGTTATGTTGTGCCTGCTTCTGAAGGTGTTGATGTGCTGGAACCCGTCTTCGTTGCGTGCCAGAACGACATACAACAGTTGGTTGTCCTGCCGGAACTCCATTCCTGCCACCGGGGCGATGCCATGTTTGCGGCACAGCCTTACAAACTCCGGCATGGCTGTACTGTTGTTGATGTCGGTAAGCGCCATCCGGTCTGTCCCGTTTTGTACTGCAAGGCTTACCAGTTGTTTTGGCGACAGGGTGCCGTAGCGCAGACTGTAATAAGTGTGTGTGTTGATGTACATATTGCCTGTTGTGATGTACCATGACCGTACAGGGATGCCGGGGCACCATGTCATTCATTGTTGTTTCGCAGTTCAATGAGCTTCTTGCCCGCTGCCCTTCCCAGGATGCCGGCACCATATTTGTTGCGCATTTTGTCTATTGCCTGGTACAGGGTTGCTGTTTCCGTGGTGTCTTCAAACATGTTTAGTTGTTGCACGCCCCTTACCAGCCGGCTGAACCTGACACCGACAAGCCGGATGCGCATCCGCCGGTTATAAAGACGTCTGAAAAGCTCCTGGCAGGCAGGGATCAGCAGATGGTCGAAAGAGGTATAAGGAATGTTTTGCTGAAGGGTGTGGGTGTCGAAGTTGGCATACCGTATTTTGACCGACACGCAGCCCGTAAGCTGCTGGTTGTTGCGGAGTTTGTAGGCAAGCTGTTCGCACAGGTGCAGCAAGGTGTTGCTGATGTGCGTGGTGTTGATGGTGTCGTTGCTGAAGGTTGTTTCGGTGCTGATGCTTTTGTGTCTGTTCCACGGCAGTACCGGACTGTTGTCGATGCCATTGGCGCGCCGCCATATTTCCCGTCCGTTCTTTCCCAGCATATTTTCAAAGACTTCCGGCGGAATGTTTCGAAGCGTGCGGATCGTGGCGATGCCCATATTGCGGAGGTTGTGATAGGTTTTGGGACCGATCATCGGGATCTTACGTATAGACAGCGGGTCGAGAAAGGGGATCACCTCCGGGGACGCCACCTCCAGTTGTCCGTTGGGTTTGGCCTCTCCCGTAGCGATCCTGGCGATGGTTTTGTTGAGTGATAAGCCCATTGAAACAGGCAGTCCCGTCTCTTTCATGATGGTTTGACGCAGCTCTTTTGCCCATTGCCGGCAGCCGAAAAAACGGTCCATGCCTGTCAGGTCAACATAATGTTCGTCGATGGAGCTCTTTTCAAACAGCGGCACCCTGTCGGCAATGATGCTGGTCACCATATCGGAATAACGGCTGTACAGATCCATGTCGCCGCGTATGTATATGGCACCGGAACACAGTTGGCGTGCCATACCCATAGGCATGGCCGAATGGATGCCAAACTGGCGGGCTTCATAGCTGCAGCTTGCCACAACACCCCTGTCGCCCATTCCGCCTATCACAACCGGCATTCCCTTCAAGCGGTTGTTATGCAGGCGTTCTACCGATACAAAAAATGTATCCTGGTCGAGGTGGAGGATGCTCCTCGGTTCGTTGTTGCCCTGTTGCCGCCGGTTGTTGTTTTTCATAAAAAAAACATCATTTTTCGCTTGTATGTTCAAAAGATTTTGTATTTTTGATTAAAATATGATCAAAAATATGCTTATAATATAATCAAAAAAATTGAATTGTTCGTTTGGCGGACAAAAAAAGAGGGCAATGGGATTGTCATTCGTTCATTGTCTGCCGTGTACCTTATTAAAGGCTATGTGTTTGTATGGGACATTTTGGATCCAATATCAAGTTATTGCGCAAGCGCCGGGGCCGCACCCAGGACGATGTGGCTGTTGCGCTTGGTTTGAAGCGCCCCACGCTGAGCGGTTATGAGAATGGGGTGGCTCAGCCCGGGTTGGACACCCTGGTGGCTTTTTCGCGTTATTTCAATGTGTCTGTTGATACCCTGATAAAGACAGACCTGGGAAGTTTGGCTGAGAGTCAGCTGTCGCAGCTTGAAAGGGGGTATGATGTATTCCTTACCGGAAGCAAGTTGCGGGTGTTGGCCACAACGGTTGATCGTGAGAACGAGGAGAACATTGAGATGGTTTCGGAGAAGGCGAAGGCCGGTTACCGGTCCGGTTTTGCTGATCCGGAGTTTATCAGGGTGTTGCCGGTCTTCCAGATGCCGTTTTTATCGCGGCAGAAGAAATACCGCAGCTTCCAGGTGTCGGGCGACAGCATGTTGCCCATCCCTGATGGTTCGTGGGTTACTTGTGAGTTTTTGCAGAACTGGCATCTGATACGTGACCGGCACGCTTATGTGATCCACACCCTTGACGACGGGGTGGTATTCAAGGTAGTGGAGAACCGTTTAAGGAAAGACGGCACGCTCAGGCTTCATTCGCTGAACCCGGTGTATGAGCCTTATGACGTGCATATAAATGACGTGCGTGAAGTATGGAAGTTTGTCAATTATATCAGCAGTGAAATGCCCGACGGCGACACGTCACAGCAGGAGCTTGTACGCCAGGTAAATCGCTTGCGGGAAGATGTATCCAGTATTATTCACAGGAAGCAGACAAAATAGCAACAGTGCACCCCCTCCTGCAAATTCAAAGTCATTATTCCAGTACCAGACAAAGAACCTTTGCGACCAGATAAAACTGCGGTTTTTAAAAATACCATTGTCGTTCCGTTTCAGCAGCTTATTGTCCCAAAGATGCGATGAGTTCTTTAAAGATAAGGGTCATGCTGGCGGTGGCAATACCGGCTTCATGCTTGACGGTTTCATGGGTAGTTGGCTTGTCCTTTTCGGAAGGTTCTGCCAGGTTGGTAATTACCGAAATGCCAAAGACCCTCATTCCGGCGTGGCGGGCGGTAATGACTTCAGGAACGGTTGACATGCCGGTGGCATCAGCACCCAGTATGCGGAACATCCGGTATTCGGCCGGGGTTTCGAGGGTGGGTCCGGGGCTTCCTATATAGACCCCCGACTGGAACCTGATCTTATGTTGCGAGGCAATTTCTTTGGCTTTTTTGATGAGTTTCCGGCAATAGGTCTCGCTCATTTCGGGAAATCGTGTCCCCAGCTCATCGACATTTGGTCCGCGCAAAGGGTTTTCAGGGAACATATTGATATGGTCACGGATGATCATAAGGTCGCCCACCTCAAAAGCAGGATTCAGTCCGCCTGCCGCATTCGAAACAAAAAGGGTATGGGCACCCAGCAGGCGCATCACACGCACCGGGAAAGTGACTTTTTCCATCGGGTAGCCCTCATAATAATGGAAACGTCCCTGCATGGCCACCACCTGTTTGCCTCCCAGCACGCCAAATATCAGGTTCCCCTCGTGCCCCTCCACGGTTGATGCCTCAAAGTTGGGGATCTCATTATACATTATGCGGTGGCTGACCTCTATTTCATCTGCCAGTCTGCCAAGTCCACTACCCAGTACAATTCCTGTTTCAGGCGTTATACGGGTTTTTTCTTTCAGCCAGGCTGCCGTTTCAGTCAATTTATCCATCATAACGATACAGGGGTTTAAAATGATTATGCGAAGATAATACAAATTGCCGGACTCAGTATTTGGTCTTGTTTTCCATTTCCATCCACTTCTTGAATGGCATGAAGCCATCCGGACAATCGATCTGGCTGATGGGGATGGCTCTTTTTTCCAGTGGGAGCGGTATTTCCCTGTAAATGTACGAATCGTCGAATCCCGCTTTTGCCGCATCGGCATTGGTGGAGGCGAAATATATGCCGCCGATCCGTGCCCAGTAAATTGCAGCCAGGCACATCGGACAAGGTTCGCAGCTGGTATAGATCGTAGTGTCATCCAGGCAGAAGTTGTTGATGTTCCGGCATGCCTGGCGAATGGCCATTACTTCAGCATGGGCTGTGGGATCGTTGTTGCCTGTAACGCGGTTCACCCCCCTGCCGATGATGGTGCCATCTTTTACAATGATGGCGCCAAAAGGCCCCCCCAATCCGGTGTCAACATTTTCAGCGGCCATACGAACGGTTTCCTGTATGAATTTTTTGTGTTCTGTGCACATAAGGAATTGGGTGTTTGATATCCTAAAACAAAAGTACGGAAAATTTTTTCTCTCAAATGAGGCGGCGGTCTGTGCGGACACAAAAACGGGTGATTATTGCCCTGGCGGAGTATATGTGGCAAAGCACAACAAATTAGTTTACGGAATGGGGTCATGCCCGTGCAGGCAAACTGTTTAATTTTCTTAAATCCTTGAAGATTTGCAATAAAGGGTTTGCCTGGTCGCCGGTTTTTTGTAATTTTGAAAAAATGATAATCAGCGATTGACCTGGTTATGCAAAACAGATAAAAATTAAAATCAAACATGATGGTACGTTTCAGCGCTTTCTTTATTTCCGTTATTTTCCTATCCTTTCTTTTTTATTCCTGCCAGCCGGCAGACACCGAGTACCAGGAGCAGTTGCGTCAGCGTATTGCACAGTATGAGGAAGTCGTTCTCACCGCCGATCTTTCGCAACTGAGTGAGCAGGAGCGGGACATGATCCCTTTGCTGATATCTGCGGCCGACGTTGTGGACGACATTTTCTGGATACAGTCCTACGGCTCGCGCGATCAGCTGATGGATTACATTGATGAACCCTACGCCCGCGACTATGCCAGAATAAACTATGGTCCCTGGGGAAGGCTTGAAGGGCATACACCTTTTGTTGCCGGATTTGATGATAAGCCGCTCGGTGCCAATTTTTACCCGCCCGATATGGAGCGCGATGAGTTCAATGAGTGGGATGATCCCGACAAACGTAGTCCGTATACCATGATCCGCCGTACGGCTGATGGTTCGCTTGTATCGATACCCTATGCCGATGCGTTTGCCGCACAGAATGAAGAAATCGTGCGATTGCTTCAGAAAGCCACGTTATTGTCCGAATACAAACCATTTGCCAATTACCTTGAGGAGCTTGCAGAGGCTTTTTTGTCGGACGACTACAGGGAGAGCGATATGGCCTGGATGCAGATGCGTGACAACAATATCGATTTGATACTGAGACCGTTTGATACCGGTGAGGACCGTAAGTTCGGTCATAAGGCAGCCCACAGTGCCTATATTCTAATCAAGGATCACGAACGCAGTAAAGTCCTTCGCCGGTATGTCGATATGGTGCCAGACCTGCAGGAAAGGCTGCCTGTGCCCGACAGGTATAAACAGGAAGTACCGGGCGATCATTCCGATATTGGTGTATACGAAGCCATCTATTATGCTGGTCATTGTAATGCAGGACCGAAGATCATTGCACTTCATCTTCCGCATGATCCTGAAGTTCAGCGTAAGATGGGAACACGAAGCATGCAGCTGGTCAATGTGATGGAAGCAAAGTTTGATAAAATACTGAAGCCCATTGGTGATATGAAGATCCATGAAGACCAGCGCGATTATGTAGGTTTTGATGCATTTTTTCGACTCACCGCCTTTCACGAAATTGCTGGCGGACTGGGTATTTCCAACACGGTTACCGGTCAGGGTCCTGTTCGCGATGCGCTTCGTGAATACCACGGAGTGATTGATGCCACTGTTTCCGACCTGATGGCCCTTTTCCTCATTACACAGCTGCATGAAATGGGAGCGCTTACTGAAGAAGAGCTCAGGCAGGCTTACGTAACCTCTTTTGCAAGTGTAATGCGGTCAAGCCGTTTTGGTACAGCGGGAGCACATGGAACGGCCGGGATGATAAGGTTCAACTTCTTTGCCCGTGAAGAGGCCTTTGCCCGTTGCGAGGAGACCAATACCTACAAGGTTGATTTCGACAATATGCGAAACGCCGTGGAGAAGGCAGTGGAAAAACTCATTACCATACAGGGTGACGGCGATTACCAGTCCGCACAGAACCTGATCAGGCAAGACGGCACCATGCCTGAAACACTGCAAAGGGACATTGACCGGATCAACAATGCAGACATACCAGTGGATGTTATGTTTAAGCAAGGGTTGCGGCACCTTGAGCTTTAGCACGGCAAGCGTGAATAATCAGTATTTGTCCATGAAGCCGGACGTCTGATCTGTAGTGTCCGGGTTTATGGTTGTGCAGTAAGGTTTGCGTTTTTGACGACGGTTATACAGGTTCAGTTAGTAACAACATACTATTCACAAATGGAAACAGCGGTTATTGCAGGTGCGACCGGACTGGTGGGTTCACATCTTTTGGATCAGCTGCTCGGTGATGATCGTTTTGGCAAGGTCCTGATATTGGTCCGCCGACCCACCGGCATTGTTCATCACAAGCTCACCGAACATCTGATTGATTTTTCGGAGCCACACACCTGGAAGGATCTGGTACGTGGAGACATTCTTTTCCTGTGCATGGGAACCACCCGTGCCAAAGCAGGAGGCAAGCGGCAACAGTATGAGGTGGATCATACCTTCCAGTATCGCGTGGCATCGGCTGCGGCGGCAAACGGACTAAAAACGCTGGTGCTGGTATCTGCTGCCGGAGCAAGACTCCGGTCACC
Source organism: Bacteroidales bacterium (assembly GCA_003559735.1). Classification (GTDB taxonomy): domain Bacteria; phylum Bacteroidota; class Bacteroidia; order Bacteroidales; family UBA7960; genus PUPG01. The sequence goes on along the minus strand of PWKN01000124.1, from coordinate 10,174 downwards.
TTTTTTCTATATGCGAATGAAAGCTGAGCTGGAAAGGGACATCCGTGCCTTGCCGGTACAGCACACGGTCATAATCCGTCCGGGTATGCTCACTGGAAAAAGAAATGAGAACCGTCCCGCAGAAAACCTCGGTGCCGGCGTGCTGAGGCTGTTAAACCGCTTGCGCATTGCACGCAAATACCGTCCCATCCATGCAGCAACAGTGGCCAGGGCAATGGTCAACGGTTCATTTGTTAAGGAAAGCGGCATAACCATGGCCGAATCGAGTGAAGTATTTGACCTGGCGGGGTAGAAGCAGGGCGTTCTTGCTTTTTTGTCTTGATGAAAAAATATCGTGAATATTTGATCGGGTTATGCGCATAGACATACTGACCATATTTCCGGGGATGTTTGAAGGTCCTTTTTCACACTCCATCGTCAGGCGAGCCATTGATAAGGGGCTGGCGGACATTCATTTGCACGACATACGTGATTTTGCCACCGGCAGGCACCGGCGTGTCGATGACTATCCTTTTGGGGGAGGTGCCGGGATGGTGATGATGATAGAGCCCATTGAGCGGTGCATCAACATGCTGAAATCGGAGCGGACGTATGATGAGGTCATTTATATGACTCCCGATGGCGAGTTGCTGAACCAGGCCATGGCAAACAGCCTCTCTACACGCAGCAACCTGATCTTGTTGTGCGGTCATTATAAAGGCATTGACGAACGTATTCGTCAGTACCTGGTCACCCTTGAAATATCGGTAGGTGATTACGTGTTGTCGGGTGGGGAACTGCCGGCGGCCATCCTTACAGATGCATTGGTTCGTCTTGTCCCGGGCGTACTCGGTGATGAAACCTCTGCCTTGTCTGATTCGTTCCAGGACCAGTTATTGTCGCCACCGGTATATACACGTCCGGCCGATTATAAGGGCTGGAAGGTACCTGACATCCTGCTGTCGGGTCACGACCTGAAGATTGCCGAATGGCGTCATGAGCAGTCTGTGCAGCGCACAAAGGATCGGCGTCCCGGTTTGATTGACGAATGACCCGATTTCCGTAGACCTATTCACTTTTCACCATCAGCTGCTCCACCTTCCGGATGATCTCTTCTTCTTTGCGACGGGCGGATGCTTCGATCTCAAGCCCTTCCTTATGGATTTTTTCAAAGTATGTTTTGTCTTCCAGGTCGGCGGCATTGATCTTTACGTTCATAAAGGCACCGGTAACTGCAGTTCGTGCACAAAGTGCACCCACTCCGGCATCACTCACCGAGGCAGGGTTCCCTTTTTCTGCCATCACCTCTAATACCTCCAATGCCTCGTATGCTTTTTGCATGATACGAAAAGGTACCTGGATGGCATATTTTGTAGCTTCCTGAATGGCCTGGTGGCGGACCTTTTTATCTTCAGCCGTCTTCTTCGGGAGTCCGAACGCCTCCATGATGCGGTTAAATGCCCGGGTATCTTCATCAACAAGGAACATCAGTTCATCTTTAATGGCTTGTCCTTTTTCGGCCCATACGCTAAACTGTTCCCATTGTTCGTCCCATCCGCGTTTGTGCGACGACAGGTTTGCCACCATCGTGCCCAGCGATACACCCAGGGCGCCGACGTAGGCCGACACTGAGCCACCGCCGGGGGCTGGAGATTCGCTTGCTGTTTCGTTGGCAAAATCCCTGACGGACATATTTGCCAGCCTGGTGTCTTCATCGTCGGCAATCATGTATTCGATGATCTTTTCGCGCGGGTTGAAAGGCTTCAGCTCATCCAGTCCCATCGACTTCACGGCGATTTTGATCAGCTCCTCTTCCGATACACCCAGGCTTCTTTGTTGCTTTTTCAGGAAATATTTTCCGGCGTCGAGAATCGCATTCAATGGTACCAGTCCGACGAGTTCAGAACCGGTTACACGCATTCCCCTTTTGGCAGCCTTATCGCACACCTCGTCAAAGGCCACGTGAACCGGGGTTACACTGATGTTGGTGAGGTTCATCGATATTTGTGCGATGCCATATTCTTCTATGAACCAACCGATGGCCTTCACCTCTTTTAAGGTTCCGGGAATATGGACCGGGTCACCTTTTTCGTCTTTAACAATTTTCCCTGTAAGGGGATGTCCCTCCCGTTTTACACGTCCTTTTTCGCGCACATCGAAGGCAACAGCGTTGGCCCGCCGGGTGGAGGTGGTGTTGAGGTTGATATTGTATGCCACCAGGAAATCGCGGGCACCCACTGCTGTGACCCCTGCCGGCTCATTCAGCTTACCAGGACCGAAGTCGGGTTTCCATTCAGGCTGTGCCAGCTTGTCTGCCATCCCCTCATATTCGCCACTGCGGCAGTTTGCCAGGTTTTTCCTGTCAGGCTTCAGGGCAGCGTTTTCATAGCAATACACCGGTATGTCCAGCTCGTCGCCGATGCGTTTGGCAAGTTTGTGTGCATACGACACCACCTCTTCCATCGATATGTTTGCCACAGGGACCAGCGGACACACATCGGTGGCTCCCATCCGCGGATGGGCACCCTTGTGCCTGCGCATATCGATCAGCGCCGACGCCTTTTTTACAGCCCGGAAAGCCGCTTCGACCACTTCATCGGGGGTTCCCACAAAGGTTACCACCGTACGGTTGGTTGCACGTCCCGGATCAACATCCAGCAGCTTTACTCCGTCAACGGCTTCTATCTCGCTGGTGATCCTGTCAATAATACCCATATCTTTCCCTTCACTGAAATTGGGAACACATTCTATCAGCTTTTGCATATGTATACAGTTTAATTTTTATGTATGAAAGTCACATGAACCTGGCGCTTGCGAATTTGCCCGCAGCAACAGGGCCATCGGGCGATCACCAACTTGCATAACCTGTAGTGGTGATGCAGACGGATTACCCTGGCCGGGATGCTGGCTTGCATTCAATGCGAAAATATAAAAAAAACAGAGACACAGCCAAACAGGTGTGTCTCCGGGATCATAAAAAGTCTTACCGTAGGTTGCTTAAAATCTGCGTTCTTTGATACGTGCACTCTTTCCACGCAGCTTGCGGAGATAGAAGATCCTTGCACGCCGTACCAGTCCGCGCCGGTTCACCACGACCTTGTCGATAAAGGGAGAGTGTACCGGGAAGATCCTTTCCACTCCTATGTTTCCTGACATCTTGCGAACAGTGAACATTTCTGTCACGCCACTGCTGCGGCGCTGGATCACCACTCCCTGGAAAGGCTGGATACGCTCCTTGTTTCCCTCCCTGATCTTATAAAAGACGGTAACATTGTCTCCGGACTTAAATGCAGGCCATTCTCTCTTTTCTACAAGGGTATCCTGCACAAAATTCATTATTTCCGACTTATTCATCGCTCAGTGTTTTTTGAAGATTATCTTTTATGCCATGACCGCTTGCATAAAAGGAGTGCAAATTTAGGGATTTATTTTCATTTACAAAACGATTCTGTTGTTTTTTTCTCAAAGATCGCTTGTCCGCCGTGTTGCCGCTTATTCCCTGTTTGTTCTCGACGAGATATGGCTTGCCACGATGGCAAGGTGACAAACCCGCCGTGTTGCCGCTTATTCCCTGTATGTCCAGGACGATATGGCTGGCCGTAGTGGTACAGGTGACAAACCCGCCGGGTTGCCGATTGTTTGCGGCTTGTCCTGAACAGGCATTTCTATGAATGATGCAGGCGATGGTCCTTTACGATATTCCGTGCATGTGCCAGTGAAGCTTCGATGTTTTCGCATATGTTTTCTTCCCCGATATCGTAGTAAAGGCCTTCTTTTTTGAGTGACTCCATGGCTTTTGGCGTAGGTCCTGACAGGATGATCTGCGTATTGTGTTTTTTCGAGCGCTCAACAAAGCTGCGCAGGTTTTTCATGCCGGTAGAGTCAATAAATGGGACGCGGCGCATACGCAGGATCCTGACTTTCGGGATCTCCCTGATCTCTCGTTCGGCTTCATCAAACTTGTTGGCGATCCCGAAGAAAAACGGACCCTTGATCTGGAACACCTCGACTCCCCCGGGTATTTCGAGTGTCTCAAAATCTTCTGTGACGTGGGATCTTTCGTTTTCCACCTCATTGCGCAGCACTTCAATGTCGGTTGTTTGCATCACCCTGTTAATGAACAGGATCATTGCCATGATGATACCGAACGGCAGCGCAAAATTGAGTCCGACAAGCACGGTGAGCAGGAAGGTGGTAATCAGCACGGTGGCATCGCCGCGCGAGCTTTTTATGATGCTCCTGAATGATCTCCACTCGCTCATATTGTAGGCAACAACGATCAATACGCCAGCCAGTGCGGTCAGTGGTATCATCATCGCCATTTTTCCCATAAAAAGCATGAACAGGAGGAGGATGACCGCATGGATCATTCCGGCCAGTGGTGATTTACCCCCGTTCCGGATGTTTGTCATGGTTTTGGCCAGTGCCCCGGAGCCCGCCATGCCCCCCAGCATGGGCGACAGGATGTTGGCGATCCCTTGTGCCATGAGTTCGGTATTTGGCCGGTGGCGGTAACCGGTTGCCCCATCGGCGACAATGGCAGAGAGGAGCGACTCTATGGAGCACAGCATGGCCAAGGTGAACGCTGGTATAAACAGCTGCTGCAGCATACCGAAGTTCACGAATGAGAGGCTGGTTAGCTGGAAGGAGGCCGAAAAACGGCCAAACCGGGTTCCGATGGTTTCGAGGTCGAGGTGAAACATATGGGTCAGGGCGGTTACGATGATGATGGCAACCAGAGAGCCCGGTACTTTCTTGTAGATCCCCGGCCAGAATATGGTGACCAGTACAGTGAGCAGTCCCATACCGGCAGCGGTGAAGTTAATGCCATCCAGGTGGCGGAAAAAGTACACCCATTTGTCGACCGTACCTGGTGGCAATTCCGGACCGGTGAACCCCATTACCTCCTGTATTTGTGATGAGAAGATCATCAGGGCAATGCCGCTGGTAAAGCCTGTAATGATCGGGTATGGCATAAACTGGATGATCGTCCCGGCTCGCAGCAATCCCATGATTATCAGCATAATGCCAGCCATGATGGAAGTCACGATCACTCCCTCCAGGCCAAACTGTTGCATCACACCGTAAATGACAACAATAAGTGCCCCTGAGGGTCCGCCAATCTGAACCCTGCTTCCGCCCAAAAAGGAAACGAAAAAGCCCACCACCACTGCGGTGATCAGTCCCATTTCAGGCGGTACACCCGAAGCGATGGCAAAGGCTATGGCCAGTGGCAGTGCAACGATCCCCACGATAATCCCTGCTGTGAGGTCGCTGAACAAGCGATGCTTTTTGTATTTTTTAATGGCATCGAAAAAGACGGGCTCAAACATTTTTATCCCTGTTTGATGAACATTCTATATCTTTGGCTTGCCATTCAGACAGTCCCGATGGTGTTTGTCCGTGCAAAAATAATGGTTTTGCGCGATATGTACGTTTGTCAACGAATATAACGAAATTGCCAGAAAATTATGGAATACCGGACCATTCCGCATCTTTTTGAGGAAAGTGCAAACAGATTTCCCGGTAATGTGTTCCTCAAGGAAAAGAAACACACAGTATATGAGGGCATTAATTATGCTGATGCATACAAGGAAGTACGGCGGACCGCCCGGGGCATTTTGAGTCTTGGTTTTGAGAAGGGCGACAGGGTTGCACTGATATCGGAGGGACGTAGTGATTGGGTTATCAGCGAGCTGGCTGTGCTTTTCGCTGGCTGCATCTGTGTCCCCCTCTCCGTAAAGATAGAGGCACCCGGCGATTTGCTTTTTCGTCTGCAGCATGCCGGGTGCAAAGGCATCATCGTATCGGGCAATCACCAGCACAAGGTATTCAGGTTAATGGATCAGCTCAAAACCACAGAATGTGTGATCGTGCTGGATCCCCTTGATGAAATGGCGCAGAACGCACGTGACGGGAATAAGCGGCAGGTGCTCTGTATTGAAGACGTCAGGCAGCTGGGTGATGAGCTGCAGCAGACCCGTTCGGGGATGCTCGAAAAAGTCACCGAATCGATCAATCCCGGCGACTATGCCAACATATGTTATACATCAGGAACGACCGATGATCCCAAGGGGATTATCTTAACACATAAGAATTACATTCACAATGTGGAGCAAGCCTCAGCCATCTTTGATGTCCCCCCCGAATATACCTCGCTCCACATCCTTCCGTGGGATCATTCCTTTGCGCATACCGTTGGCATCTATGCACTGGTGCGCAATGGTGCCAGTCTTGCTTCGCTGAAACCCGGAAAGACCATCAACGAGACCATAAGAAACATCCCTGTGTGCATAAAGGAAGTCAGTCCGCATTTCCTTCTGAGCGTCCCCGCCCTGGCAAAAAATTTCAGGAACAACATTGAGAAGGGGGTACGGGAAAAGGGGAAGGTTGCCTGGTGGTTATTCCGGACCGGTATGCGGGTTGCTGTTGCCTACAACAGGGAAGGGTATAATAAGGGGACCGGTTGGCGTTCTCTCCTGGGTCCGCTGTACCGCCTGTTTGATGCCATCTTGTTCAGCAAGGTGCGTGCAGGTTTTGGCGGACGACTGAGGTTTTTTGTGGGTGGTGGTGCGTTGCTCGACATTGAGTTGCAACGTTTTTTTTATGCCATTGGCATACCGATGTACCAGGGTTATGGGTTAACCGAAGCATCGCCAGTAATCTCATCCAACACACCAGATTTTCATAAGATGGGATCGTCGGGGAAGGTGGTTCCGTGGCTTGATTTGAAGATATGTGGTGAAGACGGAGTGGAGAAGCCGATCGGAACGCAGGGGGAGATCATAGTGCGCGGCGACAATGTGATGGCCGGTTACTGGAACAATGAAAAGGCGACTGAGGAAACCATCCGTGACGGCTGGCTGCATACCGGCGACCTGGGTTATCTTGACAAGGATGGCTACCTGTATGTGCTTGGACGCACGAAAAGCCTGCTAATCGGAAGTGATGGCGAAAAATACAGTCCGGAGGGCATCGAAGAAACCATGGTGGAGAAGTCGCCCTACTTTGACCAGGTGATGCTCTACAACAACCAAAACACATATACAGTGGCCCTTGTGGTAGTCAACAAAGCGATCATGGAGGAGTACCTGACGAAGAGCGGACTGGAAGCCAATACGGAGAAAGGTCAGGAAGAGGCGTTGCTCAAGGTGCGGAGTGAGCTTGACCGGTTTATGCCGGGCGGCCTATATGAAGGCATGTTCCCACCCAGATGGCTTCCGGCTGCCGTCAGGGTCCTTTCAGCGCCCTTTTCGGAAAGCAACGGACTGATGAACAGCACAATGAAGATCGTTCGTCCGGCGATACAGGCATATTATGCTTCAGAAATACAATCACTTTACACACCTGGGGGAAAGGATCTGTTTCATCCCTTCAACAGGCAAACCATAGCTTCCCTGCATAAATGAATGAGTATTCAGAGGCTGTAACCCGCATCGATGTCAACGACTATACCTATCATCTGCCACCCGGCCGCATAGCGTATCATCCGTCAGACGACAGGGATGCCGCCCGGCTGCTGGTGTGCAGGCAGGACAGGATTGCCGACGGTTTTTACCGCGACATACATCAATACCTGGATGGCGATGCGCTGATGGTTTTCAATGACACCAGGGTGGTGCAGGCGCGCATCGAGTTTTTCAAGGAAACCGGGGCACGGATAGAGGTGTTCTGCCTCCATCCGGAGAAGCCGTCGAAAGAGATACAAACAGCATTGGGTCAGGGTGCCCCCGTCCAATGGCATTGCCTGGTTGGCAATGCAAAAAAATGGAAGGGCGGCGACCTGGTCATCAGGCACCCTGGCGGACACTTTACACTGTATGCCACGATTGAACGGAAGGTTGGAGACGGTTACCTGGTCAACTTCAGGTGGGAACCTTCGCACATTGGATTTGCCGAAATACTCGGGCAGGCCGGGAAAACACCCCTGCCCCCCTATATTCTCAGGGAGGCCACGGTGCGCGACAAAACCACATATCAGACAATGTATGCCAGCAAAGAAGGCTCGGTGGCGGCTCCCACTGCCGGACTGCATTTTACTCCGGGGATATTTGAAAAGCTCGAAAAGAAAGGGATAAAAACAGCCTTCCTGACGCTTCATGTTGGTGCGGGGACATTTAAACCGGTAATGACAGATGCCATTGGTGACCATTTGATGCATGCCGAACAATTTGCCGTAGATCACCAGTTGTTGTCGGCACTCCTCGACCATGAAGGTCCGGTTGTACCGGTAGGAACCACCAGCATGCGCACTCTTGAAAGCCTTTATTGGCTGGGAGCCCATATCCACCAGGGGAACATCCCTTCCGGTGAAACCCTTTTTTTGTCGCAATGGGCGCCATATGAGTGGAAAGGTCCCCTGCCGGCAAAGAAAGAAGCCCTCAATGCGTTGACCATGTGGCTTGAAAAAAAGAAAAGTGCAACGCTCAGGGGTGAAACAGCCCTGATCATTGTGCCCGGATATGGTTTTCGTATGTCGGATGCCCTGGTAACCAATTTTCATCAGCCAGGCAGTACCCTTTTGCTGCTGGTGGAGGCTTTTGCGGGAGAGGCATGGAGGAAGGCTTACCGGCATGCCCTTGCAAGAGGCTATCGTTTTTTGAGTTATGGTGATGGATGTTTGTTTTTTAAATAGTGTCTGTCTCTAATGTCCGGTTTCTGCGTTATGCTTGTTTTGAAAACAGGTTTTTACAAGAGTAAACTCCTTGGTTTTCAAAACTGCGCAAGCCTTGAACCCGAACATTATAGTTCAGACACCTGACTTTGTGGACAGACTCTAAATAGTGGTTATAACTAAAGGGCTGTTGCCAGCAGCCAACAGCTAAAGAACTGGTACCAGCAGGTAACGGCCAGCAGTCAGAGGTCAAAGGGCTGTTGCCAACAGGTAACGGCCAGCAGTCAAAGGCCAAAGGACTGGCACCAGCAGGTAACGGCCAGCAGTCAAAGGTCAAAGGACAGTTGCCAGCAGGTAACGGCCAGCAGTCAAAGGTCAAAGGACAGTTGCCAGCAGGTAACGGCCAGCAGCCAACGGCTAAAGAACTGGTACCAGCAGGTAACGGCCAGCAGTCAAAGGTCAAAAGCAGGATCATATGTCAGAGCCAGATATTTTCGGACTAGCATTCAGAGATTACCTGTCGGGTGAGACCGATGGGGTGATAAAGGTGGTCACCGACCTGTCGGAACCGGAAGAGTTACCGGTGGGGTACTTTTTTCGTGCTGTTGAGCAGATGCCTTCCTGGGAGCAGCTGGTTCTTGACAGGTGCCGGGGCAGGGTGCTGGATGCCGGTGCCGGTGCCGGTTGTCACGCGCTTGCACTGCAGGACAAAGGGCTTGAAGTTGTGGCCATAGACCGGTCGGAAGGTGCCGCGGAGGTGATGCGCCAAAGGGGTGTTAAGCAGGCATATATGTTCGATTTTTTCCAATTTGGCGAAGGCGGGTTCGACACGATCATTTTTCTGATGAATGGTGCCGGGATGGCCGGAACGTTAGGCGGACTGAAACAGTTGCTGACCCATGCAAAAAGGCTTTTGCACCGGGAGGGGACCATATACCTTGAATCAACCGATCTGATGTATTTGTATCGGCAGGACGACGGTTCGGCACTGATACCAATGGGCGAAAGGTACTATGGGGAGCTTCATTACCGGCTTGGGTACAAGGGGCATCTTGCACCTCCTTTCCCGTGGCTGTTTGTTGATCCGGATAACCTGGATCATATTGCCGGACAATGTGGGATGCAGACAAAGATCATATTCCAGGGCGAATCGTATAATTATGTAGCTGAGATAGTACTGGTATAATCATTTTCTTGTGATGCTGAAAAGGGAGATCATACAAACTGCAGACGGCTCACATACGTTGTTTTTGCCGGGGTGGGGTGAATATTATCATTCGGCGCACGGGGCCATCAGTGAATCGATGCACGTTTTTATCAGGGAGGGGTTTGATCACCTGGTTGGGGTCAAAGGCACAGAAGAGGCCGTCACACTGGTTCCTGGCCAGCCACGCCAGCTTCACGTACTTGAAGTAGGGTTCGGTACCGGATTGAATGCGTTGCTCACCCTGGAGCGCACCACCAGGAATCATGTCAGCGTGTACTACACGGCCATTGAACCTTTTCCGCTCACCGAAGGGGAGGTGTCCCGTCTGAACCATCCGGCAATGGTAGCCGGAGGTGCGCTGTCGGATGAATTTT
>PWKN01000052.1 GCA_003559735.1 Bacteroidales bacterium | reverse complement strand
CGGCTACTGCTGAAATGTCGGCAGACTGAACTGCGGCACTGGTCATAACCTCTTCAATAAACACCGTAAGCAACGATGAATGTGAATAGTCCGTGCTGTGGTCTTCGCGCAGCGCAACCATCCGGTCCCCATCCGACAGTCCGACGGAACACGTCCGCGTAGATGTTTCTATGAGCAGCAACAAAGGCATACCGGTTATCCTGTTAATGTATCATGCAGTCCCCCTAAAAGCGCGGCTTTTCCTTTTTGAGGATGCATGGATATATGTATAAGGCAGTCCCCGAAAAAGCGCGGCTTTTCCCTTTTGAGGAGCACGGTCAACGTACCGTCAGAAAGTCATATGGTCGCACACAGCCACCAGGCCATCGGTGGCCACCCACCAGGCAGTTTACCTGAACAGGTCCTGCCGCTCCACCCTTACTACCATGTCGCCATCTTTCAGCTCGCGCGACACCAGCCGGTAAGGTCCGGTTACCACTTCCTGGCCCTCCTCCAGTCCTTCTTTTACATGGATGTACTGATTGTCCTGTACTCCCGACCGCACCTCCACCTGTTTAACCTTTCCGTCGTCATACAGGAAGACATATTCTTTTGGCCGCGATGCCGTATCCTTTTCTTCTTCTCCTTCTCCTTCTCCTTCTTCGTCGCCGTCATTCCTGCGCAGCGGTTCTGCCCGTGTGGTCACTGCCTGTATCGGTACGGTTACTGCATTGTATTCTCTTTGTGTCTGGATGTCTACGGTAGCAGACATTCCCGGACGGAATGGAGAGAGATGTGGACGGTCTTCGCGCAACAGGTGTTCGTAGGAGTCCTCAAAGATCTGAATGCGCACTTCGAAGTTGGTCACCTGATCGGCACCGGGAGCTATGTCGGCCGAGTTTGCAATGGAGGTAACCACCCCTGTAAAGTTTTCCGCAAAATATGCATCTACCTGTATATAAGCCGTATCCCCTTCATTTACTCTTACAATGTCGTTTTCATTGACGTCAACGATCACTTCCATCACATTCAGGTTTGCGATCCGTATGATCTCTGTCCCGGCAAATTGTGATGTACCCACCACCCTTTCGCCGATTTCGGCGTCGAGGCGCGAAACGGTACCGTTCATCGGGGCAAACAGGTTTGTCTTGGTAAGGTTGTCGCGGGCTTCGGTAACGCCGGCTTCTGCACTCTTTACCTGGTATTCGCTGGCGATGACACTTTGCTTGCTTGCTTCAACATCGGCCTCCGCAACAAGGTATTGTGCCCTTGCGCTATCATACTCAGCCTCCGAAATGGCGTTTTCATCAAACAGCTGTTTGTTGCGCCGGTAGTTGGCGTGGGCATTAATAAACTGTGCCTCCGTCTGCAACGTCCTGGCACGGGCATTGGCCAGGTTTGCCCTGGCGGTGTTTAACGCAGCTTCCATGCGGTCGAGTGCAGACTCGTAGATGTCGGGATTGATGCGTGCAAGCAGCTGCCCCCTTTCCACATAATTGCCTTCATCCACATAAAGCTCAATGATCTCTCCCGAAACGTCAGGTGCCATTTTTACTTCGGTAACCGGACGTACACGTCCGTTGGCAGTGACGATCTCAACAACATCACGAAGCGCCGCCTCCTCAACCGTCACACGCACCCCTTCGGTAACACCCACCCATCCGGCACGGCGTCCGACAACAATCACTACAATGAACACACCCAGTATGATCATTGCTATTTTTACCATTTTGTTCTTCATCTGTGTGATTATATATTTCTTGATTTTTTTTCAGCTACTGTTGCATGACATACTGTTGCAGGCTGATCGGCCTGCCGATATAGAAATCGAGGATCTGTACCCTGAACACATATTCATATTTCGCCTGTAACAACTCCGATTGTGCAGTGGTCAGACGGTTTTTGGCATCGTTGTATTCGAGGGTGTTCACCATTCCGACATTGAAGCGCTGCTCGGTATACCTGAACGATTCTTCAAGGGCTTCCACGTTTTTTTCCGTGGCTTTATAGCGCTGCAGGGCAGCATGTGCATCCTGGTGTGCCTGTTCGATGGTCTTGTACAGCTGGTCCCTTACGATCTGCCGTTGCAGTCTGGCGTTCTCGAGCGATATCTGCGACGAGCTGATGTTTGTACGTACCTGGAAGTTGTTGAATATGGGGATCTGCAAAAACAGTCCGACACTCCGGTTCAGGTTCTCTTCGATCTGGTCGCGAAAGGGGATGACCTGTGTTTCAAAGTTGAATGCTGGTCCGAATACCGCTTCACCCGAGGCAGTCTGGCCAATCAGTTGCGGGTCGGTCTCGATCACTTCAGCAATTTCCAGTCGCGCTTCAGAATAGCCCGTACCCATACTGCCACTCATTGAGAGTCGCGGAAGGCGTCCGCCACGCGCTATATCACGGCTCTTTTCGGCACTGAACACACGTATGTCGGCCGAAAGCACATCTGGCTGTATCTGTATCGCTGTATCATATATCTGCAAAGGCGAAAACTCTGTTGTTTCAACGGGAATTACCTCCAGTTCGGGTACATCAATGACAAAGTCCATTTCACCGCGCAGGTCGAGTAGTTGCATCAGGTCGAGATAGGCGATATTGAGCTGGTTTTCAGCATTGATCAACGCAACCTCCTCAGAGGCCTCCTGCGCCTTGATGGTCAGCAAACTGCCCCTGGCCAGGGTGCCGGCATTGACAAGCTTTTCCGTGCGCTCAACCTGCTGACGGGTAATATCGAGCTGATTGGCAGCCACCTCAACCATCTCCTTGCTGAAGAGGATCTGCAGATAACCAGAAGCCACGGCAAGGGATATATCGTTCTCCATTGCTTCCACATCATATCTGCCAGCCTGCAGATCGTACCGGTCTTTTTGAATGGCATTCCTGATCTGGAATCCGCTAAACAACGTCATTCCGGTGCTGATGTTGAAGTTGTTGGTTTGCACCCGGTCTGTAACAAACTCATTGGTGATCGGGTCGAGGCTTCGTCCGTAATTATAACTGTGCGACGCACCGGTGTTCAGTGTAGGGAAGCGGTTGGCCTTGCTTTGGCGCAGGTTTTCACGGGCCATATCAACGCCAAGCTTTTGCTGTTGAATGCGTAAATTGTTCTCCAGGGCATGGTTCACACAATCCTCGAGGGTCCACACAGCCCTTTCGCGCGCTTCAGAAATAAACGGCAAAAACAATACAATAAATAACAAATAACAAATCTTATATCTTGTTTCCATGGTGCTTAAGATTTATTTTAACAGGTCATTCGCAGAAAAAACGCTAACAAAAGTACAAAACAAAAGCAAAATATATTTGCTGCAACCAGAAATGTTTTCGGGATTTATGTATTTTTATCACTGGCATATGGATACAACATGCTGTTTGTCTTTTCTGTTCACACAGAACAATGCCTGATTCAGAAGAAAAGTGTTCTTTTAACGCGATCACACATGTCATAAAAAACAGGGCAGGTAACTGCCAATAAAAATAACTGCCGGAAATAAAAGAAAAGATATTATTTCGAACGGTTCATAAAAACAGACAAAGATGAAGATAGCCATCAGCGGAAAAAGCGGTTTTATGGGGAGCAGGCTTGCTGCCATGTTTTCTTCACAGGGCCACCAGGTAAAGGGTATCGGCAGGGAGGCTTTTTCCCTGGATGCCGCTGCCTTGTCTGAGACCCTCCGGGGCACGGATATGATCATCCATCTTGCGGGAGCACCCATATTGAAACGGTGGACCAGCAGGTATCAGCGGGAAATTTATGACAGCCGCATACTGACAACGCGACGGCTTGCTGATGCCATGCGTTTCCTGAAACCGGTTCCGCATACATTCATTTGTGCTTCGGCTACCGGTATATATCCCGGCAGCGGCATACATGATGAACACAGTACCACGTTTGCCCGGGACTTCCTGGGAAAGGTTTGCCGCGACTGGGAGCTGGCCGCCTCCAGGGCACCATCTGGCTGCCGCACACTGATGTTTCGCTTTGGCATCATACTGGGAAAAGAGGGGGGCGCGCTCCGGCAGATGGTGGGACCTTTCAGACTCGGACTGGGTGGTCCGGTGGCCGGTGGCCGGCAAAAGATGTCGTGGATACACATTGAGGATGTTTTGGGGGCGACACAGTTTATCCTGGACAACAAAAAGATCAGCGGTCCGGTCAACATCTGCTCACCGGTACCGGTAACCAACGAAGTGTTCACGAAAACACTTGCCCGCACCCTGGGCCGGCCCGCCTTTATGCCCCTGCCTGGTGCTGCGCTTCGCCTGGTCTATGGAAAGGGGGCGTCTGTGCTGACAGGCGGACAACATGTGGTGCCGGCGAAACTGGAAGCCCACAGATACCGGTTTCGCTTTCCCAGACTGGAGTCCGCATTGAAAGACCTGGTGTCCTGACACGACAACAGTGCGACAACGGATTGCCGTTCCGTATTATCCGAAGAGCATTTTAAACACCTGGCCGATCCGGGTGACCGGGTGAACCCTTATCCCAAAATCCTTCTTTTCCAGTCCCTTAAGATTATGCCGGGAGACGAACACTTCTTTGAAGCCGAGTTTTGCGGCTTCCGATATGCGCTGCTCTATGCGTGTAACGGGACGTATTTCGCCGGTGAGGCCTACTTCTGCGGCAAAACATATATGTTCATTCAGCGGGATGTCTTCGCCCGATGACAAGACGGCACAGATCACTCCGAGGTCGATGGCGGGGTCGTCAACACGGATGCCCCCGGTAACATTAAGGAATACATCCTTAGCCGCAATACGGAATCCGCATCGTTTCTCCAGCACCGCCAGCAGCATGTTCATCCGCCGCAAGTCGAAGCCGGTGGTAGACCGTTGCGGTGTGCCGTAAGCCGCCGGGGTAACCAGTGCCTGTGTTTCTATAAGCATTGGCCGCATCCCTTCAATGGAGGCAGAAACGCTGACCCCGCTGATCATCTCATCTCGTTGCGACAACAACAGCTCTGACGGGTTCGATACCTCACGCAGACCGTGATCGCGCATTTCAAAAATACCCAGTTCACTGGTGCTGCCAAAACGGTTCTTAACCGCACGCAGGATCCGGTACATCTGGTTGTGGTCGCCTTCAAAATGCAACACCGTGTCGACCATATGTTCCAGCAGTTTCGGTCCGGCAAGCGATCCTTCCTTGGTGATATGGCCGATCAGGAATACCGGGGTGCCGGTTTCCTTTGAAAAACGCTGGAATTCAGCAGCGGTCTCCCTGACCTGTGAAATGCTGCCGGCAGCCGAATCGAGATGCGGTGTGGTAAGGGTCTGGATGGAATCGACCACGACGATCTGCGGGTTCATCGCACCGATATGGGAAAAAATTGCCTCAGTGTCTGTCTCCGTAAGGATATAACAACCATCATGTTCAAATCCCAGGCGGCGGGCACGCATGCTCAGCTGCATGTCGCTCTCCTCGCCTGATATGTATAGTATCTTTTGATCCCGCATCTGCATCACCACCTGCAACATCAGTGTTGACTTCCCAATGCCAGGCTCGCCACCGATGAGCATCAGTGCCCCTGGTACGATGCCCCCGCCCAGCACCCGGTCTAACTCCACACTTCGGGTGGTAATACGGTCGACAGATTGTGTGTCAACCGAATGGATCAGTTGTGGCTTCCGGGATGAAGCAGACGGCGACCCGGAAAAGGAGCGTCCCCCGGACGGCCCTTCCTTTTTAATGACCTCCTCCTGAAAAGTGTTCCACTCGCCGCATGAGCTGCAACGACCCATCCACTTGGGCGACTCCACACCACAATTGCTGCAAAAAAAAGCCTTCTTAACCTTTGCCATAAAAAAGTCAGTTGTACGGTGCCGTTACCAGTTGTACGGTGCCGTTATCAGTTGTCGGTGCCGTTACCAATTGTACGGTGACGTTACCAGTTGTCGGTGACGTTTCCAGTTGTCGGTGCCGTTGCCAGTTGTACAGTGTCGGTACTTGTTGTACGGTGCCGGTACTTGTTGTACGGTGCCGTTAAAAACACCGGCATAACACCAAATAAGAACAACACCACCAGAAAAAAGAAAGGGAAAACCGCAACATTGTCTGTATATTGGTCTTCCCTCTGCAACCATGAAAACAAGACTGTAAAGATACAAAAATTTATTTATATACTCCCCGTAGCAACTTCCAGCTTGCGAAGCAACTGGAAGCTTCCGACCTACTCCGACCATACAAACCCTACTCCCCGGAAGCTGGAAGTCCCTGCGGGAGCTTCCAGTTCCTGCGGGAGCTTCCAGTTGCTGGGAGATGTAGAAAATTATCCACAAACTGTTGCGTCAACGGACAGTCTGCCGTGTCCGGAACAATTGCAAAAGTCTGTGTTTGCGACACAACCCACCAGCAGGTGCATTGGTCAGAATCCGTACCAGGGTCTTTTGGCAGGCATCCGCTGAAGGCAGAGGATGAACAGCTCTTTCGCGTGCCTGCTTTTGGCACGGTATTTTATACAGATAGGTTGTTTAGTTATAAACCATAAAAATCAGAACAATGAGAAAACTAATGTTTGTTCCCATAATGGGATTGTTATTGATGATGATCGGCTGTCAGCCTGAAGTCCGCCACGAACTGGATGTAGTTGACCCGGTAAGAATTGCTGTAATGGTAGCTGAAGGCTATCACGACGGTGAGGCATTCATGCCCATGGGGTACCTGAACAATCGTGGTGCCCATATCACGGTGATCGGGCCTGAAGCCGGACTGGTGACTGCCTATAACAGTGACTTTACGATCAACATCCAAAAGACGGTAGACCAGGTGTCGGTTGATGATTTTGATGCGCTGATCTTGCCTGGTGGACGAGGACCGTCGGTTTTACGCGAACATGAAGCGGCGGTGAATTTTGCCCGTGACTTTTTCGAGTCAGGAAAAGTGGTGGCAGCCATCTGCCATGGTCCGCAGCTCCTCGTAACGGCTGGTGTTCTTGAAGGCAGGGATGCAACAGCATTTCAAGGCATCAAAGAAGAGATGGAAGAGGCAGGAGTAAACTTCCTGGATGAATCGGTAGTGATCGACGGCAACCTCATCACCTCACGCACGCCGCCTGACCTGTATGACTTTTCTGCCGCTATTGAACAGTCGGTACTGGTGGCACCCACAATTGAGGACATTCCGCCGCAGCCGGTAATATAATACGGTAACAGGGATAACTGTTCCTGGCGTTTGCCGGCAGAAAAAACTGTCCGGCACGCCGGGAAGAGGGTGCCCGCTGAAAAGGCGTGGCAAGCTCGTCAGACAATTGTTTACGTGCATTACGCACGGATCAAAATCAAACCGTTTATGCCATTGATGACCAGGAAAATATTTCAGGAGCTGGCACGAATTCAGCAGCGATACTGCATATCCATCTATGTGCCCACAGAGCGGGCCGGAGAGAACAAACAGGCCCGCATCGCATTCAAGAACAAGGTCAGGGAAGTAATATCAGCCCTGCAGGATCAGAAAATGCCGGGAAAACAGATCATTGACCTAACGCGGCCCCTCGACATGCTGCAAAACGATACCGACATCTGGCGGCATATGTCAGACGGGCTCGCCGTGTTCCTGGGTCCCGGAAAATTTGCCTATTCCACCTTCCCTGTCCATTTCCAGGAATACGCCGAGGTGAACAACACCTTTTATCTGTTGCCGTTGATGCCGGTATTCAATGGCGACGGACAATTCTTTATTCTTGCTCTTAGCCTAAACAAGGTTAGTCTGTTTGAAGGGACACGCGATGAAGTGGCCAGGATCGGAATTGAGGGACTTGTGCCACAAAGTATGCTTGAAACCACAGGGGAGGATCACCACCAGAAGGCACTGCAGTTTCGCAGCGGACAAACTGGTGAGGGGACAGGGATGTATCATGGTCATGGTGAAGGAAAAGATTTTAAAAAAGATGAGATCATCAAACACCTGCGCGAGGTCAACAAAAGCCTGACAGAAGTGCTGCAGGGATACGACGCCCCACTGATCGTTGCAGGTGTCGATAACATTTTTGCACTGTACCGTAAAGTAAATACTTATGGAAAACTCTTTCCGGAAAACATTTCTGGAAACCCGGATGAAGACAATATGGAGGACCTCCATCAAAAGGCCTGGGCCCTGGTGAAAGACCATTTTTTCAAACACCGGACGGAAACACTGAAGCATTACGATTTTTTGTCGAGCAAAGGCCGCACCTCTTCAGATATTGAAGACATTGTGCATGCCACGCTGGACGGCCGCATCGACACCCTGTTTGTAGAAAAGGGCCGGCAGATCAGGGGGCGTGTTACCGATAACGGATTGAATGTACAGATAGAAAGTGAACAAACGGCCGACAACTATTGTCTGCTCGACAAGGTTGCCAGGGATGCCTTTTTGCAGGGAGCCAGGGTTTACTTGCTCGACAAGAAGGATATGCCCGGCAGGGACAATATTGCAACCGCCACCCTGAGGTTTTAACCCGGAACTGGAAGCTCCCGGAACTGGAAGCTCCCGAAGGGACTTCCAGCTTCCGGGTAGAACGGTTACCGGTCGGAAGCTTATAAAAGGTCAGGAAGCTTCCAGTTGCTCCGCAAGCTGGAAGTTCCTCCAGGAACTGGAAGCTCCCGGAACTGGAAGCTCCCGAAGGGACTTCCAGCTTCCACGGAAAACGGTTACCGGTCGGAAGCTTATAAAAGGTCAGGAAGCTTCCAGTTGCTAACGCAAGCTGGAAGTTCCTTGCAAGCTGGAAGTTCCTCCCGGAACTGGAAGCTCCCGAAGGGACTTCCAGCTTCCGGGTAGAACGGAAGTTTAGGTAAGTTTTATACTGTACTCACGCATTTTGTTGTACAGTGTTTTGCGGTCAACTTTTAACAGTCCGGCTGCCCGTGACTTGTTATACCCGGTTTCTTTCAATGCCGTAATGATCGCTTTCCGTTCGGCGATCATGGCAGCCTGCCTGAGTGATACCGGCCGGTTTGCCTGAAAGGAAGTCCGGTTTGTTTCGACATAGGTCTCATCACAGAACCTGATCTCATCGGGTAATGTCTCCGCCGTGATCAGGCTGCCTGTTGCCAGCAACACACAACGGTTGATCACATTTTCGAGCTCACGAATGTTTCCGGGCCAGGGATAGGAGAGAAAGATCTTCTTTACCTCCTCATCCAGTCCCCCTATGTTTTTGTTGAAATCTGCATTGGCATTTTCAATGAACCGTCCGGCAAACACAAAAATATCGTCTTTCCGTTCCCTCAGGGGTGGCAGACTGATCTTGAATCCGTTGATCCGGTGATAAAGGTCTTCCCGAAACAGTTTCTTCCTTACCCGGACTGCCAGGTCATCATTGGTGGCGGTGATTATCCTTACATCCACCTTCACCTTCTTGTTCCCACCCAGGCGGGTGATGGTTTTCTCCTGGAGGGTGCGCAATAACCTGACCTGGTTTTCGTGCGACAGGTTTCCCACCTCATCAAGGAACAGTGTACCCCCTACAGCCGCTTCAAAACAGCCGGCTTTGTCCTTAATGGCACCGGTATAAGCGCCCTTTACGTGACCAAACAGTTCGCTGTTGGTCAGTTCGCCGGGCATCGCACCGCAGTCGAGTGCCACAAAAGGTTTATCCTTCCGCAGACTGCCATAGTGTATGGCGCGTGCAATAAACTCCTTACCCGAACCTGTTTCCCCTTCGATCAACACGCTAAGTCCGGTGGGAGCCACCAGTTCCAGGTGATTCAGCACGTTCTGTATGGCCTCCCCGCTCCCTTTTACAAAACGCTTCTCAAACAGGTCAATTCTTTCCTGTCTGCCGCTCAACCCCTTTCTGACCAGCTTCCCTATCTCCTCAGGGTGAAAAGGCTTGGTAATATAATCGAGCGCCCCTGCCCTGATCGTCTTTACCGCCGTGCGCACATCTGCATAAGCAGTCATAAATACCACAGGCAACAACGGTTCTTTCTTCCTGATCCGCGCAAACACCTCCAGTCCGTCAGCATCAGGCAGCCGGTAATCGCACAATACAAAGTCAGCACCCCCCTCTTTTAACGCTTTTAATCCATTATTGGCCGTATAGGCGGTCACCACATTGTACCCCTGCTTCTGCAGATAACCCTTCAACTGCTTGCATATGTAGGTATCGTCGTCTATGATCAGTATTTTTCCCATCCAATCGTTGTTGCTGTGGAAAATAATCCACACTTGTCCCCCAAAGGTAAAAAAAACAAGCCATCTATATGGTTTTATGGTGTTTATTTTTCTTAAAACCATATAAACTGTATCGTTCATGCCAATCATCCAGGTCAGATGCAAAGTGTGGAAACAACTCAGGACAAAAAAAGCTGGTATTGCTTACCAGCCATACAAAAAACCTATTCTTCCAAAATCCCGTTGGATTTTTTAACTGGCGAGTAAATATAGCAATTTTTGCATTGTTTCTTTTTGCCTGATCAACAATACAACGTTACGAGGCAATTTGGGTTCGTCTTTTTTTGCTTCTTTCATTTTGCTTATGACAGCCTGTTGGCTTATTT
>PWKN01000245.1 GCA_003559735.1 Bacteroidales bacterium | reverse complement strand
TTCAAAAAAGAATAACGCTTGTCATTTTTGTGATAACGAACCACCTGGGCTTCCAGCAGCTTTAAAAACAAAATGCGGTTGATCCAGGTGATACAAAGCTCCAGGCCCACATTGAAAAGCCTTTCCGGGTAATTGTCTCCAAACCTTCCGGCATCCGCCATCCGGTTGACCTTATCCAGACTGTCAAGCTGGCTGATGGTATTCTCAAGCAGGGAGCCAATATCTCTTTGACCCTGTTTCTTCCGTTCAATGAGTTTCTTACCTCCTTGCTTGGTTTCACTAAGTCCGATAATATGCAGCAATTCTGAATAAAAACGCTTGTCGAGCGTGTTGCTGTCATTTACAAATGGCAGTTTCAGCAGGTGTTCGGGCGAAAGAACTTTAAACAGGGGGATCAGCTTGCTGTCTTCACTCTCATTTCGTAGTGCTTTCGCATAATCATCCATGCGAAAATGGGTATATGTCAGTCTTTCCAGGTTGGCTTCAATGGCCGGTGCTGCAATTTCGCGATAAAAGTAATCTGTGCTGGTGCTGGAGAGTTGTTTATCCCCGAAAGCCTCAAATTTTTTCACCAGGGCTTTGTCCTGGGCAAACAGTTTGTCAAACAGTTGTGCGTCAAAAATGAACCATTCTGTTATATTGGTGGCTACCAGGTGTTTTACCTCATCGTTTTTTCCGGCAATGCGCTCACCCAAAAAGTACCACACCAATTCCTGCATTGCTTTCGTGTTCAGGTTGTCGGGGGCAAGCATTTCTGTCTTGTTGCCGGGCTTTTTTGTTTCGATGATCACACCCACACTTGTTTTGGCATTTTTGCCGTTGTGGATTACCAGGTCGTTACGGCCTTTGGTATTGATAAAATAGTCAGGATGGTAATAGGTTTCACGTAAGAACCTGGAGAGCAAATTTTTATTGAACTCCTCTGATTCGTCCGGGCTCACCTGGTTGAGGAGATTGATTACGCTTGTCCGAAAGATGTTTATTTGCGCTCTGCCGGGTTTTACTTTAAGGTAGGCTTTGTTTAATGCTTTTCTGGGCATCAGTTTATTGTTCTCCATTGGCTGTTGCTTTCTTTCGATCGGGTTGCTATTTCCAGTGTCATTTGTCAAAGGAATCTGTTTATTAGTAATAAATCTATTCCCCGACAAAAAAACAGGGTCATTAATGCCCCTAAATATACATAAAAAATGGATCCAACCCCGTTTTTGCATACCTCCTCAATGAAGTCATCGCCCTCTTCGTAGTAATTGGTTGGATAGGGGTGCTTTTCTATTGTAACGTATTTGATATGATATTTTTAATTGCACATGATTGTTTTGTTTTTGTTTGTATTCTCATCCATGTTTTTTTGCTAAATTTGAGGCATGCAAAAGTCTGACATGATCGCCTTCTGGATACAATCTGCTGAATTAGACTGGGATGCGGTTCAGGCTTTGTTTCGGTCTGGGAATAATATGCATGCACTCATTTTTAAATTACAACAAATATGATTCTTTTGCAAGTTTTATCTCTTTTATGAATTTCTCTGAATTGTTATTGAAACGTGAGAGTGTACGCAGGTATTCGGACAAGTCGGTTGCCCCGAAAGACATTGAACTGATCATGGAAGCTTGCCGTCTGGCACCTTCTGCCTGCAATTCACAACCATGGCGTTTCGTTGTGGTTAATGATCCTGAACTTAGGGAAAAGGTTGCCCGTGCGACCTTCGGCAAGGTTTTGCGCTTCAACAGGTTTGTGCTTCAGGCACCGGTTATTGTTGCACTGGTTGCCGAGCCCCCAAATTGGTTGTCAAAAATTGGTAGCAGCATCAAGGACAAGGACTTCTACCTTATGGACATAGGCATAACAGCAGAGCATTTTTGCCTGCAGACTGCCGAACTGGGTTTGGGAAGCTGCATGATAGGTTGGTTTGATGAGCCTAAGGTTAAAAAGTTGCTGCAAATTCCGGATAAAAAACGGATTCCGTTGCTGATTACATTGGGTTATCCCGAAAAAGAGATACCAAGAAAGAAAATCCGGAAACCGCCAGAAGAGGTTTATTCTTTTAATAGTTATAAAGCATGAGGTTCTTGGTGCAGTAAAGATTTAAGATGCTCGGAAACAATAATTCTGTCGGGAAAACCAAATGTAACATAAAGCCAAATTACGGTTAACCACCTTACCCATGAAACAATCCCTGCGATTTGTGTAAATCGTAGTTAACGTCTATACGCAACTTTTGTTTCAAAATTCGTATCTTGCAGGTATGACTACAAAAATATTTTTATGCCTGCTGATCTTTTTTGTTACAAGTGGGATTTTTACAGCAACAGCTAATTCTGAAAAGATTTCTGATATCAAGAAATCACATCTTGACCGGGACTTGCTTCTTAAGGTGTTTAACGATTATCGAACTCTTGGAACACGTTGTGGAAGAAAGAACCATACACCTGTAATCCCATTCACCTGGAGTGATCAACTGGCCGGTGTTGCTCAGCTATATAGTGACGAACTGCATGCGAACAGAAACAATCCTGCGTTTGCACAAAGTGGTGGAATTGATTTTCAGGATGCGCTCCGAAATGCTGAATATGATTATGTGAGCTTTTTTTACAGCCATGCAAGGCTTACGCCTGATTTCACGGAAAAAACGTATGTAGAATGGCTGATGGATAACGAAGGGGCTTGCAATCAAATCATGGATGCAGGATATTCTGAAATCGGGGTTGCAAATACCGATCTGTTCTGGGTGCTGGTTCTGGCTAAACCAAAAATCCCCCATTATTGGAATGTGGATTCCATAAATATGAAATTGCTGATTGAAGAAACAAACAGATACAGGAAATTGGGTGCACAGTGCGGAAACATGTATTTCCCCCCGGTTGAACCTGTCGTATGGAATGAAAGGCTCGCAGCGGCTGCACAGCTTCACAGCAACGATATGAACGAGAATCAGTTCTTTGAACATACAGGAACGGGAGGTTCTACGCTTGTGAGCCGGGTTGAACAAACAGGCTATCTCTACAGAAAAATTGGTGAGAACTTAGCCATGGGGGAGACCCAAACGGAAGTCATTGTCGTTGAGGGCTGGATGAACAGCCCCGCCCACTGCCGAAAAATCATGAACGGTTCATTTACTGAAATGGGTGTTGCCCGTTCAGGCATTTACTGGACACAAGTCTTTGGAAGGCCCCGGTCTGATTAGTTGTTAATAATCTGATTTGTGACACCAAATCTGTGTTCATATTATCAGGCAAACCTCTTGCTGGACTCAGAACAAATTAATGAGTTGCGAATCATAGCAGCCTGTTTTATACCCTGCGTAGTTCGTAAATGTCCTTTCTCCGGTTTTTGAGATTCTGTACCGCGCCATAGTTATGTAACTCGCGGAGCAGATCCAGGTCTACATCGGCAATAAGGATCATTTCGGTATTGGGGGTGGTTTCAGCTTTTACACCGTTAATAGGGAAGGGGAAATCGCATGGAGTGAGCACCATTGACTGGGCATACTGGATGTCCATGTTGTGTACCTTAGGCAGGTTACCCACACAGCCGGCTATAGCCACATAGCATTCGTTCTCGATGGCCCTTGACATGGCGCAATTCCTGACACGCGCATAGCCATTCTGGGTGTCGGTCAGGAAGGGAACGAACAGGATGTTCATCCCTTCGTCGGCCAGGATGCGCGAGAGTTCGGGAAACTCAACATCATAGCAGATCAGGATACCGATTTTGCCGCAGTCGGTGTCATAGGTACGCAGGGTGTTGCCTCCTTTCATGGCCCAAACCCGGTCTTCATCGGGGGTAACGTGGATCTTTTCATACCGGTCGATCTGGCCGTCGCGTTGACAGAGATAGCCGGCATTGTAAAGGTCTCCATCCACCATTTCTGGCATGCTGCCGGTGATGATGTTGACGTTATAACTGATGGATAGCTGTGAGAAAGCCTGAATAATCTGTGGGGTGTAGGCGGTCATCTTTCTGATGGCATCGGGTTCATTCAGGTTGTTGTATTTGGCCATGAGTGGGGCATTGAAAAACTCCGGAAACAAAACAAAATCACTTTTATATCCGCTGAGTGCATCCACAAAATACTCGACCTGGAGCATCAGGTCGTTCATGTCGTTGTATGGACGCATCTGCCATTGCACAATGCCAAGTCTGACAACCGACTTCTCTATCCTTACCTCCTTGGTTGGCTTCTCATAGAAAATATTGTCCCATCGCAGCAGGATGGCATTGCCCTCCGAATCAGTGTCGCTGCGCATATAGCCCCGCATGATACGTACCGGCCTGAAGTCGTTGGCCAGCTGGAAATCCAGCACCGGGTCATGGATCTCCTTCGACCTGACCTTGTCAAGGTATTCTTTGGGACTGACCTCCTCAGAGAATTTGTGGTAATTGGGTATTCTGCCCCCAAAAACAATAGCCTTCAGGTTCAGTCTTTCGCACAGGTCCTTCCGGTAGTCGTACAAACGCCTGCCGAGACGCAACCCCTGGTATTCGGGCTTGATAAATACTTCAATCCCATATAAAATATCGCCGTCGGGGTTGTGTGTGCTGAAGGTGTTGTTGCCAATCATTTCCCTGTATGTATGGGGACTGTCTACCATCTCTGAATCAACAATGAGGGATAGGGCGCACCCGGCAATCTCATCATCTACTTTCACCACAACCTGACCTTCGGGAAACTTTTTGATCAGGGTCCTGATATGATCCTGCCGCCAGTAACTGTCAGGCATGGTCTCGTAAGTATCGATCATGGCTTGCTTCAACTCCTTGTAGTCATCGAGTGACAGGTAGGTGAGCTCAATATTTTGGATATCCTGGTCCATAGAGTAATATTTTTATGAAGTGTCTGTTAAACCTCCATCACACAAACTTACATATTTTTCAATTATGATCAGCCGTACATCATGGGATTGCTAATGAACACGAGTGCCTGTTGTTGTGCCTTGCTCAGTGCGTAAACAATACCAGAGCCCTCGCCAGTCGTATAGAGATGAATCAGAGTCTGTTGTCACAATACTATGTTGCCGCAGGAAGACCATAAAAAAAGTGAAGCTAAATCTCAAATTTTTAACCACACACCTTTTTTTTATCAGGGGTCATATAAACCTGCGATATGCAACATATGACAAGGCGATAAGATTATCTATTTCTTACATTTATCGCATGAATTTTTTCAAGCGCTGCAATAGCGTTGTTCATTAATTCTAATCTGTCCATAAAGTCACAAGTGTCTGAACTATATTGTCCTGGTTCAAAGCTTGCGCAGTTTTGAAAACCAAGGAGTTTGCTCTTGTAAAAACCTGTTTTCAGAACAAGCAAAACGCAGAAACCGGACATTAGAGACAGACGCTAAATTATAATATCAACAAAATAAAAACCAGGTAACTATGAAGAACTATTTATCATTTCTATGTGTATTGACATATACCCTGTGGAGTTATGCACAACCCATGATACCCACTGATCAATATGTTACTACTGCTTTGGGGAATTCTCATCTTGATGCTTCCAGAGGCTTACTGCAAACCGAAATAAAAGGTGCAGCAATCAATAAATACGGACGTGTTTTTGCCATAACAACATTTGATGAAGGTCAACGAAAAGCAGGCATTTATCAGGATGGTAACCTGGCAGGCTCCGGCAATGTTGGACCTTTGGGTAATCCTGAGCCCGTTGGAGGAGAATTCATTGCAGTGAATGAGACCAGTGTATTTGCCCAGGCAAGCAATCAGCAGGTTCATGCATACGACTTCGACGGAAGCATCCGTTCGGGAATATATGAACTGAACTTCGAGCTATCGGGACTTGCGGCATCCAACAGGTACCTGGTAGCCTCCCGGAGGGGGCATTCAAGAGTATATGTCTTTGACCTTTTTTCTAAAGAAAAAGTATCAGATTTTCCAGTTGCATCGGCAACCCATGTTGCCATAAATAACGAAAATGAAATTTTTGTGCTATCCAATGTGTCTTCTGCGAAGATATACAAATACGATGTGAATGGGAACCAACTTGCAGATCTAATCACATTGGATTCAGACATAATTCCTTCATCACTGGCAACAGACAACCGGGGTCGTTTAATGTTTGGCGATAATGGAGCAAGCAAACAAGTTCATTTTTACGATGTGTCTCAAGCTCCTGCAGTACTTGATGAAACCTTTGGGGAGTATGGAGGGATGCAATGGGGCCAACCCTTTACCCATGAAAAACTGTGGAATATAAAAGGTGTTGGCACCGATATGTGGGGAAATATTTTCATTACCCTGTTTGATAATGCCAGTTTTATTTATAAAATATCGCCCAGGGGTGATCTGATATGGAAAATGTATAACACCTTTTTTGTAGACAGCGGTGGTTTTGATCCTGCATCTGATGGCAAAGACTATTACGGTCCAGCAGAGCATTTTGTGATAGACTTTGCCCGGCAACCCGGAGAAGATAGCAGGCTGGCCCATATTACAGGCCAGGAGGATTCTTTCAATACGGCCATCATGCGAAGTGTCGATGGGCATTTACTGCGCTACAGAACCGGTATGTTTGGCAACCCCTATCAGGTCTACAGGTATGAAGGCTACAAGTCGGTACATACAGGATACACACATCCCACCAGTGCATGGGGCACCTATGTGGATGAAAACGGTACCATATGGGATGGCAAGGGAAATACCTTTAAAAAATCCGTCATCACAGGATTTACAGCACAGGGCAATCCCATTTTCTCCACTTCCAATGCCGGAACACGACCATCAATTTTTACATCAGTCGAAAGACTGCTCTATGAGCCCGACACCGATGTGATGTATATAGCCGGATACACCCATGAAAACCCCATAGTGCCTGACTGGGGACAAATCGGCACTGAAGTGGCTCGTTATGACAACTGGTCGGTCAACCCTGAGTTTCAATGGCGCAAGATTGTACAGCGCGAGTTTCAGGGGGTATACAGCAATCCAAATGTAATCGTGCAGGCCGGAGATTATATTTTTTATGGTGGTGGATTGCACCACGGCCAAAATGAAAGAGGCAATATCTGGGTTATGCGAAAAAGCGATGGAGAACTGGAGGGAGTTTTGACACCATCTGCCAATGTAGGAGGAAAAGAATATACAGGCTGGATTGATATGGGGTTTGCCATTGAGGCTTTTCAGAGAAGCAATGGCGAATATCTGATTGCTGTTGAAGAAGATGGCTGGGGCAGAAACCTTATATACCGCTGGTGTCCTACTGGTGATTGCACGTATCTTCCTGCAGCATATGCAGGTGATGACAAAGCCATCAAACTTCCCCTGGATTCAGTAACTCTTGCGGGTTGGGGTGCAGTGTTTAATGGATACATAACTACTTACCAATGGGAGAAAATAAGTGGAGGAGATGCTGCTCTTGAAGGAATCAATAACGACACGTTGTATGTAAAGGACCTTACCGAAGGGATTTATGAATTTAAGCTGACGGTTGAGGATAATCATGGATTGAGTGCAACGGATACCGTAACAGTAACGGTTGTTCCTCCCAACGAAAACAATCAGCCTCCCGTTGCCAATGCAGGGATTGACCTGGAAATAACCCTTCCGGTAAATGTTGTCACCCTTATAGGGAAAGGTACTGATAGTGATGGTGAGGTGGTTGGATACTTCTGGAACCAACTCGAGGGCCCGGAAGTTGTATTGTCAGACCCTTATTTGCCCGATTTGGTAGTTTCAGAGCTTACGGCCGGCAGCTACACCTTTGCACTTACAGTTACCGATGACGATGGAGATCAGGGAACAGATACGGTTGCGCTGACTGTAAACCCGTCGCCGGACAATGAGATACCTTCTGCGCCCGAAAACTTGAGCCTTATTGAGGTCTCATTCCATGAAATACGTTTTGAATGGGAGCCATCTACCGACAATGTGGGGGTAATAGGGTATGAAATATTCCTGGAGCATCCAACTGAAGATCTGCTGATTGGAAGAACCCATGCAACTTCGTATCATCTTACGGATGTCAATCCCGATACCGAATTTACCATTTATGTAATAGCGGCAGATGCAGCAGGCAATAAGTCTGAAAAATCCAATAGCCTCACCGTTCAAACACCAGTGCTCCCCGCAATCAGTGCCATCAAAACAGATACTCCACCTGTAATTGATGGCCAGATTGATGAGATTTGGGAAACGGCACAGGTCTATCCGCTGGCAAAGGGACTTAATAATCCCAATATTACTGATGAAGCTGATTTTTCGGTCAGCTTTCGTGCGCTCTGGGATGAAGATTCATTATACCTGATGGCAGAAATCAAAGATCTTGATTTTCATACAATTCCACCATTCCCCTGGGAGTCTGATGGTGTTGAGTTTTATTTTGACATGAATAATGATAAGGAAAGCAGCATTGGCGACTATAATTACCAATTGGGCTTTGCCTGGCAACACTCCATATACGGTGATTTTTCGAATCATATACAACTGAATATAAACTACATTTTTGTCAAAAAAGATGATGGCTACATCATGGAAGCTGCCATACCCTGGGATTATGGATTGTTTTTTGACCGAACAACGCAAAGTCCCAGGGCAGACATGCCCGAGATTGAACCTGGATTAATTTTTGGGTTTGATGTGGCGGCCAATGACAACGACACCGGCACAGGCCGGGAAGCGGTGCTGATGTATTATAGCAGTCCGGACGGCAGCTATTGGAGTCAGCCCAACCGATGGGGTATTATGGAATTGAATGAAAAGCAAGCCCAGACCATAGAATTTGAGCAACTGACAAATGCAATCATTAATAATTACAATACCCTCCGTGCCACATCCAGCTCAGGATTGCCTGTTACTTTTGAAAGGCTATATGGAAATGCAGAGCTGGCAGACGATCAGTTAAAACCCTTGCAGATGAATGACAGGATTATAGTGCGTGCCATTCAGGAAGGAGATGAAACATATGCGCGTGCTGAAGTGGTACAGTGGATTACAGAAATCGTCACCACAGCGCCCAGGGTTGATGCAGGTCCTGACAAACACCTGCCGGCGGATAGTACTCAAACAAAACTCTTTGGCAGTGCTTATGCAATAGAAGGTCGTGAGATTGTTTCATACCTGTGGGAACAAACCAGTGGTCAATCCATAACCATGACAGGCCAAAACTCCCCTACACTTCATCTTTCAGGACTGGAAGAGGGTTATTATTCATTCCGTCTGTCAGCTACTGACGATCATGATGAATCGGGTTATGATCATGTTAATGTGCTGGTATACCAGGAGGGAGGACCGTGCGAACCAACCGGAAAAATACTTTACGAACGATGGAATGATATTGCCGGAACTGCGGTTTCCGACCTTACCAATTCACCCAGGTACAATGAAGCTCCTGATGTGATTTTGGAATTGAGCATTCTGGAAGCCCCACAAAATGTTGGTGACCATTATGGATGCCGAATACGTGGTTATATATGCGCCCCTGCTACAGGAGCGTATACTTTTTGGGTAGAAGGGGATGATAATGCAGAGTTATGGTTAAGCACCGATGATGATCCTGCCAACAAAGTATTAATTGCCTATCATAGAGGTTGGACTTTCCCGGGTGAATGGGACAAATACCCCACACAGCAATCGGAAGAGATCTTTCTGGTGTATAATGGCAAATATTACATTGAGGCGCTAATGAAAGAAGAGGCCGGGGGGGATAATCTTGCTGTAGGCTGGAAGTTGCCTGACGGAACTCTGGAACGTCCCATACCTGGGGTATATCTTTCATATGATCCTGACTGGGCAGATTTCGAATCCAATATTATGAGCATTGAAAATCAGCCCTTAAGGTATTACCCCAATCCTGCCAACGATTTTATTAACCTGATCATTCCAGAAGAATTATTAAACAATGCAGTTGTCAGAATATCCAATTTTTATGGTTCAGTAATAAAAGCCCGGAAAGTAACCGGCAAAGAAATAAGAATAAACATCTCCGGCTTACCTGCCGGTTTTTTTCTGATCTCCATAACAAATGACAAATTGCAGGTTAATGCCAAAATGGTCAAAAACTAAATGTATGTATCATGATTAACAGAGTTCTGAGAAACTTAAGCATTGCAGGAATTATTCTTGTTTTATCTGTTCAGCCTGTTTATTGCCAAACAGGCGAAAGCAAGCTGTCAGAAATAAAGCCTTGCACCCTCAATCCCCATTACTGGCAATATAAAGGAGAGCGGCTTCTTTTGCTGGGGGCAAGCAACGACGACAATCTCTTTCAGGCAAGTGACAAAACTGAGCAACTGGACAGGATGATTGAATCTGGTGGAAATTATATAAGGAACTCCATGCGATCCAGAGATGAGGGGGATATTTTTCCATTCATGTTGCTCGAAAATGGCAAGTATGATCTGGATCAATGGAATGCAGAGTACTGGGGCAATTTTGAGATATTACTGAGAGAAGCTTATCAAAGAGATATAATCGTGCAGATTGAATTCTGGGATTTGCACGACCTGCATGGCAACAACTGGCTTGACAGTCCCTGGAATCCTGCCAATAATGTGAATTACCGGGAAGAACAAACCACCCTATTAGTCGCCTA
>PWKN01000174.1 GCA_003559735.1 Bacteroidales bacterium | reverse complement strand
GCTCATCATACGGGAAGCTACCGGATGCATGGGTGGAATATATACTTTGGCATTCGCCATCGACCGTGAGATCAAGCTGGTTGTCAGGCGGGTTTCTTCAGGGGGAGTGCCATTTGTTCCATTAAAATGACCCTCCACCCTGTCAAAAAAAGCTTCCAGGCGGGTGACATACCCCCCGTCTCCACCATGCTCATCGAGTTCAAGGATGAGCGATGGTTTGTCCTTCATCTCCTTTTCAAACACACCAAGCAAAAACGAATCGGGTCCACAATTGAAGTTGCTCAGCATAACCGGATACATTGCAGGGTGCCTGAGAATATATTGTGCTGCGACAACGATCTTTTGTCCGTAGGACCAATACATGTCCTGGTACCCTTCTTCCAGATCCTCCCGTTGTACAGGCAACAGATCCATTGGAACCACTTCGTAGCCATAGCGTGATATGGTACCTGGCAAATCGAGATTGAGCAGCTCATCCAGCAAATTGTATGAGCGTCCGAGCAGAACGAAGACGGGCTTCTCCGGTTTTTCACCGGATGATGTCAGTTTGTTTGCGTATGTCTGGTTGTTCTTTTCGTTTTCACTTTGTGCTTTTAGCGCCGACTTCCATGCGGCCCTGATCTGCTTTTTCGTGAGATGGAAACGCTTCCCCAGTGCCCGCATCAGTTCGGATACATTCCTTTCATCATCTTTTGCGTAATCAATTACCGGTGTCAGCAGCACATCAGTCTCCATCGCATGGATCCTGAGCGTGCTCTTCATAATTGACGGGAAAGCCTGGGACAGCGGACAAAAGTATGACCTTGAAGTTTTTGGATTATGCGTATCGCTGATATGATAGGGCAAAAACAATGGTGTCATCCCGTTTTTCAACACCTGAATGGTCCGGCCGGTGGCCACCTTGGCCGGATAACAATACTCGGTAAGTGTATACTTTCCTGTATGGTGCTGAAGAGAATGTTTGTCGCCAGACACAGGCTTCAGAGCAATACCCAGTGCATGAAAAAACTGTTGCCAGAAAACATTGTAAGAATAGTAATGGAGGACTTTCGGAACATAAACAACACCCCCGGGCCGGGCCGGGATCAATGTATTATTTATATTCTTATTGATATATTTAACTGCATCCATGTTGCTTTTTTGTGGGAGTCTCTCTTCATTCTCTTCTCTTCCACACTGATAGCCCCATGCAGCAATGACCTCCTTTTGTTCTCCGGTAGCAAGCCGTGATATCGTGCATTCATTAGTGCAGCGTTTACAGGCAGACTCTGAAAGTTTCAGCGGCAGGTCTTTGATATCAAATCCTTTAAAACCTGATGACTGTGGGTTTTTTTCCCTGACAAGTTCTGCCATGCCGATGGCTCCCATCAGATGGCTGAATGGAGAAGTATGAACCTGTTTTTCAAGTATATGTTCAAAAGCCTCCACCAAACCATCATTTTTTGCGGTTGCCCCAAGGAACAAAATGGGTTCTTTCACAGGCCGGTGTTGCACAACGCGGTGGAGGTAATTTTTGCACACTGCGTAAATGATGGATGCCATCACCTGACTTTTGTTCAGCCCTTTTGCAAGCAGCTGGCTTGCATCCTGTTCCATAAAAACAGTACAACGGTGATTGGCATATGGCGGCAACGCATTTTTGCATATAGTGCTGATCTCATCCAGTCCGATGCCAAGGTTTTTTGCCTGTTCTTCAAGGAAGGAGCCCGTCCCTGCAGCACAAACATAGTTCATGTTTGCATCTTTCATCCATCCATCCTCAACAGCGATGTATTTTGAATCCTGTCCCCCTATCTCGAAGATGGTCTTTACACCCGGAAATTCCTTAATTGCACCTTTCAGATGGGCCGTGATTTCATTCTTTATCAGATCGGCACCGGCAAAAGCACCCGTCAGTTTCCGTCCGCTGCCTGTAGTACCCAGTCCACATATTTTTAACTCAGCCGAATGACCTGCATAAAAAGAATCCAATCCTTTGAGCAAACGCTGAAAAGCCTGTACGGGCATCCCGTCCGTCCGCGTATACAGTCCCATAACCAGCCGGCCCGACTTGTCAAGCACGGCAAGCTTTGTACTGGTAGATCCTATGTCCACACCAACATACCCTTCCATGATTGTTCCCTCCGGGGTATGACAAACATCAACTTCATTATTGAACCCGTCAACATAGTGCCGGTGTGTTTGCTGTTTCCGGTTAAGAAAACGAAGTGGTGTCTCAAACAGCTGAGACGTGTTTTTGTTGTCGTCTCCATTGTTTTTACAGCTGGCGCGACTATAAGTACTGCACAGTGCTTCTGAAAGAAAAAAATCAGGATTGGGAGGTACAACCAGTTTGTATCCATCAAGGAGCGATTCAAAGAAATGCAAGAATACCTTATTGTTTGCAAGACCACCAATTATCAACACATCGCTGTCGACATTCACTCCCCTGAACAGTGTGGAAAATGCGGCATGCGCCAACCCCTTCACCAGTCCGTTCCATAATTGTGGTATGCTGTACCCAGCCTGTTGCCGGTGTATCAGATCGCTTTTTGCAAATACTGAGCACCGCGAAGCAATTGAGGGTGGGACTTTAATGATTGGTATCTCTTCAACAGACTGGTAGGTAAGGTTCAGTCTTCCCATTTGCTGATCGAGAAAAGCCCCGGT
>PWKN01000261.1 GCA_003559735.1 Bacteroidales bacterium | reverse complement strand
TCCGAATGGTGGGTTTGATTGACATCATACACTATGTTTATTTATAAAAGGAACATGCTGATCATTCATTGGTTTGATGGTCTGTTGAAACCGGATATTAAAGTCCAGACACTTGCTTTATGGACAAACCCTGAATGATTATGATCAGCCACTCAGGGTACCGGTAAAAAAACAGGTCATCCGGCAGCCTCACGTCATAGAGATCTTCAGGTACTTAAGGGTTGTGCCCGTGATCTTAAACGGTTCACCTGCGCGTATGCCCGGTAGCCAGACAATATCCCTGCCCGAAACAAGGACCACGATCTCCTTCTTTTTATGCAACGGAATCTTCTCTTCTGTCAGTATGTCACTGATCTTTTTGTGCCCCTTCATCCCTAAGGGGATCATCCTGTCGCCCGCCAGCCATGATCTTAATAACAACGGAAAGACGAGCTTGTTCATATCGGCCATCAGCGTTTTTGCATCAGATGGCAATTGTGTGGATGGAGTCATTGTCCCGCGCTCCATTCGAAAAGTGCAGCCGCCTGCTGATACTTCCTGTACACCGGGATCAATTTTTATGCAGATGCCATCGCCGCAGGCATTGTTTTGGGCAAACACGATCAACCGGTCACGGTCCCTCACCAACGTGTGCGTGTCTGAATGATGCCTTTTTCCGCTTTGTGCATCCAGACCAGCTGCAATTTGCCGGCAAGTGGATGCATTGAATCCATACTCTTTCAGGAACTCGTATAAAAAAATATCGGGGTAGGGCAGTTCCTGCAATGGCTTGATCAATACGTGCAGTTCGTCCGCCGATTGCTTTGTGCATGCTTTTCTGCGGTCTTCTGTCATCATCCGGAAAATAGCTTCGGTACCTTCCATGCGGTGAAAAAACTGACGCATGCTTTCGTGCAGGGATGGGTTGATGGACTTGAAAACAGGTACAACGTTGTGTCGCAATTTATTCCTGGTGTATTTTGTTTCGATGTTGGAGCGGTCTTCCCGAAACCGGATGTTTTTTTCCGCGGCAAAGGCCTCCAGTGAAGAACGGGTGGCAAAAAGCAAGGGCCTGATAACATTGTTTGTTTTTCGCGGAATACCTTTCATTCCGGCAATGCCTGTTCCCCGTGCCAGGTGAATGAGCAGTGTTTCAATGGCATCATCAAGATGGTGTGCTGTGGCGATGGCATCGTACCCGTTGACTCTCCTGGTCTCTTCCAGCCATCTGTAACGCAATGTCCGGGCAGCCATCTGGATGGAGGTTTTTTCTTGTCTTGCAAAACGTTTGGTGTCGAATCGCGTGCAATGCATCCTTGTGTTGTATTGTTCTGCAAGGAGGCGGACCGTTTGTTCGTCAAGCTTCGAATCATCACCCCTGAGCTGGAAGTTGCAGTGTGCAATGGCAAAATCATAAGGTGACCGTTTGAAAAGATCTGCCATCACCATCGAATCCAGTCCGCCACTTACAGCCAGCAACACGCGTTGCCCTGTTTTAAGAAGCCGGTGCTGCCTGATATAATCAATGAAATGATCGTACATTCAATTCGATGTTTGTTCTTCCAGGGTTGAGGCGTTTCAGCAGTATGCCGGTAAAACAGGTCATAACCCCATAATAACCAGGGATGTTATCTTTTACCAAATCAGGTGTAATGGGATAGCAAAAATACCAAAAAATGCCAATTGCTGTTTGAATAGTTTTTCATTGAATGCATCACCAAACAAGCGGATTGCCTTATCGGTAACCTGGTCAAAAGTGTAATGATACTTAAAAATGAAGTACAGATCAACATAATCTTTCCATTTACCTCTTCCGCCAAGTGCAAATGCCTTCATAGCGGCCAATGTGAGAAGATCGGGCAGAAGCTCAATCTGCTCTTTTTTGAGAATGTTCCGGTGCATGTTTATCAAAGTAGAGTGAAAAATAATGCTTTACAGGGCGTTGATAATTGTTTCGCGGGTTTGATGTTTGCTGCCTGAAAATACCGGCAACTTTATAAACTCCCACAGTTTCGAAAAGTTGTTTTACGCTTCTGGCATCTCCATAATTAAGTATGGCCTCAATAAGGGATTCAGTTGTAAGCTGTTCTTTTTTGTGGTCTGGAACCCACCAGAACAAGTGACAGTTTTGCCTGATAAGGTTTTGAATATCTGCATTTAAACTGTTGCTGTTGGTTTTTCGTCTCATTATGATGTATTTACAAATAGTTATCGTGCAGTGATGCTATTTTTTTATTTGTTTGCCGAAGGGTATATCTGTGTCACAACGCTAAATTACGAAATTTTCTTAGGTTATCTTAATATCGCGCTGCTGCGGTTCCAGCAAACCGGGCAGCACATCAACGATTTAGGATCCCTGTCAGCCCAATGCAACCAGTGAAGCGCGTGTAAATGAATAAAAAAATTATTTTTTTTCATAAAGGTTTATTGTTTTTAAAAAAAGTATTATCTTTGCCCTCCCCAAAGGGGGAAAAAGAGGAAGTTCATTGACATAATGGGAGGCCAAACAAAGACAGAAGCAGACCCGTCAATTTAGAGAAGTGGGGACACTATGTTTTCACGGTTTTGAGATTGACAGAGAGGTTACCGGGCCGGGACAGTATACTTTTTTTTGAATTTATTTATATAAACAACGGAGAGTTTGATCCTGGCTCAGGATGAACGCTAGCG
>PWKN01000218.1 GCA_003559735.1 Bacteroidales bacterium | reverse complement strand
TACCTTGGCATTGAGAACATACTTGCCGTTCGTGGTGACGGAGACCCCATGTCAAAACGGTTTCAGCCTGCAAAAGAAGGGCATTTATACGCCATTGACCTGCTCCAGCAGATCATGAACATGAACAAAGGGGTATACCTTGATGAGCTGCTGAAAAACGCAATCAAGACAAACTTTTCCGTTGGCGTTGCAGGGTATCCGGAAAAACACTTCGAGTCGCCCAACAAACAGACAGACCTCTCGTGGCTCAAGGCAAAAGTGGATGCAGGGGCCGATTATATCGTGACACAGATGTT
This sequence comes from Bacteroidales bacterium, assembly GCA_003559735.1. Lineage (GTDB taxonomy): Bacteria > Bacteroidota > Bacteroidia > Bacteroidales > UBA7960 > PUPG01. Next base: position 2,400 of record PWKN01000218.1, on the reverse strand, counting down.
CTTTGACAACAGGAAGTATTTCGAATTTGTTGATGACTGCCGGAAAGCCAATATTAATGTCCCCATAATTCCCGGCATAAAACCCCTTGGCAACCAGACACAATTGCATATGATCCCGCAGACCTTCAAGGTGGACATTCCCGACGCGTTATCGCGGGAGGTTGAAAAGTGCACCGACTCCAAACAGGTACGGAAGCTCGGTGTGGAGTGGGCCATCGCACAATCGAAAGAGCTGTATGATGCCGGGGTCCCCCTGATCCATTATTTTACCATGGGAAAGACAGACAACATGGTGGAGATAGGCAGGGCAGTTCTGTAGGCGGCAAATGGCGCAACAGGTTCCTGTATGGTTCACCAGACGTCACGTTACCAGTATGGCTGACCTGGTTATTTTTTATCGAGGCAGGAGAACACAGAGTTTTCGCTGATGTATTCAGGAACCATCTCCTTCATCCTGGCCACCATCTGAAAGTCGTCACCCCCTTTGATCAGGTCGGAAAGTTCGTTTATTTGTCTGGTGACAAGTTCCCTGTCGCCTTTGCGCACCTGTGCCAGGAGAATTTTGGGATGGTATGTAGGCAGCGCATTTTCGTCAGCGGTGAGCACCTCTTCGTAAAGTTTTTCTCCCGGACGAAGTCCCACTTCCTTAATGATGATATCCTTACCAGGCTCCAGTCCGCTGAGCCGGATCATTTTCTCCGCCAGATCGGCGATCCTGACCGGCTTACCCATATCGAACAGGAATATTTCACCCCCTTTGCCCATCGCCCCCGCTTCGAGCACCAGGTTACAAGCTTCCGAGATCATCATAAAAAACCGCGTGATCTCCTTATGGGTAACAGTCAGCGGACCGCCCCTCTCAATCTGCCTCCTGAACAGCGGGATGACCGATCCCGAAGAGTCAAGCACATTGCCGAAGCGCGTGGTGATAAACTGGGTTTTTTCGTTGCTCAGGCACTGGGTGTATATCTCGGCGATCCGTTTGGTCGCACCCATCACATTGGTGGGATTTACCGCCTTATCGCTCGAGACCAGCACAAACTTCCTGGAGTGGTATTTCAGGGCCAGGTCTGCCACGATCCTGGTGCCGATGACGTTGGTAAGGATCGCTTCATAGGGAAACAACTCCATTACCGGCACGTGTTTGTATGCGGCCGCGTGGTAGATGATCTCCGGACGATAATCGCTGAAGATCTTTTCCATACGCACGTTGTCCTGTATGTTTGCCGGAATATAAACCGTTTCCGTTGTTCGTGTCCGGAGCGCCTCATCACTTTCAATCCGGTGTTGCAGCTCAAAAAGAGCGGTTTCAGCCTGGTCGGCGAGGATGAGCTTATGCGGACCGAAAGCCAGTGCCTGCCGGGTGATCTCTCCCCCTATGGAGCCAGCGGCGCCCGTTATGAGCACCACCTTGTTCCGGATGTCGGCCGACACCCTGGCGCTGTCGAGCACGATGCGTTCCCGCTCCATCAGGTCTTCCACGCGCACCTTCTGGAGCTGGGATGACGACAACCGCCCCTGCAGCCAACGGTTAAGCGGTGGCACCACCTTAACCTCCAGTCCGAAACCCAGCGCACTTTCAATGATCTCCGCACGACGCCTTGGGTGAAGGTTTTGAACAGAGATGATGACCAGTTCGGCACCAGAGCGCGAAATAAAGTCCTCATTAAAAACATTGCCGGGGAGCATCACGGGGACGCCCTCCAGCATTTTGTTTGTTTTGCGTACGTTGTCGTCGGCAAAGGCAACCACGTCGTATATGGTGCCCGGGTCATTGGCCAGTGCATTGCGGGCCAGTACGCCCGATGAACCGGCACCGAAAATGATAACACGGTAGCCCTTATCGCGACCCGACCGGACCATTTCGGCAAACACAGTCTTCACTACCACGCGTGCCCCCATCAGCACAAAATAAGCCATCAGGAAATGTATCAGGTATACTGCATAGGAAATGGTACCAGGAATACCAAAACCAACAGTCCGTGTGAACAACCCCAGCAGCATGGTCAGGGTAACAGCCCAGGCCGTAGCCTGGAACACTCTGTATGCCTCAATCATCCCTGTATGCCTTATGATTCCCGAATAAGACCGAAGTCTGACGAAACACAAGACATATATCCCTGTCACGATCAATGCCTGGGGCGTTTCACCGGCCACATCCAGACGCTGCATCTCAAAATTCAGGCGCACGGCAAAAGCGATGTAAAAGGTGACAAACACCACAAGCAGGTCAAACAGCAGCACCAGCCACTGCGGAACAAACCGGTCGGCATAGCTGCGGTACAGACGCAGCAAAGGATTATAGAACACGGCAGGGATCCTCGGTCTTGTTGTTGCCATTGTTACGTATTAAAAATGACGTGCTTTGATGAACGGATGACACAGGCAAACGGAAAAAGT
>PWKN01000075.1 GCA_003559735.1 Bacteroidales bacterium | reverse complement strand
GCCCAGCTCCTGCGCATTGACTGTGAGATGCATCATGAATAATGATCCGAAAAAGAATAAAATGGTCCTTAACATGACTGTGTTGTTTTTATGATTCACCACTGTTGTTGTGTCTGCAATGTACAAAAAATAATATCAACACAATACAGGAAATATGCTGCCTGAGCCAGGCAGCCACGCAGGCCAGGTATCCATCATCAATAATGCAGATCACGAACCGTCTTGCACATTCACGCGCACGGGTGAGGCTGTTAGCATCAATAATGCAGGAAACAGCCCCGGGCCGTCTTGCACATTTACGCACGGGGGTAAAGCAGTTATCATCAATAGAACAGAAAACCAACCTGGTTGATCATATATTGTTCTTTACAATAAGTTTTTTTGTACTTTTGAAACGATCCAAATGATGGCTAACCTAACCACTCAAAACAATGAAACAGTTCCTGTCAATTATCGTATTACTGCCTTTGGTCCTTTTTACCGTCCAGTCGTGCGGCCCTGGCGCCGATGCCGAAATAGAAGAAATAAACAATGAGGTATACATCCCCGATATGCCACCGGCTGAATGGATACCTGAAGTGGACGATGAGCATCCGTTTGGCACCCAATCGCAAATGCTTACCGCCGAAAATCCTGTATTCGAACACCTGGGCGTTTCATTGCAGCTGATGCCCGAATTCATCGAAACAGATATTAACCTGCACGTGAAACCCATGAAAATGCCCGGCACCTGGGAGGGTGCGACAGCCTACGCCTACGATTTTTCCTTTGATGACCCTGACGTGGATCCGGGCATCATCGAGATCAGGATCCCCTTCGAAGACAAAGGCGAAGATATGATCGTAGGTGCAGGGTACTTCAACGAAGAAACCAGCCAGTGGGACCCGGTTGCGTTCGTTGTCGATGATACCCGTAACGAAGTGGTCATCACAACCGGCCATTTGTCGGTATACAGTTGCTTTTCCTTTACGGGGGAGGGTACCAGGTGGGCAAGGATCAACCACATATTTGCCACCGTACCGTTCACCGACTATGAGGATATGTATAATGCCGTAATTATCGAAGCCGTCAAGAACCAGATGGAACCCGGACCGCTGGCCCTCGACCTTGGCCTGCAGGTGTCAACCGAGTGGCTCAATATTTCGGGTGCCGGTCTAACCCTGCAGGGACTGGCCTATAGCTCCGATTTCTTAAGCGGACTCTCAAACGCTATGACCAATGTTGGCGGGGCACTGTCTTTGCTGCAGGTAGCAACCGACTATTCAAGGGGTGAAACCAGGATGGCGGGATCAAATGCCCTGAAAAATGCGGTGCAGTTCGCGGTTTCAAAATTTGGCTCCACCGCCCTGCAAGTGGCTTTTGTCGGTGTGTTTGCAATCGACTACAGCCTCGGTAAATTCTATGCCGAAGCCATCGCAGGCAGGGAACAGATATATGAAAGGGCTTACCGGCTCTACTATAGTGAACCGGGTCATGGATCGTTGCGACCAAGATCCAATACCGACTGGTATCACCTGTTCATGGAGATCCTCGACCAGTCAGAAAACCCTGAACAGGCCAGTCAGGGGATAGAAGAAGCCATCGATGACTATGTCAACCATTACTGGCGGGATCCGGATGGGATGACGTGGACGTTCTCCGAAATAAGACCGGGTTTTACCTATATGGCTGGCTCAAACACGCGACTCGAACAAAGGATATCAGCAAACCATAAGGCCGAACTGATCAACGGCGGACTAAGACCGGTGTTCGACAGGATCCGGAAAGAAAACCTGATGAGGCAACAGGAAGAATACCTTGACGCACTGGGTGAGATCAGGGACCAGATGAACCAGGTGGTCACAATGAACATCATTGAACATGAAGGTGCAAGCGGATTTCAATATGCAGGCCATATCATTCGGTTCGCCCCGCTGAATGAAGAGGCTGACCTGGAAATGTGGACGGGCAAAATGAATGAGGATGGGAAATCCCGTGCACGGTTCACTGTGCTCGGACATATCCTGGCGGGTGCGCCTTCAACACTCCAGTTTTTCGAAGACGCAGAGGCGGTGGACAAGAACGAACCGTCTCTCGAAATTGGTTTCACGGTAACCCTGCCAACCACCAACGTGACGATCGGTGAGGCAGATCTGCAGATCGGCGACGAACACGAAGGGGGAATTGTGGCCTATATTCTCCGACCGGGCGACCCGGGCTATGCGCAAGGTCATACCAGGGGTCTGATCGCTGCACCTGCCGACCAGGGAAGCGCCAACTGGTGCTGTATGGTTACACGGATGCAAACAGTGCCGCCTGAAGATACCCGTGGGATGACCATCGGTGAGATCGCCGAACAATCAACACAGGTAGCGGTCGAGGTATGCCAGTCGATCGAGTTCGGAACAAGCGCCACCGCTTACGGGACAGGAAAGGATAATACCACGGCAATCGCAGACATTGCCAGTACAGAATGCCCCGATCAGGATATTGCCGCATTGCTTTGCAACAACCTGGTGCTGAATGGGTATGACGACTGGTTCCTGCCCTCAAGGGATGAACTGGACAAAATGTATGTCAGTAAGGACCTCATTGGCGGTTTTCAGGAAAAAGCCGGAAACAAACCGGTATATTACAGATCATCGAGCGAAAAGTTTGAAGCTTTTCACCAATCGTGGATTCAAAATTTTGCCGACGGCGAAAAAACCAGCCTGCTGATGGTC
>PWKN01000253.1 GCA_003559735.1 Bacteroidales bacterium | reverse complement strand
TCAGGATAAAGATCACCAACGCAGCGATCAGTTTGGGTAAGAATTGCAAAAATGATGCTAACCACTCCTGTAAAACAGCCTGTATTTCCATTAAGTTATCCTTTTTCCGGCTCTCAATAATTGCGCACTATTAAGGAAATGATCCTATTTATTATAAGGGCAATTGGGATTTGGAGAATAGTGAATTGTGAATGGTGAATGGTGAATAGTTGAACGAGGATTACTGTTTTAACATTTGCTGTATTTATTAATAGTTAAAAATGCTTGAGGTTAATTCATAAACTATTCAGTGCACAGCCTCCTTTTAAGGACCATTCAGTGCGTAGCCTCCCAGAAGCGTCGAAGACTCCTGGAGAATCAAAGACTCCTGGAGCATCATAGACTCCCGCAGCGAAGCGACTGGGAACCGTCCTGCAAGGAGACGGAGAAGTGGAATAGACCATTCAGTGCTCAGCCTCCCCAAAGCAAAGCAGAGTGGAACCAATCACTACTAACCATTCGCATGTAATTTTGTCTCATCCGGAGTACCGATTAATTGTAATGATGTAGATGAAGTTCTCACTAAAAAATCTATAAACAATGATAGTATTAGAGTAAATTTTACTGAATTAATCAAAGGCGGTGATATGATACTTTCATCCAGCGTTTTCGTTGTTAAACTCCTGAAAAGGTTGACTGGGACTATATCTTATTTCCTTCTTTGCATACTGCTTCTGACAGCATGTTCAGTTACCGAAGAAGTGCCTCCTTCTACAATCTCTACGGCAACATTACCAAGCACCCATACAAACATCCCTGACAAAACATCAATACCGATAATTGAGTCAACAACTACACCCAGCCATACATCCACAGCGACCGTTGAACCAACCCCCATTCTCAATGAGGGCTGGGGCGGTCGGTACGAAGAATGTTTAGATGGTACCTGGGAGTTTGTAAAAGTCGAATCACTGGATGATCCACTCCCAACAAGTGGTTGGGAACAGATTGAGGTGCCATCACAATTTGAAGCCATATCCTATGAACGAGCATGGTATCGAAGAGGGTTTTGGGTTGATCGTAGCTGGGAAGGAAAACGACTTTCGATCCGTTTTGGCGGGATTAAATATAACAGCACAATCTATATCAACGGTATAGAAGTTGGTGGGTGCTTTAACGGCCATGAGCCTTTTGATGTAGATATCACGGATGCGGTTGTTTTTGGTACTGAAAACCAGATGCTAATCAGCGTACATGATTACACAGGGCTTTTCTCAAGCCCGGTTCATCCGTCAGAAGGTTTTTCTTATAGTGATATTCACCTTGTAGAGAATCGTCTCCTCAGTCCAATCGGAACAGATGCAAATGCCATGAGTTACGGAGTCTGGGATAGCGTTTTTCTGAGGGTCACTGAACCTGTTTATGTGTCTGATCTGTTCATCCAAGCCCTGGTCTCAGAGTCGAAACTGAATATTGACATCTCTGTAACCAACAGCTTGGTGGAGGACACACAGGTGATGGTCACCGCACGAGTTTTCCCCTGGCTTGGTGAAGCCAGGGATGATGCGAACCAATGGCCGCTGCAAGGTGATCCGATTCTTGTCTCAGAGGGACAGAACCTCAATATTCCTGGAAGTCAAACAAAAAATATACAAATCAGTTTTGATGATCCACCATTATTGCTATGGACACCTTTCCAACCTAACTTGTACGTCCTCGAGATTAGCCTGGGGAAAACAAATCATGATGCAGAACGGGTCCGCTTTGGCTACCGGGAGATCTCAGTCGAGGGCCCAGATTTCTATCTCAACGGCCAAAAGATCCACCTGCTCACAGTCGCTTGGTTTGATAACATAGCACCTGATACCCATCGAATCCGTCAAGAATTACTTGAAATTCGCACCATGAATGTAAACACCATACGCACATATGATCAACAGTTTGGCATTTATTATGAGCTAGCCGATGAGATAGGCATACTCATGATCCCACAAATAGATGTTGGCAATGGTGAATATACATACCGGCTACGGGATCCGGTGTTCTGGCATAACTATCAACAGCATATCCTAGGCAGAGTTGAGAGATTAATAAACCATCCCTCCATAATCATGTGGAGCTTAAGTGCAGAGTTCTACCATGAAAGTCTACGTGGAGACCAGGCAGTGATCGACCAGTTAGCAAATCTGGCTGGGCCTACCCGAGAAGTAGATGGTACCCGCCCTTTGGTATATTCAATGGATGGAGATCCAGGGGGAGCGGCTAATGTTGTCGGTTACCATTATCCCAACGAACCAAATCATTTCCCCGATCAACGCTATTGGCCTGCTGCAGCATATTGGGCAGATAAACCCGTCATGCGCCCATTAGACTGGTTTTACGAAAGCTCCTTTACGTTCTGGGATTCGGATGCTTTCTTCTGGGACCGCAATAAACCGTTGTACATCGGCGAACAACATTCTTTTGACGGAACTGATCCTGCTAGGTTGACCCTGTTTGTTGGGGATGAAGCTTACCTGCCCTTTCTCCATCAATATTACCCATGGACCTGGTATGAGCAACCGCTCTACAAAGCCAAGGCTTTTGCATTCGAGATGCAAATTCTGCCCAGCCGCCAGCAAGGTGTCAGCGGCTTTACAATGTGGGGCGAATTCAAAAGCTGGTCAGAAGGAAGGACGATGCTCCATTAAGATAACCCGGAATGGGTGGTCATGCGAGAAATGAACCAACC
>PWKN01000134.1 GCA_003559735.1 Bacteroidales bacterium | reverse complement strand
AGACGACAGCCGTTTGGGTTACCGGATCTATCTCCTGGATGCACCCATGCAGCCGGGCGACACGCTGGAAGTGAAAGTGCAGAGCTCCATCCTTACCCGAGGCTTTGAAAATGAAGTATCTTTTACTTCTCTCACACAAAACGGGACCTTCTTTAACAACTGGGACATCATGCCTTCCATTGGCTATCTTGCCAGGGCAGAAATCAGCAGTCCTACCCGGCGCAGCAGGCTTGGGCTTCCTGAGCGTGAACGCATGCCCCGCTTGGACGAAAACGACCTGGTGAGCCGTGGCAATCACTACGTGAGCGCTGATTCAGACTGGGTGAGCATGCGATCGGTTATCTGCACCGCCGCCGACCAGATCGCCGTTGCCCCCGGTAGCCTTATCCGTGAATGGACAGAGGGTGACCGCCGCTACTTTGAATATGCGCTCGACCATCCTTCCCTGAACTTCTATTCCTTTATCTCAGCCAGGTATGAAGTGGCCCGGGAAAAATGGAATGACGTGGATCTGGAGGTGTATTACATTGCCCGCCACTCCATGAACGTGCCCAACATGCTGGCCAGTTTGCGCCATTCGCTGGAGTATTTTACTGAAAACTTCGGCCCGTATCATCACAGCCAGGCCAGGATCATTGAGTTTCCGCGGTATGCGCGCTTTGCACAGTCTTTTCCAGGCACCATGCCCTACAGCGAAGGGATCGGATTCATCAGCGACCTGAGGAAGATGCAGCCCGGCGACATTGATCCGGTATTTTATGTGGTGGCCCACGAGATGGCGCACCAGTGGTGGGCACACCAGCTGGTGGGTGCCCGCATGCAGGGCGCAGAGATGCTCAGCGAGGCCTTTGCCCAGTACAGCGCCCTGATGGTGATGGAACAGGCGTATGGCCGCGACCAGATGCACACTTTCCTGCGTCACGAAATGAACGGCTACCTGCGTGGCCGTGGCGGGGAGCGTATGGCCGAAAGACCCCTTATGGAGGTGGAAGAGCAGGGCTACATCTACTACAACAAGGGCACCATTGCCATGTATTACCTTAAGGAGATGATCGGTGAAGACCAGGTGAACCGGGCGCTGGCCGCCCTGCTGGAGCAATATGCCTACGAGGAACCGCCATATCCCACTTCATTGAGCGCAGTGCGCGCTTTCCGCGAGGTAACCCCCGATTCGCTGCAATACGTAGTTGATAACCTCTTTGAAACCATTACCCTGTTTTCGAACCGCGTGGTGGATGCCGTGTATGAGCAGGATGGCGACGAATACCTGGTCACCCTTACCACCATCAGCGAGAAGTTCAGGGCTGACTCGCTGGGTGTGCAAACGCCTGTGCCACTGAACGATTACATTGATATCGGTATCTTTGCACGACCGGTTAACGGACTGCGATTGGGCGAACCCCTGCATTATGAGCGGGTGCATGTTACTGAATCTGAAAACACTTTCGTGCGTCGCGTATCGGCACAGCCCCGGGATGCAGGCATTGATCCTTATAATTATCTGATTGACCGGCAGCCGGAAACCAATGTGCGGCGGGTTACGCATAGATAATTGAATACCAAAAACACAGGTTAAATAAAAAGGAGAATTTGAAATGAAAAGTAAAAAGTATGTTATGATGGGTGGGTTTGCTTTTGCAGACAACACTGACATGAAGAAATTAAAAAAACTCGCAAAAAAAGGTTGGATTCTTAAAGGTTGGAAGTTTTTATCGTACCGATTTGAGAAAGGCGAACCACAAGATTTAGATTTTATGGTAGATTATCGTGATGAGCTAGATGCGGATTATTTAATGAAGTTTGAAAAATCAGGTTGGAAATATGTGATGAGCATTGCGAATGTCCATATCTTTTCTGCGAAGGAGGGTACCAGGCCTATCTATGCCGATGTGGATTCAAAAGCAGAGATACTAAAAACCCAGGAAGAATCCTTTAAGAAACCAGCCATCATCACGTCACTGCTGTTAATCGCTTCTCTGATAGTCGGCTTTTTGGTCATCCCGGAAACAGGGTGGTTACACTTTCTTTGGACCATGGTCATTACGCTTCTCATGATTGCAACAGTGTTTAGTGTTATGCCCTACTTTGCATACAAAATCAGAAGAAGACACTTAAAAAAATAGCATCTGTAACTCATGGAAGACCTTATTTTTTTCCGCCCTGGCAATAACACCATTCCTGGCATTTGGGATACATGAGCCTGGGCATTTGCTATCAGGCCTATATCCTGGGTTAAATAAAAATCCGGCTTCCATGTTTACACACCAATGACGTATCAAGCAATAAATGGGATAGCTCCAAAACCTAATTCGCGGATTTTGTTATTTGTAAATATCTTTTCGGTGTCCCAAATCAATCACACTCACCAACTTTATGGCATCTTGAATTTCATATATTATACGGTAATTGGCTACTCTGATACGAAAAGCATCCCTGCCTTTCAGTTTTCTATAGCCCTGTGGTTGTGGATTCGTGCTTAGATCCAGAATGGCTGTTTTGATGCTCGAATAGTATGGCTCTGAAACCCTTACCAGTTTTTTCAGCACTCTGCGTTCTAAGCGAACTTTATAAGTCTTCATTATTTCTGCGGGCTTCCTCAATTTCTTCAAACGCCTGCTCTGCGTCTATAAACTCCAGCTTAAGTTTCTTGGCAGCATCATAAAGCTTTATGTCTTCCAGTTCTTCTAAATCATCCAGCATTTTATTGTATTCTTTGATT
>PWKN01000147.1 GCA_003559735.1 Bacteroidales bacterium | reverse complement strand
GCCTACGGCTGGCAGACAGTATCAAGAAGACTATCGAAATATTAAGCAAGGTGGGTTACACCTGCCCAGGCCGAATGGCAACCGGAAGGGTATAGGAACTCTCACAAGGTAAATTGTTATACACAAAAAGGCCCTGTTAGAAAGTTAGCAGAAGGTTTTCTGGATATGGTGGGAGATATTAATGAGCATTATTTTACCTTAAAAAGGGGGACAGTGAAAGCAGCAGCTCATGTATGGGCCAGGTAAAAAAACGAGGACCTACCTTAAAACAGGTTGGAGGAATAATAAATTGGTGAAAAAGAAATTTAAGAACTTGAAACAAGGAATACTATTAAATACGAAAGTAAAAAGTCTATTTAAAAGAGTTTTTATCAGAATATTTAAGACAATAACGAAATTATATGAGTTAAATTTATTTTTAAAGGGCAAAATTGTTAGTAAGCCTGATGAAGTGGTCTATGTTCCTATAGATTTAATTGAATATGCTGTTGGTAAATCTCCAAAGGGCCATAAATTGCTAAGGCACTATAATTTAGGTTTTGTCAAACCAAGAATTGTAGGAATGATTGAAAAAGGTGACTGGGATATGAATAAGAAAAGGGTTGATTTACTACCCCAGTATTCTATTTTCAAAGACAGATTTGTTGAGGGAAAAGAATGGGAAGAAACTGTTGCATACAAACTATTCCATACAATATTGAGAAATACAGGTGCTGTAAGGGGTTGTAAGAATTGGGCAGAGTATAAAGAAAAAAAGTTGAAAGAATATGATGACATATATAATCAGACCATGAAAAATGGATATAAAAGAAGAGAAGATCCACAGGAAGAAATTGAAGTAGTAGTTTCACGAAAGGGAGAAATATTATTTAAGGATGGAAGACACCGACTAATGCTAGCAAAAATCTTAAATGTTAGCGAAGTTCCAGTAATAGTTAATCACTGGCACAAAGAATTCATTGATGAAGTAAAAAGGCATACAGGTAAGAAAAGAGTAACCCCTTCTGATGCTATAAAAATTGCTATCGAAATTAATCGCCTGAAGCAGCCATAAAACTAGTGTGGCATTATAGACACTTTCCTTTCCTGCTCATTTCCATTTTTTTCAGGCTCGTATATTTTCTGAGGCTTAAAAAGGTTAAGGATAAATAATTTCAAACAACCTTGTATCCCTGGCCCTGATGAAAACTCTAAACAATTTTTGTTACTACTTAGGCATCGCCTAAGTGCACCTGCAAAAATTGTTCTTTGAAAACCGAAAAAACACTAAAAAAATGTGTAAATTACCATATATTTACTAGACATTTATAGCCACCTGTGGTACGTTTAAACCATGGGAAAAAGCCTGCTTAAACCAACAGACACAGCATATCAAGATGCTTTTCCGGGAAGTGACCTGCGATGAAAAAGGAGCAATTTATTGAGCTCTGCAAAAACGACCCGGAAGAAGTATTTAAGCTATTTTGCATTATGGGCGAAACAATCACGACGCTTCAATCCCAGGTTGTTACTTTAAACGAGCAGGTAAACTCCCTCCAGACAGAAGTAAAAGAACTCAAGGCTCGTCTTGAACAAAACAGCAAAAACAGCAACAAACCACCTTCTTCAGATGAGTTCTTTAAACCAAAAAGTACGCGTAAAAAAAGCGGTAAGAAAACCGGCGGTCAAAAAGGCCACCCGGGCCACACCCTTAAGATGAGCGACAACCCCGATAGAATAATAGTGCACAAAGAAGAAACCTGCAGCGGCTGTGGCTGTAGTCTAGATAATCAAGCGGCCAAGAGTAAAGAAAGACGTCAGGTCTTTGATGTCCCTCCCCCCAAAGTGGAGATAACAGAACACGTCAGCGAAACCGTATGCTGCCCCGGCTGTGGGCAGCTCAACAAAGCTCAATTTCCGCCGGAAGTAACCCAGCCGGTTCAATATGGTACTGGCCTGCTTGCCCAGCTGGTCTACTTGAGCCAATACCAGCTGATTCCCTACAATCGGGTTGCTGAATTCGTTTACGACATCTATGGTTTAAACTTAAGCGAAGCAACCATCTACAATGCCATCAAGACTGCCTATGAAAACTTGGAACCTGCAGAAAACATAATCATTGAGCGTCTGCTAAACTCAAAAGTACTAAATGTTGACGAAACGGGAATGCGCGTTGAAAACAAACGCCGGTGGCTGCATGTTGCCTCAACAGATACCCTGACTCACTACAAGTGGCACCCAAAACGCGGCAGCAAGGCCACCGATGCAATCGGCATCTTGCCAAACTATGACGGCATTATTGTCCATGATTACTGGAAATCATACTACAAATATTCCTGCGACCATAGTTTATGCAACGTTCATAACATCAGAGAGCTAACCGGTATTTTCGAATTAACCGAAGAACAGTGGGCACAGGATATGATTGACCTGTTGCTTGAGATAAAAGAAAGGGTAGATCAACTAAAGCAGGTGCCACGCTTATTAAGCACTGCAGAAAAAGAGGCTTTTAAACAGCGCTATGACCATATTGTCGCTGCAGGTTATCTGGCCAATCCACCACCTGAACCGGTGAAGAAAAGAGGCCGGCCCAAACAGGGGAAGGTCAGGAATATGCTCAACCGCTTGAGCCTGCACCACCATGAGGTTTTAGCCTTTATGGAGGATTACCGCGTGGATTTTGATAATAATTTAGCGGAAAGAGATCTTCGCATGATGAAACTGAAGCAGAAGATATCCGGCGTTTTCCGTAGTGCAAAAGG
>PWKN01000242.1 GCA_003559735.1 Bacteroidales bacterium | reverse complement strand
GAAAAGGAGGTCATAAATGATGAGGACGAGGGGGAGTTTGAGGATGAGTTTCAGGGTGAGGAGCCGTTTTTACCTGGGTTGCACGACGACTGGAAAACAGACCTTGCGGAAGACCTGGAAGAAGAGCTGGAGGGGACAATCCCGTCAGCACTTGAACTTCCTACGTATACCATCTATATGTTCCAGGAAGCAGACACGGTGCAACGTGTCGTTTCTTCTGCCCTTACCAAAGCCGGACTGATAACCATTGCTTTTCGTGTGCCGTTCGACTCTGCCCATGTCAGGGAGATACGCCGGCCATTCGACGAAAAATGGCACATCCCTGAATTTTCGGACAACAAGGATACCCTGAAGCTTTGGTTTGCAGATACCGGCCGCGATTCATTGTTCCTGGAGGTTCTCGACGGCGACCGCCTGCTCGACACCATCAAACGCGCCACCACACCCCGCGGTCGCACACGCGAAACAGAAGATCCTGAAGAACCGCCCACACTGAATATTACCCCCGACTTCCGCCGACCATCTGCCGTGCCACACCATAAACCATTGTCCTTCACCAGTGAACACCCACTGGCAACCATCGACCAGGAAAAGATCGAACTGCTGATCAACGACAGCATACCCATCGATGTGTCATTCGACTTTACTGACCATGTCAGGAGAAATGTGCATATGACCCAACCACTGATGGAAAAAACATCCTACTTTATGGAGATCCTGCCAGGTGCGTTTACCGATATTTTCGGACTAACAAACGATACCCTGGCAAGACGATTTACCAGTACCTCTACGGAAGACTTCGGAAAACTGGTACTTGACATTTCATTGCCAGATAATAATGTGCATTACATCCTGCAGCTGCTCGACCGGAACGAAAAAATCATCCGCAAGCAGTTCATTGTTGACGGTGGACAAAAAGAATTCAAATACCTTGAGTCCGGACAGTATTATGTGCGGCTGATCAAGGACCTCAACAACAACAAACAATGGGATCCCGGCAATTACCTGGAACAGCTTCAGCCCGAACCGGTCTATATGCTTCCCGATACCATCAGGATCAGGGAAAACTGGGATGTGGAGTTTCCGTGGAACATCACCCCGGCAAGGTAAACCACCGCCCGGGACCAGGAACCACATGGGGAGTGTCCGACGGGACCACGGCAGGAGGCATCCAACATACCGGGGGACTCCATTGAAAAACCCCCGGCAAGGTAAACCACCGACCTGGATCAGGAACCATACGGGAATTGTCCGACCCGGATCAGGGACCATCCAACATGAAGGCAGATACACTCATTTTCTTATAAATACGTAATATTTCTATTATCTTTTGCTATTTTTGCATAAAATTTAACAGGTCTCTGGCCGTTATATTATTGTTTTGCTAAATAATTAACAACATTGGATCATGGACATCTCACACATTGAACACATTGGTATTGCCGTAAAGGACCTTGATGCGTCGGTCCGGTTTTATGAAGAGGTATTGGGACTTCCCTGCTACGCCATCGAAGAGGTTACCGATCAGAAGGTGCGGACCGCTTTTTTCCGGGTGGGACAAACGAAGGTGGAACTGCTTGAATCGACCGCTGACGATGGTCCGGTTGCAAAGTTCATTGAAAAGAAGGGAGAAGGTGTTCACCATATGGCCTTTGCCGTTAAAGGCATCGACAATGCGCTTGCCGAACTGGATGAAAAGGGGATACGCCTCATTGACAAAAATCCACGCAAAGGGGCCGAGGGCCTTGATATTGCTTTTCTGCACCCGAAATCCACCCACGGTGTGCTGATGGAACTGTGCGAAAAGCCTGAAAATGATCAGCACGATGGCACAGGCCATCCATAAAACAACCAACAATATGGCATTCGAAGAAAAGATCAAGGAATTATTGCAAAAACGGGAGCTCGCCAAGCTGGGAGGCGGACAAAAACGGATCGATGTCCAAAGGCAAAAGGGGAAACTCACTGCCCGCGAACGGATCGAGCTGTTGCTCGACGATGGCAGCTTTGAAGAGTTCGATATGTTTGTCACACACCGCTGTACCGATTTCGGACTGGAGGACAAGCATTTTTATGCTGACGGGGTGGTGACCGGCTATGGCACCATCGACGGAAGGGTGGTGTATGTTTTTGCGCAGGACTTTACCGTTTTTGGTGGATCATTATCGCTGGCCTATGCCGAAAAGATCTGCAAGGTGATGGATAAGGCGCTGAAAATGGGCGCCCCGGTCATCGGACTCAATGACAGTGGCGGTGCCCGCATCCAGGAAGGGGTAAACAGTCTGGCGGGATATGCCGAGATCTTCCAGCGCAACATCATGGCATCCGGTGTCATACCCCAGATCAGCGGCATATTTGGTCCGTGTGCAGGAGGAGCAGTGTATTCACCGGCATTGACTGACTTTTCGGTGATGACAAAAGAGAACAGCTACATGTTCGTAACCGGACCCAAGGTGGTAAAAAGCGTTACCGGCGAAGTGGTTACGGAACAGGAGCTGGGGGGTGCAATGACACACGGCACCAAGTCGGGCGTCACCCATTTTATCGCCGACGATGAACGCGAAGGGATCCTGATGATCCGTAAACTCATCAGCTACATCCCGCAAAACAACCTTGAAGAACCACCGATTGAACCATGCGACGACCCGATTGACCGGCTTGAGGATGAACTTAACACCATCATCCCGGAAAACCCGAACAAGCCCTACAATGTCAAAGACATCATTTACTCAATCGTCGACTACAGCGAG
>PWKN01000048.1 GCA_003559735.1 Bacteroidales bacterium | reverse complement strand
TTGAAAATAAGGACAGGGTTATGCATATTGTTTCATTTCTGGAAACTACAATCTTTGGGACAATGACAGTTGCAGGCGGTGTTCGCTGGTGTTTGCACCAGGTCTCGCTGATCCATAATCATAGCGCGAATAAGTATATCCAGCGCGGATATCCATTGTCTCGGTGATCTTAAAGTTTGTCCGCGCATTGAGCCGCCAGCGGTGGTCTGTGCTGAACCCCTCGCGGTCGATCCCCGAATGGGATATCATCACAGACGGAACAAGACGGTTGTCGAACAACCTGTAGCGCACCGTTAGTCCAACGTGATAAAGCGTAAGATCCATTACCGGCGTTTCGTTGACCAGGTACATCCCCATCAGGTGGATATTAAGCGGGATATTCGCAAACAGCATGGTATAGTTCGCATGGAGGTTGGTAGATTGGGTCTTGACAAAGTCACCCGTCACCACATTATACTCATCAAACTGCTGTATGCCCGCCGTGGCACTGATGGTATGGTTAAGCACCATACGATTGATCTGCAGTCCAGGTGTCACTGTCAGCATATTTTGTATCATCTCCACTTTGAGGGTATCGTACAACACATTGTTACGGAAGCCGAAGTTAGAGAAGTTGGCAGCCAGGGAAAACACATCGCCAGGCTGCAGAAACATATTGGTGTTGGCAATGATCCTCGAGGTAGATTCAGCCGTGGTGTTTTGCAGGTTGTTTTCGCGCAAACCCACTGATCCGCTGACGATCAATCTGTTATCCAACAGTCTCAATCCCGCTTTCACATTATAGTCGATCAGGTCGCGTTCGACCGTTCTGAAGCCCACCGGCTCAAATCCCGGTCCGATATAGCGCACCTCCGCCCCAATATCGAAGGCAGCCGACTGCCATTCGAGCGAGGTAATGTTTGAAAAATCCGTATTGGTCGACCCTGTCACGGTAACAAACCGCTGCACCTCATCCAGGATATCGTTTTCGAAAGGCAAGGGAGGTCCGGTCAGATCCCGGGTAAAAACAGAACCCGCCGTTTCGGTTGAGAAAAGCAGGTTTTGGGCTATTCTTATTTGCAGGTGGGGTGATATGGTCACCCCCTCCTGTGGTGGGAGTCCCTCGGGCGGACTTTCAAGGGATGTCATATCGTCTTTCCGGTGGACCACATTGACAGAAAACCTGGTCGCCCCCTGTCGTCCGACACCTATTTGTGCAGCAAGGATCCGCTGTTCCCATGCCCCGGCGATATCTGCCGTTGGATTGGCATTTACGGCAATTTGTGACCTTCCGTAGTGGGCAGCAAATGAAAACAGTCCAGGATTCAATGCCAGTCCGACCCCAAAAATGGGGATGTTGCCAGTGGTGAGCGCCGAAAAGCCGGGCGTCTGGGTGCCGAGGTATCCCTGCATCCACTTATATGTCGGATTGATATGGATGTTGTTTCGCGGGTTCTGCACGTAGTCGATAAGCCTTTCCTCAGGCAGTGACGGCAGATGGTATGCTCTGCTCTGGTTGGATATGTCGATGGCGAACGGCATACTGAAATGCTGGCCAGCCGAAAGGGTTGCGTGGGCAGACAGGCGGGCCAGGTCGGACGGATGTCGTGGCCTGAAATCGTCATAACCCACGGCGGCATAGCTGTACATATCGTAAAACAGACCAATGTTGCCATGCACCCTGAACGGGTTTTCCCCGTTAACAAAGTGCCACGATATGGTCACAAACAAGAATGTGAGTACTTTAAGACCGGTAAGCGTGTGTTTCATGCGCTATTCTTTTGGTTTGTTGTTGGTTGCTGGGTGTTGAGTGGTTTCTCCGCGCCAGGCAGACATCCACGGAAGTTAAATACCTGCTTAATTGCAATGCAAAAAAAACCTTTCTTGTTATTTTTATTTAGTCTAAACACAGATAATGACCAATTGTTCATCCTGGATATGATTATTGCACGGCATTTTTTTTTACATGTTCATATATTGTCTATGTCAGAAATTTGGTTCCCGCTCCAGCTGCAATTACTTTAGCCGCATACAGATTAGCGAAACGATTAATGAACAACCCAAAACAAAAACATATTATGAAAAAAATTGCCAACTCATTCAAAGCGATCATTCTGCTTATTGCAGTTTTTCTTACAAGCACTGCATTTTCACAGGATAACCATGCCATCCCAGACAATTCTGAGGGAAACCGTGCTTCTGATAAAAGCAATAGCGAAGAAGACCTCCTGGTCAAACTGACCAAACAGGGATTAATGCCAGGCACCAAAGCCAGTAAAGGGCCCTTGTTCAGGCTCACCGTGGACAAAGCCGATGCGCTCATTCACGAACTCACCATAGGCCGGGGCAGCGGAGCCAACGTCAGCAATGTTGCATTTGGGAATATCGCCCTGGGCTACAATAAGGGGGGTGGCAATAACGCAGCAATCGGCGCTGCAGCCATGTTAAACAACATATCGGGCAGCGACAATACCGCGGTTGGTACCTGGAGTTTAGCTGCGAATGCTGCCGGGGGCCGAAATACCGCAATTGGTTCAGGTGCCATGTTTTTCAGTTACGAAGGTTCTGAAAACATTGCTGTTGGTTACATGGCTTTATATAATAACGAGAACGGCTATCAAAACACTGTGATCGGCAACGAAGCCATGAGCACCAGCAACGAGACCGGGTATGCCAATACCGCCCTGGGATACCGAACACTGTTTTCAAACACCACAGGGTTCAGCAATGTAGCCTTGGGCCATGATGCCATGTATTTTAACACAACAGGCCATTATAACACTGCCGTGGGTTATCAGGCCCTCAGGGGTAGTGAAACAAAAAGTAACAATACCGGACGATATAATACGGCTATTGGAGATCGGGCACTTTTTTCCAACACATCAGGCGATCAAAACACAGCCATCGGAGGATGGGCACTTCGAAACTTAACAACAGGCAATCAAAATACGGCAGTTGGTGATTATGCAGGGAGTGGCTACGACAAGATCAATCAAGGCACGTTTATAGGGAAAAGTACCTTTCCCAATTCCAACGATCAGAGAAATGTCACTGCTATTGGGTATAATGCCATAACCACAGACGACAATATGGTACGTATTGGCAACAGCAACGTTACCACCATTGGTGGTTATGCTGACTGGACCGATCTCTCTGATGAGCGCTATAAGCGTAATGTTGACACCGATGTGGCAGGCCTGGACTTCATCCTGAAGCTACGCCCTGTTACCTATAACCTTGAAATGGATGCATTGTCAAAACATTTAGGAGAAAACCAAAGAAGGGATGCAGATGGCAATATCGTTACCAAAGTTAGTGAATCAGATTTAAAAGCCAGGGAAGCAAAAGCGGCCATACGTTACACAGGGTTTGTGTCCCAGGAGGTAGAAGCAGCGGCAAAAGCTATTGGCTATGATTTCAGTGGTGTAGATGCTCCGCAAAACAAAGAAGGATTATATGGGCTTCGTTATGCCAGGTTTGTAGTACCCATTGTAAAAGCCATCCAGGAACAGCAGGCACAGATCGAATTGCTGGAGCCGGCGGCAGTAGGTGCCCTTCAGGAGGAGCTGACAGCCGTTCAGGTGGCCCATGCCGACCTGGAAGCCAGCCACCACAGCATGCAGGAAGAGCAGCAGGCACTGCGGGAAGAAAACCGGAAGATGCGCGCACAGCTCAACGATATCCTTGGCATGCTCGATGCCCTGGGTTCCGACATGCAGGATTGCTGTAATCCTCTTTCATCTGACAATGATCACAATTCTTACGAACAGCATCAAAAGACCAGTGATCAGGCATGGCTCGAACAAAATGTACCCAACCCCTTCAATAAAAATACCCTGATCCGTTATTACGTGCCTGAAACTTTCCGCAATGCAGCAATTGCGATCACTGACCTTAACGGGAACAGGGTTAAGCGGTTCACAATCACCGAACACGGATACGGACAAATACTTATCAATGGAGGGACCATGACCGCCGGAACGTATATTTACACTCTGGTACAAGACGGCCGTAGGGTGGACAGCAAACGTATGGTATTGCTGTAATTGCGCCTGCTGCAATCGAACCTGCAGTTATTCAGACTTGCATACAACCCGGATGCAAGACGATGAAAGCATCCGGGATAGTATCAGGATTCTTTGTGTGCACATTATTCGTCAGGAATAATAAAGGCTGAAAACCTGAAACCTTCCAACCCCATTACAACAACACCATCCGTTTGCTGTCGGCCTGCCGTCCATCTGAAATGAAAACACCCGCATCTGAATCACTACAAAACCATTCGTTTGCTGTCGACATCTATACCGTTTGAAATGCCAGTACCCGCATCCCAATTACAACAAAACCATCCGTTTGCTGTCGGCCTGCCGGCCATCAACGGTCAGTGTATACACATAGGTCCCTGCCTTCATCGTACCCCCGCTGATGAGGATCTGTCCATGACCCGCACTACTGAGCGAAAAACCCTTGATCCTGTTTCCACTCACATCGGTAATGATGATGCCCGCCTGTTGAACGCCTTCCGGCAGATAATAACGTATCAGGGTGTTTTCCTGGAACGGGTTGGGCGCGTTTTGCTCAAGCCAGGCATTGCCTGCATCAACCGGCTGAAGGTCCTCTTGTGCATAGCCCATCTCATCAGAACGATGGGTACAGCACTGCTGAATTTCCACTCCCAGTGCAGCCAGCAAGTCCAGGATATCGCCAATCTGTCCGCGCATCTGCTCATTTTCAGCTCGCAAGACCTCTTGTTCCGTGATCAGTAACTCATTGGCTTGCTTTAAAGCTTTCTGCTGTGTGAGCAGTGACTGGTTCGCTTCCCTGAGGCTTTCTTGTTCTGTGATCAGTAGTTCATTGGCTTCGTGCAAAGCTTTTTGTTCTGCGGCCAGGGTTGCATTGTCTGCCTCCAGGACAGCTACCTTGCCCAGCAGCACATCAATGCCCTCGGGCATCAACGTCTCGATCTGCTGTTGTTGTTCCTGGATGGCTTTGACAATGGGCACGGTGAAGGCGGCATAATTGATCGAATACAGACCCTTTTCATTCTCAGGGGCACTGATGCCGCTAAAATCATAGCCCATATTGCGGCTTACCGCCTCCACCTCCTGTGCCACAAAGCCCGAATATACAATGGCTGACTTTGCATCGCGCGACTTCAATGTCCGCTGACAAGGCTCCTTGATCATTTTGTTGCCCTCCTCGTCTCTGCGGATGTCCTCACCAAGGAAGGCCGACAATTTGTGCACATCCATGTTATAGGTAACCGGACGAAGCTTCAGGATGAAATCGAGTCCGGGAACATTTTCCCGGAGGTTTGACTTGTACTTTGATGGGGTTTCGAGTTTAAACCATCCGGCATGACTGCCCACGTGGGTAACAGAAGAATTTCCGATCATGACCTGGTTATTTTCTGAAACAACTGCATCATATCCAATTGCTGTCACATTGGTGAGGACATCCTGACCGGCGCGGGCAGATTTCCCTATAAACGTGCCTTGAAAGATATCGGTGTTTTCTGCACCTGCATGATCACCAACGGCGGTGTTCTGGATGCCTGTAGTGTTGTCCCTGAGTGCCGCCCTACCGCTGGCTGTGTTATTATGCCCTGTTGTGTTGTCGAGAAGTGCCTGATATCCATTGGCTGTGTTATAACTTCCTGATGTGTTGGAAGAAAGTGTCTCTGATCCAATAGCCGTATTCAATTGTCCGGTATTGTTTTCTGGTATATCGCTGCCTCTTAGGGCTTGATAACCCAAGGCCGTGTTATACGTATCCCGACCCTCCTCTCTGTCTTCAGCATATCGCATGGCCTCAAATCCTATGGCCGTGCTACGGCTGTTTGCTCTGTTATAAAAAAGTGCATATCCTCCGATGGCTGTGTTATCTCCTCCTGTAGTGTTGAAATAAAGTGCCGATTCTCCGATGGCTGTATTCCAATCGCCTTCTGTGTTGAAATAAAGTACCCCATCTCCGATGGCTGTATTCCATTCGCCTTCTGTGTTGAAATAAAGTGCCGATTCTCCGATGGCTGTGTTATACCCTCCTGATGTGTTTCGATAAAGAGCCTCACGTCCGATGGCTGTATTCCATTCGCCTTCTGTGTTGAAATAAAGTGCCGATTCTCCGATGGCTGTGTTAGTCCATGAATCTCCTCCCCCTCTGCCAACAGTCAACCCATTGATCAGCGCATCACTATCGACCGTGAACCGGACACCATTTGATTTCACGTGCGATTTCTTATTTATGTCGCCGGTGGACAAACGTAAACCATCCATATCAGGATGCTTACCGTGCTGAATTGGATCACCTGGTGGCAGCCCTTGCACCGGGGTATTTTCCCTCATCTGATGTTCAACCTGGCCCTCTGTGCCCCGCATTTCCCGGGCCGGAGAGCTTATTGTGATCATCATAAAAAATCCGGTCATCAGGACCAGACCCATGGTTGCTAAAAATTTTTTTGGTTTTTCATGGCAATAGGGATTTATGTGATAAAAGATTTAAGGTAGGCTTGTGGTTTGAAGGCTTACAGTTTACCCCCTTTTATCCAGTATTACTAATAAAGTGGAAACAAAAAATTGCAGACTATGTCGGTGGTTTTCTGTGCCTTGCACCTGACCTGTGTTAAAGGCAAGAATAGTACAGGTTGTATTGCAACACACTGAAATATAATGTATCCAGTCTCTGAAAACTGGCTTCAATGCAATCCGGTAAGATCCCTATATAGCTCACAGCAAAGCAAAACGACCCCTGAATCCAGTATTCCTTTTGCATCATTTTACCAGAAAAACGAATACATTTCTTCGAGGATAGTTAAATTTTGCCTTCGTAATTTATAAAAAAATATTTAAATGTGCAAGTTTTTGAAATATATTGCATCGAGCTTGCCATGTATAAAGCACGAATACCCAATTATGTGATCAAAGAGTTGTAATTCGGGTTCAAGGCTTGCGCAGTTTTAAAAACAGTCATTTACAAGAGTAAACTCCTTGGTTTTCAAAACAAGCATCACGCAAAAACCGGACATCAGATACAGACACTACATATACCTGTCCAGCCAGCGAAGCTGTCTGTCAGCTGCATCAATGGTGAACTTTGGTTCCCTGATGCCGTGGGGTTGCCGCGGATAGGTAACCATTTTGGTTTCAACCCCCAGGCGTTTCAGAGCCACATAGAGCTCAAAACCCTGGCTGGGGGGAACCCGGATGTCCTGCTCCGGATGCAGAATGAGTGTCGGGGTAGTGATATTGGCCACGTTGAAAATGGCCGAATGCCGCATATGGCGTTCATAGTTTTCCCAATATTCACTTTCAAAATAATCGGGTAAAAAACTTGGGATGTCTGATGTGCCTGTCATGCTTATGAGGTTCGTAACCCCGGCACCCACCATGGAAGCCTTAAAGCGGTCGGTCTGTGTGATGGCGAAGGATGACATATAGCCGCCATAAGACCATCCCATAATGGCTTGCTTGTCAGGATCAACCAAACCTTCCTCGATCAATTTATCGAGTCCGGCTTTCATATCTTCCAGGTCGCCATAGCCCCAGTCAGACAGATTGGCGAAACGAAAATCCTTACCATAGCCTCCGGATCCCCGGAAATTGGGTTGCAGCACAAAATAGCCTTCTGCTGCAAATACCTGCAAAGGGTAAACCGAGGGGTTTCCCACATAACTCTCACCAAAAACACCGGTAGGACCTCCGTGCACATGCAGCAACACCGGGTAGCGCTGACCTTCCTGATAATCCACAGGGTAAATAAGCGGAGCCTCTATGATCATCCCGTCCTTCGACTCGTAGGTGATGACCCTTGCATTGGCAATCGCGGTAAGTTCGTATCCCTCATTTATATTGGTAAGGTATGCCGGACTAAAAACATCCATGTCCGATACAATCACATCGGGAGCAACGTTAAAGTTTTGATGGATGGCAGCCATCCTTGAACCATCAGCGGTAATGGAAAACCCACTGAACCGGCCCGCGCCCTGGGTGATCTGCCGGTATTGTGCATCCTCACCTGTAACCGGCATGGCAAACAGGTCAATGGATGTTTTATGTAATTCCATATAGAATATTTCATCTCCGTCAGGCGACCATTCGATGTTCCTGGGTTCATCGTCAAAGGTCTCGCCCAGGCGCATCATTGAGCCATCCGACAGGTCAAGTACCTTGATAATCAAATATCCGGGCCAGCGGTGATTTCCCTGGTCGGTAGTAAATGCAACATATCCGCCACAAGGTGAGTAAACAGGACTGGCATCCCTGGCACCAAGGTCGATGAGGAGCTCAACCTCCCCTCCGTCAACAGGAACGGTAGAGATGTTGGTATGCACGTGATACTCCAATCCGGGTCTGGACTGATGATCAAAAACAAGGGTTTTGTCATCTGGCGACCAGTCAAATTGACCTATGTGGAATTCGCCCTCAGTAATACGAATCATTTTGGAGGGTTCATGGCTGCCTTGTCCAACTTCCACAACATAAAGATGCGAATAGCTTAAATCGGCATCCACAACATTTACGTCTTCCTTTTCCTTTTGTCTGCGCTTTTGCTCCTCACACGGAGGATCAACCATGGTGAAGGCTATGTGGCTGCCACTGTTCGACCATTTGTACTGGCTTACACTCCCCTCTGCCGCGGTCAGCTGCCATGCTTCGCCTCCGGAGGGATCAATCAGCCAAAGCTGGTTGCCATCGCCGGCCCTCGATGACGTAAAACTGATCAAACCGCCATCGGGTGACCATCTGGGGTTGCCTGCCGAAACGTCTCCCCTTGTAAGTTGAAACTGGCGGGAGCCATCGGTCTTAACGAGGTGAACATGTGTAAGGTAGTCGCTATACTCCCCTTGAGTCCGGGCTTCCGATACCGTGAAAGCAACCCATTCACCATCAGGAGAAATGGCGGTACCTCCAACACGTTTAAAGTTTTCCACCATGTATTTGGGCGTCCATTTATTGTCCTGATCATTCTCTTCGGCCCTCAGCAAACCGCCAAAAAAGACAAATCCCAATACAAGCAATACTGTTGTCATCAATTCTTTTTTCATTTTTTTTGATTTTGTTGATATTTAAATCGGAACTTCCAGCTTGCGTTAAGGAACTTCCAGCTTGCGTTAGCAACTGGAAGCTTCCGACCGGCAACTTCTTTTCCCCGGAAGCTGGAAGTCCCTGCGGGAGCTTCCAGTTCCTCAGCCAAGGAACTTCCAGCTTGCGAAGCAACTGGAAGCTTCCGACATACTATACCGGTTTCCCCTCAGGAAGCTGGAAGTCCCTTCGGGAGCTTCAAGTTCAACCGTCTTCCCCCCGGAAGCTGGAAGTCCCTGCGGGAGCTTCCAGTTCGACCGTTTTCCCCGGAAGCTGGAAGTCCCTGCGGGAGCTTCCAGTTCCGGGGAGCTTCCAGTTCCGGGGTGCTATACCTATAAAAAATCACCAAGCAACGCGCCCTCTCTGTTTTTGTAGTGAATATCCCACCAAAGAGATAACACCAGGAGGTTCATAACTTTACAGGCCATGTTTTGTTTGTGCCAAAACCAGGCCTTATCGTCATCCAGAACTATTGTCAGCTGAGCCAGGATCTTTTCGAGACAAGTCTTGTTAAACAGTTCATCTGCAACGTCGCTTTTGCGAATGATCTCAAATATGATCCTGCGTTGCTCCTCATCCCTGAAAAAGACAGGAAGGGGCGCAAAACCGCCTTGCTTTTTTTTGCCCGTAATCTCATCAGGGAGCTTATCTTTCAGATATTGTTTGTGCAGGTATTTGCTGACAGAATAACCTTTGGCCATCTCTTTGATATTTCCCGACACACGGAGCTGCCTGGGCAGTGACCATACGAATTCAACCATGTCATTGTCCATATATGGAAAACTAAGCGGCTGATCAAACATGGTGGCCATTGTGGATGCCTTGTAAATGATAAGATTCAATCCATCATGCAAAAAACTTTTAAAGAAAGAATGTGCAACAAACAGATCATCAAAGCTTTTGACTTTTAACTGATTGGTTTTTAACACATCGGTACAAATATCGCCGGCGGATTCAAGAAAGAGTGTATTCAGTTCAGCAGCAGAAAAACCGAAACTGTCGAGCGAATTGCTGTGAAGGATCCGGTTGTTGTGAAATGCCACCTTTGTAAGCCGGGGAAACCTGTTCCCCGCAGCTTTTAGTCCGCAGGCAAGCAAACGTTGCAGCGGACGCAACCCATACGACGACAACAAGTGATGAAGTGCCATTTCCCTGGAGCCCGTTCCATAGAGCTGATCATTCCCATCGCCACCCAGGATGACATCTGCGTTATGGTGTTGAACCATTTTCATCACACAATAGTTAACCATCAATCCATTTTCATGGAAAGGGTTGTCGAGGTGGCGAACAATTTCCGGGAGAAATTGTATTTCGCTTCCATCAATTTGATAATGATGAAAGCCAACATCGAATGTCTTGGCCAGCTTCCCGGCCAGGGGAAGTTCTGACCATGGATCGTTTTTAAAACCAATAGAATACCCATCGGCTTTGCCACCATAAACCTCCCTCAGCGCAGCCAGGTTGCCGCCCGAATCATAGCCACCGCTTAACAGCAGCGCCACTTTGTTTTTTCCCTGTACACGTCGCCTGATGGCCGCCTGATGCAGATTCCTTAGGTTTGTCAGCGCTTCCTCTTCAGATATACGCAGGCCATTATACAACCGCTTGAACCGGTCATAAGCAATGAAATTTTGTAAATGAAGCGTTCCGTTCGAGCTGACAAGCAACTCACCCGGGAGCAGTGATCTGATGCCATGGATGAGGGTTTGCGGTGCCAGCACGGTTCCCAAATGAAGAAAATATCTTATTGATTCCGGGTCAGGCACAAAAACACCCTGATCAAGATGTTTAAAAGCACCCAGTGATGAGGCAAAAAATCGATCGGAATAATAGAAAGGTGATCCGGCACCAATAATATCTCGACCGGCAATCAATTGCTTGTGATCGTAATATACAAAAGTATACGCTCCATAAAAAAGCATCGTTTTTTCAGGCTTTCCTTCTTTCGTGATCCTGAAAAACAATTCAGCAGGGTTCTCAGAGAAGTCAACGT
>PWKN01000260.1 GCA_003559735.1 Bacteroidales bacterium | reverse complement strand
TTTACCAAACCATGAACGTTGAAGAACTATGGAAGCTTTGTCAGTCACCACCCAAAATTCAATATGCGTAAAAAAAAGTCAACATGCCGCAAAAAGCCACGAATCCCTTGCTGGGAAAGGGGAAGATGTGTCCTGACGGCTCAAAAATGATGAAAAACCTGACTTTTTCAAAAAAATCAGCCAATAAACCGGCTCTATTTTAACAAAAAACACGTCCCTCCTGATAATTAATCCATCTTTTTTGATTAAGCGAAAGCAAGAGGGACACCGAAATCATAAATCGCTCAATTTAGGTATAACAACAATTTACCATATTGATACGATAAGGTACGATTTTATTCGATAATGATACAATAAATCATCTGGCGATATCTCTCTCCCGGATATCTCTATGGCACCGGTCTGACAAATTGCCATACAATGGCCACACGCATAACAACCAAAAAAGGCCGTTTCGCTTTTTTGTGCTTTGCCATTTTTCAATTATATTTTGCTGTTACAAACAGTAATTATTTGATTTTATGGATTTTACTAATTTTCATTTCGACAAGCTCCCTAATCTCAAATGCAAGATTTTTGTATTCTAAGGTTTCGTCTTTGTCTGGGATAAACATGTCTCCAGGATAACGAGCATCAACACCAAATTCACTTAATTCTTTTGGGTCAATATTTGCAAAATCGCTATCAAAGTCAGCACATTCTGAAAGTAAGTATTCAATGTTGTGTGTTTTTATAATCTCAACTCCATTAGCAATTAAAAATGCTTTAAGAAATTTCTCTACAGCTTGCTGGCAATGGAAGCATACAGAAGAAGTCGCTATTATTTCATATTCAGTTAATCTGTTTATTACCAATAAATCCTCGTTGGCTTTTAGCAACCATTGTTTTATGAAATCTTCAGTAGCACTATTCATAACGCAACTCCTTCTCTTAAAACTTGTTTAAGAATGTGACCTGTAATTTCTTTCTTTAAATTAATTTCGTCTTCACTTTGAATTAGGATATCAGCAGGAATTTTGTGTCTCGCTAACTCTTTCCTCATCATTGAAGAAAGTGTCCTTTTTTTGCGGATATCTAATGTTTCTTTGGTAATAACAAGAAAGTCATAGTCACTATCATTTGTATTGTCTTTTCTGGCACGAGACCCAAAAAGAAGAATCCTGCAATTGGGTAAAAATTTATTTGCAGTGCTCTTTATAATTGATAATGAGCCAGAATTGTTATTTATCATTTTATTGGTCTTTTAACTAAAACAAATATACTCAATTTTTTGAAAACAGTCGGAAATAGCGTTTTATTAGTGTTTGTAACGGTTACGTACATGAAACGTTTGGCATTTCGAAGCTCGTTCCTGTCAAGTTACAAATGCTTTTGATACAAGCCAAAACGCTCGATAACCCACTGACTGTCAAATGTTTTATATACGATGTGGTGCGTTTTCATTTACATCGTTCTGCTATCCAGTCTCTTATCTGCTCAAATTTCCATTTTCCCTTAGAAACTGCTATTACCATTTCATATTTGTCGTATTGCGTGGCTTTTATGTCAAGTCCTGATTTTAACACCTGGACAACCCCGAATATTTGCAATTAATGCTTAACGGTAAAGGGTCTTCGGAAGAGGCTTTTGCAGAAATATGCCAACACGAACCCAAATTGCCTCGTAACGTTTATTGTTGTCAGGAAAATAAACAATGCAAAAATTGTTATATTTGATCGCCAGTTAAAAAATCCAACGGGATTTGCGTATCATTCAGGCCAGATGCACGGCATAGAAGCAACAACCATGTGTTACAACGTCTCTTTTCTCATAAATAAAGCGGGCAAGCTGGCCGAACGCTACCAGGGTGTAATGCCGCCAAAGTGGAAGGAGCAGCTGGCAGATACAACCGCAGATGACGGGCTGCCAACCTACTATTTCGTGAGCGGTTTTTCTCACCCTGTCCTCCCGCTGGTTACCACAGATGGATTGGAACTTGCCGTTTGGGGACTGATCCCTCACTGGACAAGGGATTGGGAGGTGGCTGGTAAGCTGCGCACAGGAACGCTCAACGCAAGAGGTGAAACCGTATTTGAAAAAGCCTCCTTCCAGAAAAGCATCCGTACAAAACGATGCATACTGCCTGTCAATGGCTTCTTTGAATGGCGGGACCACGGAAATGTGAAATATCCATACTACATATACCCAAAAAACAACGATTTGTTTTCACTGGCGTGTATCTATGATCATTGGAGTGACAAAGAAACCGGCCAGATTATTACAAGTTTCAGCATCCTTACAACCGAGGCCAATGATATGATGGCTGTCATCCATAACCGCAAAAAAAGAATTCCGTTCATCCTTCCTCCAGGCAAAGAACAAAGCTGGACCAACAAGGATACACCCCACAAGCATATCAGGGAAATGATCATGCCCTGTATGGATGACCATATGCAGGCGCATCCGGTGTCACGCAACCTGAACAATCCCCGGAACGACAGGAATGTTCCTGATGCACTGGAAATCGTCGAATATCCCGAATTGCCTGCCATCGCATAACAAACAACATCATACCACACAATATGAAGAAACGTGGAACCGTACTTTTTTAAAACAGATACTGCAGCATGTTCAGCAACTATATAATCATTGCCCTGCGTAACTTCAGGAAAAATGTCCTGTATGCGGGCATCAATATCGTCGGACTCTCAGTGGGTATTGCTTCTGCTATTCTGATCCTCCTGTATGTTCAACACGAGCTGTCGGCCGACAAACACCACGAACACTATGATGAACTCTACAGGGTGGGTGTGAGAATTGGCATTGGCGGACCACCCGTCACGGCGGGCCTGAGCTCTTATCCTGCCGGTCCGAACCTTGCCGGACATTTTCCTGAGATTACCATGTTTACCAGGTTCTTTTCGTTGGATCTTCTCTTTTCCGATATCCTGGTAGAATATAACGAACACGGCATTTATGAAAAAGGGATCCTGCTGGCCGATTCCAACTTTTTTGACCTCTTCACGCACCAGGCAGTGTATGGCGATCCGGCGGCTTCACTCAGACACAATAACGTGGCCGTACTTACCCTGAGTTCGGCGGAGAAGATATTCGGACCTGGAAATCCTGTTGGCAAGACCTTCAGACTGGATCAGGAACACAACATAGAAGTGGGTGCGGTGATTGAAGATATCCCCGATAATGCCCACCTGAAGTTTCGTATGCTGCTGTTCTGGAATTCCCTGGATAATTTGTTGGGAAGTGGTTTGGCAGGGAATTCCTATTTTCAGAACAACTTGTTCACCTATATCAGGGCAGACAGTGACCTGAATACACCCGGATTTACGGACAAAGTGGATGATTTTGTAAGGGATCATGTGCTCACCGAGTTTGACGAACACGGACTTGATGGCAGCTTTCAGTTCCTTTTTCGTCCGCTGAAAGACCTGTACTTCCTCAAAGACGACCTTTATGAACCTGCTAACCCGGAAATGATCCCCACCAAAGGCGACAGGCAGTTTGTCTACGTGTTCATTACCATCGCCATATTTCTTACTTCCATTGCCTCGATCAACTATATGAATATGGCTATTGCGCGCTCTACAAGCCGTTCAAAGGAAGTGGGTGTCAGAAAGGCAATGGGTGCAGACAGACCGGGTCTGATCAGACAATTCTTTACCGAATCGCTGTTAACAAGTTTCCTTGCACTTTGCCTGGCATTGCTATGGGTAGAGGTGACCCTGCCTTACTTCAATGGGTTGCTGATGAAAAACCTGTCATTCAACCTGGCAGAAGATCCGCAGTTTTCCCTTTGGCTGTTAGCCCTGGCAGTCTTTGCCGGACTGCTGTCCGGAAGCTATCCTGCTCTCTACCTTTCGGGCTTTAATCCAGCCGAAGTGCTGAAGCAACAACCCAACCTGTCAGACAGAAATCTATTTACCAGGAAGGTCCTTGTCGGAATGCAGTTTACCATATCGGTGTTTATGATGATCGCCACATTGGTGGTTATGCAACAACTGTCCTTTATGCGGAACAAAGATATGGGCTACGATAGAGACAACGTACTATTAATCAATGTATCAGACCTGAGTACCGAAAGGAGGACAAGCCTGAGAAATGAAATTGAGCAGCTTTCTATCGTAAAGGGCACAAGCATGTCGGAAAACATACCCGGCCCAGGGTCGTCACTCCAGCAATGGGGCTTCAGTGTGGAAACCGAATATGGATTTGCAGAACGGATGACTCCCGTATTCATGGTTGATCCTCATTATGCCGGCATCTTAAAACTTGAAATGGCCGAAGGACGCTTTTTCGATCCGGGTAAACCCACCGATCTCAATACGGCCTATGTGATCAATGAAGCGGCTGTCCGACTGTTTGAATGGGATGAGCCACTTGGAAAACAGATCAGGCATATTGACCAGCAAGCCGATACCAGCAGGCGCACCGTTATAGGGGTAGTAAAAGACTTCCACCTGGCGGCACTCGACCAAAAAATCGCACCCCTGATAATAATACCCGTGGAAAATGGGAATTATGTAAACGTCAGACTGTCTGACAATGCTGGTGGCCAATCACTGCAATCGGTTCAGCAAATATGGGATGATGTGGCCGAGGGACTGCCCTTTCGGTATCAATATATGGATGAGCGGCATCAACAGGCAATTGCGTCATTTGAAAACCTGGGGCGCCTGTTTGCACTGTTTGCTGCACTGTGCATATTCCTGTCGCTCATGGGACTTTTTGGTTTGTCGGGGTTCTCAGCCGAACAGAAAACCAAGGAAATTGGCATCCGGATAGTTCATGGCGCCTCATTGAACCATATTCTTGTCTTGCTTTACAGAGAATATGTCTGGCTTATGCTCGTTGCGATAATGATCGCCTCTGCCTGTTCATTCTATTTTCTTGATAACTGGCTTACACAGTTTGCCTATCGCATCGGAATGGATATTGTGCCTTTCATGGGAGCAGCCATCCTTGCATTTGCCGTGTCGCTGATAACAGTGGGATACCACGCCATACGCATTACCAGGGATAACCCTGTGGAAGCACTCAAATACGAATGACAGGGGTGATGGGCTGCGTGGATTTGTTTTTCCTTCGTGATAATAAAGATATCGCTCCGGAATATAAAAATAAAAAATGTTGAACCTTGCCAAAAAACGGTCAACGTCATTTAGGCATCATCAATCATCAATCAAATTATAAACCATAAACCATAAACAAATTATTGCAATGAAAAAACAAACACGCTCTGTAACACTGCTCATCATTTGCCTGTCAATTGTATCCTGCAACAGCAAAACCGACACGGTGGCTCCCCCTGATGATTTCCTGGTGATGGCTTACTATGCCGGGAATGAAACGGCAATACATCAGTATGATGTAAGCGGTCTGACACACATCATTTTCAGTTTCTGCCACCTCGAAGGGAACCAGATGATTGTGCCCGCTCCCCGGCTTGCTATGCTGAACCAGCTGGCTGCACTGAAAAATGACCATCCGGACCTGAAAATCATTCTAGCCCTTGGTGGATGGGGTGGATGTGAAACCTGTTCGGAAGTCTTTTCATCGGCAGAAGGGAGATCAGAATTTGCCTTGTCTGTAAAGCAATTGCTTGAACAACATCAGGCTGACGGAATAGACCTCGACTGGGAATATCCGGCCATACCGGGTTATCCTGGTCATCAGTACATGCCGGAAGATAAACAGAATTTTACGGCACTGGTGAAAGAATTAAGGGATGTTTTGGGAAGCGGTTATGAAATTGGTTTTGCTGCCGGGGGATTCAAGCGATTTTTTGATGAATCGGTTGAATGGGACAAGGTGATGCCCCTGGTCGATTATGTCAATATAATGACCTATGACCTGGTAAGCGGCGCAAGTCCGGTTACCGGACATCATACACCGTTGTATTCTTCAGCCGGACAAACAGGATCGGCAGACTATGCAGTCAGCTACCTCGATTCAATCGGCGTAGACCCGTCAAAAATGGTCATTGGTGCTGCATTCTATGGAAGAGCCTGGAGAAACGTTCCCGCTGAGAATAACGGACTTTATCAGCCGGGAGTTTTCAAAAAAGCGATCACCTATAATGACCTGGAAGGGTGGATGGAAAAAAATTCACTGCAGGTTTTCTGGGATGATACGACCAAAGCACCCTTCGCCTACTCTGAAGAAAACGGCTTGTTTGTGACCTATGATGACCGCCAATCGGTGATGAAAAAGACAAGATATGCCAAAGAAAGACAACTGGCAGGGATCATGTTCTGGCAACTGGGCGGCGATAAGCCAGACGACGGACTGCTGGAGGCAATATACCAGGCACTGGAATAACAAACCGTGTTGCTAATATGCTGTATCAGGGTCAGCAACAGTGAACCAAATGCCGGGACAAACAGACGCGGATACCCTAACCGTCAAGCGGGTTTTCCAGGTCTACCTCAATAATAAAGTATGGTTCATCTTCTCCGAGTAGAGAATAGACCAGGGTCGTCAGACCTTCGGTCAGTTCTATGCGCCAGACAAACCCTTCTGTGTGTGGCCGTACCTCAACGGTATGCTCATCGGCAGGGAATTCCTGGTATAAGGGTGAGCCACCGCCACAGGCATAACCGCCGTAAAGGTTTCCTTCATACGGAGTCCCGTCTTCATAGCGGTGATCGTGGTAAAACCTTAGCCTGCCCTCCTCTTCGAAGAAGTTCCAGGAACGCTTCTCCCCGTCTCCAAATTCTACCGGGATCTCAATCCTGTCATCCTCACACAAGGCAAATGAAACCGTAAAACCATCAGGAGCCTGTCCTTCAAGTCCTTCACCAACGAACACCTCCAACCCATTGAATGATTGTCCGCAAAACTTCGCCAGATTGTTGAAAAATGCCCGCTCATCGGCATTTTCTATCCCGGTACCCAGAACCGCATCATCGTCTGCCGCCTCCGAACACCCAATTATAAGAAAAGAAACCATCAAACAACACCCAACCAGGATGAATAAACCACTTTTTTTCATGATCAATCGCTTTGGTAAATAAAATATATACAAATGCACCATACAAATATATAATTTTTTCTTGCAAATACACCCGCATTCTGCCCCTGCCTCCAAATAGCTAGTGCCGCGAACCCATCTACCCCCCATAACAATCTCGTCCAACGAACCCATCTACCCCCCCCCACTATACGGCCTTGTCCGGTGAGCCCATCTACCCCCTCATCTTACGGCCTTTTGTTTTTATGAAATGTTCGGAAAATTGAGATTTTGCTCCGTTGTGCGTGGTTGGCCTATGTTCATTTTGAAGCAATAGTGCAATTACGGCATAATAGGCAGAATAATATAATTTGTTGCCTGCTTGTAGCTTTATCATCCAATCGATATATTTAAATGTCTCCCTAATCCTATTTCAATCAATTTGTAGTAGGTTGAGAACTGAATATCGCTTTGTCCTCTCTCAATTCTTGAAATATAACTTTTCTTAGTACCTGTCCTCTCTGCAAGCTCCTCCTGTGTTACTTTTGCCTCTTTTCTGGCTTCTTTTAACATTACTCCAAGTCTAAAAGCTAAAGAGTCAGCGTCAAACTTATCTCTCGCTGGAGACCCTTTCGCTCCATATTTTTCTTTTAGTAAATCTTCGAAATTGGTTATATTTTTCATTTCGTTATCCTCCATATTTTTCTGTGAAGTATTCTTTTTTCAGCTTTTCAGCTTTATTAATCTCTTTTTTAGGCGTTTTTTGATTCTTTTTCAAAAAACAATTGGTAAGTATAACAAGGTTTCCCTCATCTTGAAAACATAAAATCCGTATACTTTTAAACGTACTTATTACTTTTACTTCCCAAATTCCGTCAGTGTTTTCAAGTAATTTGTAAAACTTTTTAGGCACTTGTCTCTCAAATCTTAATAAATCAAGTACATATTCAATTTTTTCTTGAATCTTTAAATCCTGACTCTTGTAAAAATTGACAAAGTTATCTTTGTATGCAATTACTTCTCTAATCATTACACAAAGTTAACTAATTAGTTTACAAAATCAAAAAAATAATTTCTTTTTTAGTTTCTTTTTTAGCAGAGGTGTGGTTATTTGCTATTGCAGGCAACGGTTACGTTTATGAGTAGTGGCTTTTTATGGCCTGCATCCGCATCTCGTTGCTATCACGCTCGGCCGCTGATAGTATGGTCGCCACGTGATCCGCCACATGTCGGACCTGTTGCTTTTTCTGGCTCCAGTATTCCGGATATACGTATATGGGTGTGCGAACCACAAGTTTCTGGTGGCTATCGCGAAACCGGGCATACAAAGGGGTATGTTTCCCTTCTTTGATTTTTGTCTGGGTGTAAAAGCTTAATGACGCCATTATGCTGAGGGTTAAGGTTTTCCCCGTCCTGCACGTGTCGGGGTAGCTACTCAAAAATAGTTATACCTAAGTTGAGCGTTTTTTTAGAAAAAAAATAAAAGATAGCTTGTTTATTCCATTGATTATGTGTATTTTAGATGCGATAAACAAAAGTAAATAATCCACCTTCTAAGAAGGTGGATTATTTACTGATTCGATGGCCGGTTTATTTAATGATGCGCTACAGCTCTTGGATACAAAATATTCGGGAGATGCTTCATTGATTTGGAAAGGTACTCCCAGAAGTGCTACCATTGTGCTGAGGTTTCTGGAATTTAAAGGTATTGGAGTAAAGATAGCAACAATGGCAACTAACATCCTATCAAGAGAATTTAAAATTCCTATGCAGGACAGAATTTGTATTGATATTTCGCCGGATGTACAGGTGAAACGTGTTTTCATCAGGCTGGGGTTTATTGCAAAGGATGCAAGCAATGATCAACTCATATACACTGCACGGGAGTTTCATCCTGAATACCCCGGCATATTTGATCTATCAGCTTGGGAGATTGGAAGAAAATGGTATTGCTGATGGATGATGAAAAAGGCGGATGAATCAGAAAAACCTCAAAAAAATATAAAATGAATACCCCCCCATAACAATCTCGTCCAACGAACCCATCTACCCCCCCATCATACGGCCTTGTCCGCTGAGCCAACTGCCCTCTTCCACCGGCCTTGTCCGCTGAGCCCATCTACCCCCCCACTATACGGCCTTGTCCGGTGAGCCAAAAAACAAGCGCAGGTGGCGATAAGAAAAATCTGCTGTCCGAAGCACCGACCGAAGGGAGGTGCAAGTTTAGATTTTTCCGCCACCAAGCGTAGTTTTTTGAGCGAAGCGGACGAAGCCTTGATTTTTTTTGATTACTTTTTTGTATCAAGACAAAAAAGTAATGGGAAGAATGCCTTGATCTTTTTTGATTACTTTTTTGTATCAAGACAAAAAAGTAAAAAAGTGCTGTGGTGATTAATCAAAATACATCAGTTTACTCTTTCGCTTTTTCTCCTACACACTTAAACGTTAATGCCAGATCTCCCATGACGATCAATATCGCCAGACATCCAAGGATGGCCGGAATTATATACACATTTTCATAAACGAGTCCGCTGAACCAGTTTCCCAGAACAGGAGACCCAAGCCATGCGCCAATCCATCCAAAGATCACTTTCGAAACAAATGAATCAAAACCAGGTCTGACGTGATACTTAAACCCGTAATGCAATATCAAAGAAACTCCAAGACTGATAACCAACAAGATCAAAAAACTCAGAAAGCTCATTCCGATCATAATTTTGTCCTCCGTTTTTTAAACATGAATACTTAATTCTGCACACAGCACTTTTTATTTGATAAACCGTTTGTCAAACAGCATATCCAACTACCAAATTTATAATATAATTTATTAAATCACAAACAATTAGGCCAAAATTTATACGAACGACTTAATCTTTTGTTTCAATCAGGATTCTTTTTGTTTAACCACCAGTTTTTTATGACCACATACTGTTCAATGAAAAAACCACGATTGTTTAACAAAGTTTCTCTATATTTACCAGCCTATATAATGGGCGGAAAACAAAAATGTACCGGTATGAAAATCCACCAACAAACCAACCAAACAACAAAAAGTATTGATAAAATCCTCTTTTCAATGCTGTTTTCTGCATTTATGGTTTTCCCGGTCTCATTGCATGCCGATGAAGAACCCCTGGCAGAACAGGTCAGGAACATGTTGCAGCATGAGGCTTTCACGGTTAATGCCATTGTCCAGTCTTGCTTTTATTACTCTTTTGATGATGATGACTTTCAAGGGGGACGTACGTTCGAGGCAGGGGATGTACGTCTGAGTATCAGAGGAATATTAGACAAGCGGTTTTTCTATCGCATATATTTTGACCTCACACGGGAACCCAATATGCTCGACATGTATGTGGGCTACCGGCATAGCGATGCTTTCAGATTAACAGCCGGGGCCCAAAAACCACAACAAAGCATTGACGTGATACCTGGTACTTACGAAACCGATTTTATAGAAAGAACAATGATCGCACGTTATTTGGTTCATTCCCGTGAGATAGGTTTATCGGCCGAGGGCTCCGTGGGACAGATCTATTACTATGGCGGTATCTTCAACGGCAACAGGCTGCGCTCAAACAACAACAACAAATTTTACGGTATAGGCAGGATCCAGTATACCATTGATGACCTGTCGACGGGTGGACTTCAAATTGGATTGCAGGGATCGCATGGCGACTCTGAGGGGGTCCGCAGCGGAAGCCTTGGACCCATATTAAGGGGCAATAGAACGATCTTTGGAGCCGATGCCCGGTTGGAAACCGACAATGTTCTGTTTGCCGCTGAATACCTGACTGGAATCCTTGAAACACAAGACCTGCCAGATACAAAAGAGAGAATAAGCGGTTATTACGTAACCGGTGGGTACATGATACAGGAGCGGACAATGGTACTCGGACGCTGGCAGTCGTGGGGACGAAAGGAGCTTGACTTTCGTGATAACCAGCTTACACTGGGCGTGAACCATGACTTTACTTCTGTTGCCAGCCTTGGAATAAATGCAGATGCCTTCTTCCCGGAGTCGGGAGACAACCAATACGGATTGTCTGTGATCCTGCAGGTGACGTTCTGATGCACACATCGTTGGTCATTGTCTGAAAATAACCAATTAACCCGGAAAAGACCTACCTTTGCATTACGGTTTCAACCAACAAACAGTACTGTTGATGACCCACCTGATGTGTATATTGCTGTGTGCATTTATTGCGCCGGATGCTGCACCACTGTCAGCCAATGTGACGGGCCGCATATATGACACCAAAACGATGGAAGCGCTGCCAGAAGCTACCATCATTGATCAAAGTGGACGGGTAACCAGCAGTGACAAGAACGGCAAATTTTTTTTGCAACTCCCTGAAGGTCTGCAAACCCTTACGGTCCGGTACGTTGGATACCAGTCCGCGACCTCCACCCTCTATGTGTATGCCGACAGTCTGCTGGTATTAAACATCGGTCTGGATCCTACAGTAACCGAAATAGACCAGGTGGTGGTGAGTGCCGGCAGGGTAGAACAACGTGTGGCTGAATCTACCGTATCTGTGACTGTCCTCCGACCGGAAAAAATTGAATCGGAACACCTTGTAAAAGCTGATGATATACTGAACCGTACACCGGGAATAGAGGTGCTCGACGGACAAGCTTCCATCAGGGGGGGGAGCGGATACAGCTATGGGGCGGGGAGCCGGGTGCTGGTGATGATCGACGGACTGCCTGCTATTACTCCTGATGCGGGGAGCGTCAGGTGGCACTCCCTGCCACTTGAGAATATTTCCCAGATAGAGGTGATCAAAGGTGCGTCATCAGTACTGTATGGATCATCCGCCCTCAACGGGATCGTCAATTTCCGGACAGCTGAAGCCAGACCTGAAGGGATAACGAGGTTCCATGCCGAAACAACCTTTTTTGGAAACCCGGCAAACAAAAACTGGATATGGTGGGATACACCCCGGTCATACCACAATGCATCACTGACCCACAACAAACAATACGGAAATACCGGCATCAGCGTGGGCAGCTTCGTTTTGCTCGACAACGGGTACAGGAAACGGGATAATGAAACCCTGGGGAGGGCCAACTTCCGGATAAAACGGAATCATCCCCGTGTGGACAACCTCTCATACGGACTGGCAGTAAATGGGGGCATGATAGACAAATATGATTTCCTGCTATGGGAAAACGCGGAAACAGGGGCACTGAAACAAAATCCGCTGACCGCCTCCCGGATGAAGGGACTGTTTGTGTATGTCGATCCTTTTGTAAGCTTTCGGCAGACTGACAAACAAACACACCAGTTCAGAATGCGTATCCAGGCATCCGACAACCAGTTTGAAGATAATGAGCAGAATAACAGCCGTACCCAATCAACCTATACCGAATACCAGGGATGGATCAGAACCACCGATATCCTGAGCCTGAATGCCGGGGTGACACATTACAGCAGCCAGATCAGGTCAAACCTGTATGGCGACCATACAGCAACAAATGTTGCTGCCTACCTGCAGGCCAACCTGAAGCCTGCCGAACGCCTGACACTGGTGAGTGGTATGCGAATGGAATACAATACCCTGAACGATCAGAAAGATACCCCTACCCTGCTGTTCAGGGCCGGGGCAAACTACCGGACCGGAACGGCGAGCTTTGTGAGGGCTTCCTTCGGACAAGGATACCGGTATCCGTCAATTGCTGAAAAACACGCAGCCACAACCATCGGCAGCGTGCAAATCATTCCCAACCCCCTGATCAAACCAGAAAGCGGATGGAATGCCGAAATCGGACTGAAACGTGGGATCATTACCCCGCAGGCAGACGGACTGGTCGATGTGGCTGTCTTCTACGGACAAAATGAGGATATGATCGAATATGTCTTCGGTATCTACCGCAATCCGGTTACGAACAGAACCGAACCTGGATTTCGTGCTGCAAATATTGAATACTCGAGGGTATACGGAACAGAAGCGGAAATTATGATGAACTATTCTACCGGCCGTGTCGAGCATTCAGCAATGGGGGGCTATGTGTTTATGGTGCCCGTCGAATTTGACCCCAATACCTACAAGAATACCGGCGAATACCTGAAGTTTCGAAGAAAGCATGCACTGACGGTAAGTCTGACCTCTGCAGTTGACAGGGTCAGTGCCGGTTTTACGCTGACTGCCAGATCAAGGATCCTCGATATAGACGATGCCTTCCTGAACCCGCTGACAAGAGAACATATACTGCCTGGCTTTTATAACTACTGGCAAACAAAAAATACCGGTTATTTCGTGCTCGACCTTCGGCTGGCCTGCCAGGTAAGCCACCGGTACCAGCTCTCTTTGGTCGGTAACAACATCACAAACACCGAACACATGGGCCGGCCCGGCGATATCAGGCCACACCGCAGCTTCAGTGTAAGGATGACCGCTACATTTTAATTTCTGTGTTTTCTTTTGGGATACTAACAAAGAATTGATTTTCTTTGCGTTTTAAAAACGTGTTTGTATGGAAGGACTCACCGGAGTGTTTTTCAGTTTGTGTATCCTGCTGCTGTTTTTGCTGGCAGGAAAGGTATTGCGGGCAAAGGTGGCATTGTTTCAACGGATCTTTCTGCCCGCCTCCATAATAGGCGGATTTCTGGCATTGCTCGCAGGACCGTACCTTTTGGATGTGCTGCCTGGATTTTTATTCGATACCTGGTCGCAAATTCCCGGATTGCTGATCAATATCGTCTTTGCCACCCTCTTTCTGGGGGTGATGATACCGGGAATAAAAACCATGTGGACACAGGGAGGGAGCCAGCTTTGCTTTGGTATGATCGTCGGCAGCGGCCAGTACCTGGTTGCCATGCTGGTAACCGCAT
The DNA here is from genome assembly GCA_003559735.1 of Bacteroidales bacterium. Taxonomy (GTDB): domain Bacteria; phylum Bacteroidota; class Bacteroidia; order Bacteroidales; family UBA7960; genus PUPG01. The sequence continues at coordinate 68,050 of PWKN01000260.1, read as the reverse complement.
TGATACTGATGCCGCTGTTTGATGTACCGCCAATATTTGCAACCATCCTTGAAATAGGCTTTGCAGGTGGACACGGAACGGCTGCTGGTATGCATCAGGTGTTTGCCGAACTGGGATTCCCGGCAGGATCGGCACTGGCACAAATGTCGGCCACGGTGGGGATCATCACAGCCATTGTGGGTGGGGTCTTTTATATCAATGTTGCCATACGGAAAGGCTATTGCGTCAACCTGGACCAGTCCAGGGGGATCCCTGAGTTTAAGAAAGTGGGACTGATCCCTGAAAAAGAACGTTTTACCAGCTCAAAAGCCACCGTCGCCTCTGAATCAATTGAACCGCTGGCCTTCCATTTTGCCATCGTCGGACTGGCGATCGTGATAGGGTGGGTTATGCTGGCAGGTATCAGGCAAATACACCCCATGCTGAGTGGATTTCCACTGTTTCCCCTGGCCATGATGGGGGGTATGATCGTGCAGGCGATCTCTATGCCATTGAAAGTCAGTCAGTATTACGATCGGCTGACATTCGAACGGATACTGGGTTTTTCGCTCGATGTACTGGTGGTTGCTGCCATCGCCTCGATCAGACTGGACCTTTTTATTGAAAACCTGTGGCCTTTCCTCATACTCATGGCTGCTGGCATCGCCTGGCTGTTCTTTGCACTGATCGTGCTGGCACCACGTATGTTCCCCTATAACTGGCTGGAAAGAGGCATTACCGAATACGGGATGCAAAGTGGTGTGACCGCTATGGGACTGCTCTTGCTCAGGCTCGTTGATCCCCATTATAAGACCGACACAGCGCAGGCTTTCGGCTTTAAGCAAATGCTCTACGAACCCTTCCTTGGCGGTGGATTCATTACTGCTACAGCACCGTTCATTTTGATCAGCCTGGGAATATGGTGGTCCGTATGGGCAGCAGTGGCAATCATAGTGGTGTTTGGTCTCATATCATGGCTTAGCGGATGGTCAGGGGTGCATTCGAGAAAAGGATAATGACTGGTTGCCGTTGTTGCCAAATATGGTGTTAAACCTGGGTGGCAAAGCTTAAGCAAATCTGTTTCCTGCAAACTTGATCAAGGCATTTACTCCTGTTTCACCTTTTTTCGCTGGCCCAAACCTGCCGTCAGACGATCGAGAATGATCGCGAGGATCACCACCACCAGGCCGGCCTCAAAGCCCTCTCCCACCTGTAAACGCTGAATACCTCTCAACACATTGGTACCAAGGCCGCCAGCGCCGATCATTGCTGCAATTACAACCATCGATAAGCCCAGCATGATCGACTGGTTCACACCTGCCATGATCGTTGGTTTGGCCACGGGAATCTGTACCTTGAACAACTTTTGCAGGTTGGTGGCACCAAAAGCATCAGCCGCTTCTGTCAGCTCTTTTGGAACCTGGCGAATGCCCAGGTTGGTGAGACGGATCAAGGGGGGCAATGCAAAAACAAATGTTGCCACAACCCCGGGTACCAATCCCAGACCAAAAAACATCACGGCGGGTATCAGGTAAACAAAAGCGGGCATGGTCTGCATGAAGTCCAGTATCGGCCTGATAAACGTATTGAACTTATTGCTGCGGGCAGCATAAATGCCCAGTGGCAACCCCACAATCATCACAAGTATCTCGGCCGTCAATACCAGCGACAGGGTCTCAACGAAGGGTACCCACATCCCGATGTTTTCAGTAAGCAATAATCCGGCCACCGAAAACAAAGCGATCTGCCAGCCGGCCATCTTATAGGTTAAAAAAGCAATGATGGCAATCAGTATGAGGGGATGTAAGAACAGCATCCCGTCTTTAAGGTTATTTACCAGGAAAAATATGAACGCACTGAAACCGTCAAACACAGTACCAAGCTCACTTACAAGGTAATCAACAGCTGCAGAGATCCAGTCCTTTATGGGTATTCGAAATGGGAACATCTCTGTTTTTTTTAATGGAATGTTTGTTTGTTAATTTGTCTCCTTATCTTCTCTGCCGTTCTCAACAGCAGAACCACCATCAGCATTTTCTGCCAGGGCACCAATGATGGCACCCTTAACGATAACCCCCTGCAATCTGTCGTTATCATCTACAACAGCAACGGGACCAAACTCGGTGTTGTTATATGTGTTGATCACTTCATTGAGCGGAAGGTCATTGTGTACAACCGATGGCTGGTGGATCAGCTCAGGGATGAGCGGTATTTTTTCCATCTCCCGGTGTTTATTGATATGGGAAACCAACTCCTCCGCCCTGATGTATCCTTTCAGCTTTCGCTTGGTATCAGCGAGCAGGATCCCTGTAAGGTTGTTTTTTCTGATCTTTCGCAATATTGTCCTCGGGCCGTCACCGGGGAATGCGGTATCCCTTACTGGCTCCATGATTGATCCGGCTGTAAGTATGGCCACCCTGTTCATATCCTCCACAAAGGCCCTCACATAGTCAGAGGCTGGCGTGGAGATGATCTCTTCGGCAGCACCAACCTGTTCAATACGTCCGTCTTTCATGATGGCAATCCGGTCGCCCAGGCGAAAAGCCTCATCGAGATCATGGGTCACAAAAACTATGGTCTTCTGCATCTTGTCCTGGAGCTCCAGCAACTCATCCTGCATCTGCCGTCTTATAAGCGGGTCAAGTGCACTAAACGCTTCGTCCATTAGGAGTATGCTGGCATCAGCCAGCAATCCGCGCGCCAAACCTACCCGCTGCTGCATACCCCCTGATAGTTCAGACGGATAACTGTCCTCATTGCCGGTAAGACCTACCTGTTCAATGACCTTCATTGCCCGTTCACGACGCTCCTGCCTGGCTATACCCTTGAGTTCCAGTCCGAATTCTACATTCTCCAACACCGTGCGGTGCGGCAAAATGGCAAAATTCTGGAATACCATCCCACAGAAATGATTGCGGCGAAACTCCCGGAGTTCCTTTTTGCTCAATTTCGTGATGTCTGTACCTTCAATAATGATCTCCCCGCTGGTGGGCTCATGCAAACGGTTCAGCAACCGTTCCAGCGTTGACTTGCCACTGCCGGAAAGACCCATCAATACAAAAATTTCGCGTTCATAGACGGTGAATGTCACATTGTTGACACCCACCACCTGGTTGTATTCACGGAGGATATCGGCCTTTGACTTTCCCTCCGACAGTGCCTTGAGGGCCTTTCCGGGCTGGCGTCCAAAAACCTTATAAAGGTTTCTGACAACAATCTTTTCCTTCATATGTAATGGTGTTCAATTATGGGAGCCACTCCCTGACAATATCCTGGTTTTCTGCAATCCATATCCTGGCTGCATCAAAGGGTTCCATCCCTTCCTCAATATTGCCCATTACCTCTCCAATTTGTCCGGATGTCCAGTAGAACCGATCCAATAATGTGTATACATCCGGATGCCTTTCTTCAAGACCGGGAGTTACAAACGTGGCAATATGTTCGGCATCACCAAAGACCTTCTTTGGATCCTCCAGGTACTTCAGGTCATAAGCTGCAAATTTCCAGTGCGGGGTCCACCCGGTTACTATGATCCATTCTTCTCTTTCTATTGCACGGTCTAATGCAGCCGTCATCGCAGCATCAGAACCCGACAACAGGTTATAGTCCAGTCCGTATTCATTTATTGCACGTTCACTGGCTGCCATCAGTCCGGCACCCGGATCAATACCTATTACCTCACCATCAAACTCATCAATGTAGTCAGGCAGGTCACTAATGCTGTTTACAGGTACAAAGGCAGGCACGACCCACCCGATGCGTGCACCATCAAGGTTGGGTCCGAGGTTGACCACATCACCATATGTTTGCTCATAATACGCATCGTGCGTAGCGGGTAACCAAGCCGTAACCATCGCATCAAAATCGCCACGGGCAAGACCCATCCACATCGGTCCAGCGTCAACGGCGGTGAGGTTCACCTCTTTACCAAGTTCATCCTCAATAAGAGCAGCAACCACATGCGTAGAAGCATTGGCGCAATCCCACAAAACATACCCCAATTCAATCTCATCGGTCTCCGGGGCACAATACTGCAGGTTCATCAGCATTAGAAAAGATGCAGCAACCACAATCCATAACTTGTTTAGCTTACTCTTTGTGTTTTTCATCATCACTTCCTCCTGTTTTTGTTTTTTAATAAGGGCCTGAAACAAAACGACATACTGTTTACGCCTGTTGATCAGGCAACTGTTGTAAAATATTTGTTAAAAAGAGCATTAACTCAATACAAAAGATCGCTGAAGTAAATTGTTTCCCATCCTTTGCATATTAAAAATAATAGCCAATATTGATGTTAAACCGAAGATTCCAGTCCAGGTCTTCTGCGGGAATCGGTCTTCCTGCCTCATCTAGCTGACCTGCACCCATACCGGTACCAAAGTTGTCGGTAAGCCACGGGTGATTCTTACCCAATGCAAAATCAACATACGTCCATATGTTTCCTGCAGTAATCAGAAAACCGGGTACCAGCATATGTGAATCCTCAAAGTCGAACATCTGACCATCCACTTCCAATGATCCATCTTTAGTCATAAGGGCATAATCCACATAGGGCATGATGTTTGAAATGGGACCCCAGTCAACATCGATGCTCCGGCCGCCACCCACTGACAAAATATTTGCCCTGGCAGCAACCCCGTCACCATAATACGGGTCACCATAAGCACCCATCTGAACCCTGTCCATCATTACACCATCGTCATTACGGGCGGCATAATCATAGTTGATGAACTGAACCTTTGTACTCCAGTTGCCAAAGGTTCCATCGGCGTGAACAGCCAGGGCATGTCCATATTCTGCATCATCCAGCACCGAATTATACAGCCCCTTCAGTTGTCCGGAAACACCTACCTCAAAGGTGGGAGCCAGCATGTATCCCAGGCGGACATTCAGCTGGTTCAGCTCACGGATATGCGCCGGACTGCCTGACAGTTCTCCGTCGGCATCGGGAATCACATTATATGAATAGGTCCCCGCACCTGGTCCAGCATAAGGTGCGACATTGTGGGCCGGACCGGCGGGATCCTGCTGACGAAAATATGCTGCCATAATGTTGAAACGGTCATTTACATCATAATCAAACTTCAATCCCATATTATGATCATCTTCCAAACCAACATAATAGCCACTCATAAACCACCATGAGTGTGAATTATAGGTAATGTTTCCAAAGGGTACCTGCGTCACCCCCAACTGCATCGATAAATTGTCGGAAAAAGAGTAACCGAGGTGACCTTCCTTGATGAAATGGGTGTTGAACGTTGGATAGAAGCGATATTCAAATACCAGTGAAACACCGCTGTACATTGCTGAGACATTTAAGCGCCAGGTATCCCAGGTGGCATAATGACTGGTCGCCGATGCACTGTGCTCATAATGCTGACTTACCACATTATAACGGATTGCACCCCCTACATGCAGATAATCTTCATCATCACCGGCAAACACTTTACTTCCCGGCATAACCATAACAATAAAAAGTAACAAAATCAAACAATACTTTAAAAACATAATTTAAACTATTTAATTATATAAATAAATAAATAAATGCAAACCGGCACGGCAATATGCCGCACACCTCATTTGCTGTTAATAAATATATTCCTGTTCAGATTAACTGCAGCATAAGGAAAAAAATATGTTGCAGCGCGCAGGAAGCTTCATTCTACCAGAAGCAAAGCGCAGACTTTCGCAATGCGAATTTGTGGCAAAGATATAAAAAAATTAGAAGCAAGCAAATATTATCTGGAAGATTATTATAATGTTTTTGTATTTAGAGTCTCTCCATAAATTCATGTGTCTGAACTATAATGCCCGGAGGTGGTCAATGGCTCTGTCGATGATGGCATCGTGCTCAAGGGTTATGTCTTCACCAGGGACAAACATGTTCTGAAAAATATCCGGATCGATGCCAGGTTCAATGCTGTTTCCGGCCGGACAATAAAAACGGGTGCTTGACACGCGTACGCGCCATCCGTTTGCCAGGTCACGGAAAGCCGGAAGTCCTGCTCCGCCACCGGTAGCATCACCAATCACGGTCACATTATCAAGCTCCCTCATGTATTGTACAAAGTATGTTGTGGCACTGTAGCTCCTCCTGTTGGTCAGTACCACCACATTGCCCCCATAGGTCAATCCGCTGTGGGGTGTAATGGTTACGCCCTCCGGACGAAAATCTTCATGACCGGGTCCGGTTTTCACATAATTGGTACCAACAAAGACTTTTTCAGCAGCAAAACGGGCAGCAATGTTCCGGCCGTACGTCGGACTTCCTCCTCCGTTGTTGCGGACATCTATGATCAGTCCAACAGCATCGTCAAGGTTTCTGATGATCAGATCAAGATTGCCTTCGCTGACGGGATTGGCAAAACTTCCATAATAAACATAGGCAATGTCCCTTTCATCATCATCATCCTTCCCGATGTAGGCAAATTGCAATGGTCCCACATAACGCTGCCGTCCGCCAAGGTAATGCCGCTCAATCACCGGATAATGAAAGTTATCCGGATAATCAAGGTACCACTGCCAGTTGCGCGACCGGTCAAAGGAACTCAACAGGTTCACGTGTCCGTCGCGCAGCAGGTAAAGCATCTCTGCACACAGGTCAAATAGTTCAACCGGATTCATGTCTGCACGAACCCTGGGCCTGTAATCGTCATATACCGCATCCCAGTCAATGCCCTTTTCTTCAAAAAATGAATAATGCCGGTCGGCAAACGTCCATATGTCATTGAAAATACTCACCGGATCGTTTTTCGCATCATCTTCCATGAAGACCTTCTCACATGACACCAGTCCGGCAAGCAAGAATAAAAAAAGCAAACGGCATTGCATGTTCTTCATCCTGTTCATATTTTTAATTTTTTATACCTAAGGCAGCTGAACCAGACCTTGCCAAGCCTTAAAAACCAGCTCCTCCAGCATACATCAGCCGGAGGATCGGCAAAAGGCAATGGATTGGTTTATGCTGCATTGGTTTTTTGCCATTCAGTTCATTAAAAAATAAAAGGCCAGTACCAGCTGGTGACTGGCATGATAAACGTTCAGATCGTGACTGCCCTTTATTCTGTAATAATCCCACGCATAACCAATCCGGAAACGGTTGGGATTGTGCTGGCGGCCGAGCGACCCTTTGTAATAAATCCCGGTGCAGAAGTGGGCGTAATTGCCGGGGTGAAGCACCAGGTTTTCACTGTTCAGCATGTATGTACCACCATGTTCTGCCAGATGGTAATTTACGCCGTATTCAGGCAACCTGATCCCATAACCAGCCAACGCAGCAGCAAAGGTAAATTCAAACTGCCAGAGCCGGTCAAACAAATACAATCCATATGAAGCCTGACCACTGGCCTTTAGCTGACCAGAAAGGTCAGAGAACAAAAATGAGTTACTCATAGAGGCAGCAATGCGCGTGTTGCCGTACAGTTCAGCCTGACCCCCCACGTAAAGATCAACAGCCGAGCGGGTTCGTAATGCCTGTAACCGCGTATAACCAGCACCCAAGACAGGGTTGTATACCATGGTCCCTTCATGCACAGGTTGCGCAAAATGAAAGGCCACCTGTGCAAACCGGATCTCAGAAATATAATTACCGGTCCGCACATGACGGGCAAATGAAAGTACTCCGCCCGGACCAGCATAGTGCAAGTTCGACATGCGCTGATCCAACATGCGCCCGTAAGAGAAACCCTGGTCAATCCTGAAATAAACAAGTTTATCGGGAAGGTCAGCTATATACGAGGCCCTCAGGTGACCCCTGGTGCTGTTGTCGGAGGCATTGCAGCTTAGCTGGACACCATATCCATCCCCATAAATTGCCAAAGCACGGAACGGGATGAAAATAACAACACAACATACCATTAGAAAAGATCTTACGAAAAACGTCATGGCAATGCGATTTGTTTGACAAAACCAGTATCGGAAAAAACAAAGGTACAAAAAAACAAGACTTTCTTTGGCGGACAAACAGAGGGAAACCTTTTCTGAATGCCAGCAACAATGGGTTCGTAACAAATTGATTACCTTTGTATGATGAAAGCACCAGGTAGTCATGTGGCCAATGGTTCCATGTTAAAAAACAATCCAATGCTGACCGGAAAAACCATATTTTAGCATAGCCAGCATTATGTACAAACAAAAAGCCCTGAATTACATTCTATGCAGACAAATGACAAAATACCACTTGCCGGAAAGACGCTGGAAGAACTTCAGGAAATTGTCGACCAGTACGGCCGGCCAAAATATACTGCGGAACAGATAGCCGGATGGTTGTATACACAGAGGGTGGACAGTATCGAAGAGATGACAAACCTTCCAAAAACCTTCCGGCAGGAGCTGGAGCGATCATATACAACGGGCTGGGGGTCGCCGGTAGAAACCCGAATTTCGTCAGACGGCACCAGGAAATACCTGTTCAGGACCCTAAAGGGCGGATTTATTGAAACTGCCTATATACCTGATCAAAAACGACATACCCTCTGTGTTTCATCCCAGGTGGGATGCAAGATGGGGTGTACTTTCTGCATGACCGCACGACAGGGCTTTCAGGGTCAGCTCAGCGCCGGCGAAATGCTCAACCAGGTGTGCAGTGTTCCCGAAAGCCAGCAGCTGACCAACATCGTCTTCATGGGCATGGGAGAACCCCTGGATAATCTCGGATCCCTGCTGAAAACCCTTACTATACTCACTGCCAGCTATGGCCTGGGTATGAGTCCGCGCCGCATTACCGTCTCTACGATTGGATTGCTGCCGGCAATGCAGACATTCCTTGAAAAAAGCAACTGCCACCTGGCCATCAGCCTCCACTCACCGTTTGAAGAAGAAAGAAAACAACTTGTTCCGGCCCAAAAGATCCACCCCCTTAAACAGATTATTGATGCCATTCGCAGTCATCCGGTGGACAAACAACGACGGATATCGTTCGAATATATTGTCTTTAATGAGCTGAACCACAGTCATAAACACGTAAAGGCACTGGCACGCCTGCTCCAGGGCATTCGCTGCCGCATCAACCTCATACGGTTTCACCCTGTTCCCGGCAGCAACCTTCGTCCGCCATCCAATGAAAACATATTGACATTCAAAGAAGAACTGGAGGGTAAAGGTCTGATCACCACGATACGACGGTCGCGCGGAGAAGATATACAGGCGGCTTGCGGACTGTTGTCAACGGCTTTCGACGCCTCGCATCTGACCTGAATGATAAGCATGATTAATGCAGATTAGAGCAAAACAGTGATCATTTTTTAACATAAGAATATATGGTTGTATTGGGAAACATTATCAAAGCCGCACTGGAAATAACCGACAGGGTAATTCCCGGGCCTTCCCATGTTGAAGCCCAGCAGGATATTTTGCGTCATTTGCTGGAAAAGGCAGAGCACACCGAATTTGGGAAGCATCATCGCTTTGGGCAAATACTGGAAGCGCCTGACATGGAGAAGGCTTATGCCCGGCATGTGCCCTATCACGACTACGATGCAATGTATTCTGGATGGTGGAAAAAACAGCTTGAGAAAGACCTGCCGGATATCAGCTGGCCGGGCAGGACATCGTACTATGCGCTGAGTGCCGGAACCACCGGGAAAGAAAGCAAACGGATACCTGTCACCGAAGACATGCTGGAAGCCATACGGAAAACCAGCCTTTTTCAAATACTGTCAACCGCCAATTTTGATTTCCCGGCCGAATTTTTTGAAAAGGAGATCATGATGCTGGGCAGCAGTACCAGGCTGAAAAAATCGCGCAAGCATTACGAGGGAGAAATAAGTGGCATCGCAGCCAGGAACATTCCGTCGTGGTTTGAACGGTTTTACAGACCGGGAAAAAAAATCGCATCCATCACCGATTGGGACAAAAGGGTAAACGCCATTGCGAAAAAAGCAAAAAAATGGGACATCGGATCCATGGCTGGCATCCCTTCGTGGAATGAGCTGATGCTGAAAAAGGTCATTGAATACAATAAAGTCAGCCATATTCACGAAATATGGCCCGGTTTAAGAGTGTTTGCCTCGGGGGGTGTCTCATTCGAACCATACCGGAAGTCTTTCGAAAAACTGCTGGGTCATCCCATCACCATTATCGATACATACCTCGCTTCAGAAGGCTTCATCGCTTATCAGTCCAGACCAAATGAGCAAATGGCCATGACACTGTCGACCAATAGCGGGCTATATTTTGAGTTTGTTCCGTTTACCGAAGAGAACATCGATGAAAATGGCAGGGTGACCAGTAATGCTCCTTCACTGACACTTGCAGAGGTAGAGAACGACAAGGATTACGTGCTGATCATCTCTACCGTGGCAGGTGCCTGGAGGTATATGATCGGCGACACCATCAGGTTCACCAACAAGGAACTTGCTGAAATAGTCATTACAGGGCGGACAAAACATTTTTTGAATGTGGTTGGATCCCAGCTGTCTGTCATCCAGATGAACCAGGCAATGAAAGAGCTTGAGGAAAGGTTTTCACTGCGAATTCCAGAATTTACCGTGGCAGCCGTCAGGGAGGGAGACAACTATATTCACCATTGGTACCTGGGTGCAGAAGGTAAAGCAAACACACTGGACCTGGAACAAGCACTCGACCAGTGCCTGAAAGAAATGAATAAGGCCTATCGAATGGCACGAAGCAAAGCGCTTAAAGATATCAGGGTGACCATCACAAATCCGGCTACATTCCATGCATGGATGGAGAAAAACCTGTCGAAAGGCGGACAGGTGAAGGTGCCCAGGGTAATGAAACAAAAAGAGTTTGCTCAATGGAAATCATTTGCCGATTCATACGAAACTACCACTTAAACTAATTTCTCTTCCGTTTTTATAAAAAACTTGGTTTTTATTTTGTTTTTTATGTTATATCTATATAATTTTACGACATAAAAATCAAAATTACCACCATGACAACACAATGTCCGACGGCCATACCCAACACTGGCTTATGGGTCCGCGAAAAAAAACGGATCGTACTGGTACCATTCCAAAGCATCACACATATCCATCACAAAAAAGGGATAACGGGTGTCTATGCAGGTGAGAAACTGTTGAAACAACTCCGGATGCCATTATGTGACCTGCTCGATAAAATGCCGGAATACCAGTTTTTTCAGCCCCACAGGAATTACATCATCAATTCATCATTTATTGACCGGTTCAGCAGGGAGGAGTCCGTGATCAGGTTTGTCGGCGGACTCACGATTCCTGTTTCACGAAGAAAAAGAAGAGCTTTTGTATCCTTTTATAATTCAACACGGTAACGGAACAACAATGCACAGTTTATTCACATAAATCATTCTGTATCATGGTAAACCAGGACACACTTGTCAGAGATTTTGCCGGCAAACATGTCATTGACTACATTTTCCTCTTCGAAGGCTACACGATCATGGTGTTGAAAAATGGTTCAAATGAACTCGTCGACATGCCACTCGGTGCTGTAGAGGAGTTGCTTGCCGGACAGTCATTCTTCCGCATTCACCGGTCATTTTTGGTGAACCTGCGCCGGGTAAAGGAAATGGAAATAAAAAACAACAAGCTGCTCATCCGGATGCGCGGACATGAATTGCCCGTGGCACGCAGACGCAAAAGGGAATTGCTGCAACTTCTGGGTACGGTCAATTAATGTCCGGGTTAGGGATTGTCCCCCTTTTTCCCGATTTTCCCCTCCTCTTCTTGTAAAATTGCAAATAAATCAATATATTGCAATTGGAAAATCCCGGCATCATCCATTTTGCCAAAGAATGGTACCGGATTGTTTTCCCTGCCTGCTTTATACATTAAAACAAAGGAGGGATAAGATATGAACACGCATCTTAAGGAACACACCAACCGCAACCCGCAAACCAACACAATCCTGTCTTCCGCAATCCTTGGCTTTCTGCTGCTGCTCACTGCCACCCATCCGGCGACCTTGCAGTCGGGCAATGATGGTTCACAAACCGCTGTAACGACAGAAATACAGGTAGCCAATGCACCAGCAGATAAAGCCGGATTGTATTATGATATGGACGCGCGCCATGCACTGGGAGTAACCGCCAGTCTTATTGAAACATACATGCAGCACGCGCTGACATCCTTACGCCTGATCGCCATATCGCCTGCAACACGCAGCGGCATATGGCCCGAAATAAGACCGGGTCTGCATACCCTTTGCAACGCCATACCAGGTGCCGCGCTGTATATTGAACCGGATGGCAACTACTACAGCGTGCAACACGACTATACCGGACTGAATGTATCTGACAGGGAATATTTTGAGCCACTCTTCAACGGAGAAGAGATTCACGGATCCCTGATCTACAGTCGGTCGGCCGGCAAACAATCTGTGCTGATGGCTGTACCGGTGTTCGAAGAGGACGAAGTTACCGGTGCCGTGGCATTGTCAATATTCCTGGATGATTTCCAGCAACTGATCAGCCAATCGCTCAACCTTTCGTCCGATTACCTCTGGTATGTTATTGATGAAGAAGCCTATACCGTCCTGCACCCAAGAAAAGACTTTGTCTTTATGAATCCCCTGCAACAAGGGAGTCCGTCGATGCAACTGGCACTGGAAACAATTACCCAAAAAAAGGAAGGGTATACATCTTATGTGTTTGCAGGAAGACAAACGCACATACTGTTCAGGAAGCTTGATTTTAATGACTGGCGGGTGGTATTCGGAAAAATTGGTGAAAAAGTGGATGATACTTATTTGCCCGAAGCAAAAGATATCCTTCAAAAAATCAGCAATTCCATAAGTGAACAATTGATCCGGATGGATAAAAACCTGTACAATACCGTCACCGGATTTGGTGCAGCATTCCCGCCAGAACATGTCGCCAGAAATGCCTTCCGCAAACTTTACCAGGGCAATCCTTATGTGATTTCTTGTGCACTGGTCGATCCGGATGGCAAGATCGTGTATATTGAACCATCAGATTTTTATCCCTCAGAGGGACAAAATATTCGCGACCATGAAAACTACCTTAGCATGCAAAAAGTTCAGGCGCCCATGCTGAGCAGCTCTTTTCTAGCTGTCGAAGGTTTTGATGCGGTCAGCCTGCAACATCCGGTCCATGACAAAAAAGGGAACATATGTGGTTACGTGAACCTGCTGATCAGGCCCGAGATAATGGTTGAAGAACTGGTCACACCGTATATCGCGGAAACATTTTATGATCCGTGGATTATCGAACCCGAAGGGAGGATAATATTTGATAAAGCGTTTGACGGTACCGGTCAAATGCTGTTCCTGGACTACCTGTACGAGGATAACCGCACATTGCTTGAATTGGGTGATCAGATAGCTGAAAGTGAATCAGGACAAGGCGATTATATCTTTATAGATCCTGATACCGGAGAGAGAATGGTAAAAATGGCCATTTGGGATACAATTCAGATGCACGGCAGACAGTGGCGGGTGATATTGTCTTATCCTCCCTATGATTAAACAATGCTTGGTGCACATTCCCGACCGGTAACTGTTTGGTGAAGTTGCCAGGTTATTGTATTTTTATCCCCGGGTTTGGTTTCATTACCCTATCCTGTATTAATTACAATGCGGGCCATATGGCCACCAATGACATTATATGCACAATCACCTGGTGAATAATTACAAAGTCCTGCTGTTCACCCTGCTGGTTACGCTGATCTTTTCCTCATGCCGGACACTGTTGTTCCCCCAGCCAAAACCATCGCAGTCCAGCAAAATGCGTGTCTCTGACCCCAACCTCTCTAATGAGGAGTATGTGATGCGGCTGCTTGCCGACAAATGGCCGGCCGACAGTCTGAATACCGCCATTAATGCAGATTACCTTGATGATGACGAAAAGAACATAATCCTGGCACACAACCTTGTCCGATATGATCCTGCCAGGTTTGCCCGGCTTTATGTAAACGAATACATCGGCTATTTTCAGGGAAATGAATTTCATTACCCCGGTATTTCAACGATCATGATAACCAGGGAAGGCGTTGAACCTGCCCTGGAGTTGTATACTGAACTGATGCGAACCAGGCCAATGGGACTCCTTTATCCCTCAGATGGACTGTCGCTGGCGGCTCAAACACACGTAAACTATCTGTGTGAACGGGGGATCAGGGGGCACGGCAGACAAGGAGGGATGCGCAGACGGATCGAACGCTTTGGTGAATGGACCGACAGGATCGCCGAAAATATTGCCTATGGAAGCTTTTCTGCGCACGATGCCGTATTGTACCTGCTTATAGATGACCAGGTGTACAACAGAAGCCATCGCCGGATCATCCTCGACCCACAGCTTCACCTCGCTGGAACAGCAAAAGACAAACATCCTGCTTATCCCACTGGTTATACCTATGTGATCAATTATGCAACCGGTTTTTCCAAACACAGTGAGTAAACTACCCGGTGAAGTCTCCCTATGATCACTATATTTGCACTGCGAAAATCCTGTTTTATGCACCAGAACCAGGTGAACGCATCATCTGACCTGACTGATCCTGGAAACATGGATTGATCTTCGTGCACAACCAAATGACACCTGTCCGGCACAAAAGGGCCGGGTTCAGGTTACTGAAATATAAAAACCATTATCTGATGCATCCGATACATGAACGATGGAAACAATACCCTGTATACAAAGGAAACGACCTGGGTGTTCATTATACGGGTAACAAAACTTTTGTAAAAATATGGTCACCATCAGCCTCCAAAGTGCTCTTTATCCTTTATGAACATGGACATAACGGGGCACCGCTGGAGCGCATCCCTATGAATAAGGATGCTGACGGATGCTGGTCACTTACCCTGGAGGGCGACAAAAAAAACCTGTTCTATACGCTGCAGGCCCGGATTGACGAAAAATGGTCCGGCGAGGTGCCCGACCCCCAGGCCCGGGCTGTAGGCGTAAATGGCAACAGAGGCATGATCATCGATCTGGCTGAAACAGAGCCGGAGGGGTGGGACCATGATCGACCGGTACAGTTAGATGATCATACAGACGCCATAATATGGGAGATCCATCTCCGTGATTTCTCCGTCCACCCCTCGTCCGGAATAAAGAACAAGGGAAAGTACCTGGCATTCACCGAAACCGGCACACGTAGTCCGGAAGGGTTACCAACCGGGATAGACCACCTGAAAGAGCTTGGGGTAACACACGTTCACCTGCTGCCTGTGTTTGACTTTCAGACCATTGATGAAGCACAATCCAACGATGACCAGTACAATTGGGGCTATGATCCAAAAAATTACAATGTTCCGGAAGGCTCCTATGCGACCGATCCTTACGATGGCAGGGTGCGCATCACTGAATTCAAACAAATGGTCCAGTGCCTGCATCAGAACGGAATTGGGGTGATCATGGATGTTGTGTATAACCATATGTACGATGCGCCCGGATCCCCTTTCGAGCAACTTTCGCCGGGCTATTTTTTCCGCCTGTACCCCGATGGGAGCTATGCCAATGGTTCAGGATGCGGTAATGAAACGGCATCGGAAAGGCCCATGATGCGCCAGTTTATGATAGAGTCACTGAAATACTGGCACAGCGAATACCATATCGACGGCTTCCGGTTCGACCTGATGGGACTGCACGACATCGAAACAATGAATGAAATAAGAAAGGTACTGCCCGGACATGTTTTGTTGTATGGTGAGGGGTGGACCGGTGGTGACACACCATTACCCCTGGAAAACCGGGCACTGAAAGATCATGCCCGGCATCTTGACGGAATTGCGGTCTTCAGCGATGATATCCGCGATGCCATCAGGGGTGCGTGGACAAACAACGAGATACCGGGATTCATGGCGGGTGCGCACGGAATGAGAGAAAGCATCAGGTATGGCATCGTGGCATCAACAGACCATCCGCAGGTCAACTATGAAAAAGTAATGTATTCCAAAAAGCCCTGCGCCGACAAACCTCAGAAAACAATCACCTACGTTACGTGCCATGACAATCCCTGCCTGTGGGATAAAACAGTCTACACATGCGCCGGGTGCAGCACCGAAGACAAACTGGCCATTCAAAAATTCGCCAATGCCATTGTGCTCACCAGCCAGGGAATACCATTCCTGCATGCCGGTGAAGAGATTGTACGAACAAAATCAGGAGAACACAATACCTATAACCTTCCCGACCACATCAACCAACTGGTATGGCATAACAAAGCAGAATACTATAACGTGTTTGCCTTCTACCGCGACCTGATCGCATTGCGTAAAAACCATCCTGCCTTTCGGATGACCCGGACAAGCATGATACAGGAACACCTGCATTTCCTGCCGTGCGATGACCCACTGATCGTGGGCTTTCAGATCAAAAACAACGCCAACGGCGACAAATGGAAACATATCGTGGTATTTTTCAATGCAAATCCACACAAAGTTACCGTATCACTGCCAGCAGGCAAATACCGTATAGTGGCAACGAAATATGGCATTAACGAGAAAGGGGTCGACACCCAGGGCTTCGATCATGAATGTGAACAATCAGCAACAGTCCCTGCACGATCCATACTGATGCTCGCCGATACAGCCAGCATATAAAAAGAGACCACCTCCTGGTGGTCTCTTCGTTGATTAATGTGCCCTGAAATCCTATGATATGTCTATCTGTTTCGGTGGCTTCCGCTTTGCCTCTTCCCGCTTCGGAACAGAGATCAGCAAGACGCCGTCCTTATGCTTTGCATTGATCTTTTCGGCATTTACCGCTTCTGGCTATGCCATTATGGCGTAAAAAGATGTTATAACCCATAACCAATCATACCCGTGCGACCATTATCTTTGTGCAATGAAAGAGTGGCATTATTTCGCTGATCAAAACCTGGATAACCAATGAAAAACCAGCCGCCACCCCACGGCAATCTTATAAAACCAGTCGTTAGAAATACAGCGGCAGGCATGAAGGAAGTCATTCCGGGGACTCCCTTTAAAAAGATGATGTTCCTGCTGAACAACGGTTATGACATTCATCTTACAGGGACGTACGGGTTTGCATTGTCATTTTACAGCTGGATCAAACAACAGGTGAGGAAAAAAGTCCCGGTACGTGACTATCTTTCCTCAAGAAAGCACCGCGCTATGCTCCATGCATCCCTGTCAAAGCTTTGGATCGGTGTTCACGACGGAAAGGCCTGTCTGGATAAAGCACCGGTAAATCAATGGCTGAACGATTTTTATCCGGGAATGAGTGTTTTGTATATGACCTTTCCCGATTACCTTGGATTGAATGGTGCCAGGCAGTGGTATGAGAAAGGGATCAGGTACCCGGTGATCAACCATACTGTACACCCTTTCTATGGTGTGTACTTTCCAACCCGCTTCGGACACCTGCACCTGTTTGATCGGTGGCTGGCTGGAACTGACAAAACATTCGCCGGTGCACTGGATATTGGTGCCGGTTGTGGTATTTTGTCCTTTATCATGTATAAAAGAGGCATCGGCAAGGTAGCTGCAACAGATATCAATCCCAATGCCATCTACAGCATACGAATGGATGTGCAGCGGTCGGACATATATCCCGGGCACTCCATTCTGGCTGAGCAGGGGAGTTTCTTCGGACAGTTTCTCCCTGGTGCGGATGACCTGGTGGTGTGTAATCCGCCATGGATACCAGGAAAAGCAGAAACAGCACTTGACGGCGGTTGTTATTACCAGGCCGGCTTTTTCGACAGATTGTTCGATGAGCTTAGGGACAAATGTTTGCCAGGTACCACCATCTGTATCCTCTTCTCTGATTTTGCACAGGTGGCCGGCATCACTGGAGAACACCCGGTTGAGGATATGCTCGCGGCACATCGCAGTGACTTCACCATGATTGCGTATGACAGGCAAAAAGTTGAGGAAAAAGCAACCAGGTCAAGGTCCTGGGTACAACAAATCCGGAACAACGAACATACGGAGCTTTTTGTCTTCACAAAGAAATAACCGGCGGGTTGTTCATACAAGCTTTACCCAGCTTACTTCGCGGTCAAAATCAAAACCAAGTTTTTTTACCAGGTTGATGGACTGGTGATTGTGTGGTTCTATGTTCACAAAAACGGGTTTCTTTTTTGTTTTTTTATCCATGATCAAAAAACGCAATATGCTTTCACCCAGACCCTGACCACGGTAACGGGGAATGACCTGCAGAAAGCCAAGCGATGTATCATCGTGGGTCAATCCCCATCCCACAAGCTCCCCGTCGATCCAGATACCGGCCGAAACATCTTTAACAAGCCGTTCCCTGATATAGCCCTCTGAGGTAAAATCCTTGTATGCAGAATGGCTGTAAATATATTCGGCCATGGCGGGGTCAAGCGCCTGCGACACATAGTCAGGAGTTTCAACGGTTTTTTCATCAGAAAGATAATACCGGTGCGTGGTAAGTTTCCATTCAATCTTCCTGACGTGTGTCAATGCCGGCAACATCCATTCCTCAACATTTGCAAAATAGAGCGTTTCATAGCCAAACTTGTCCAGCAGCTGTAAAAGCTCTTCAGGATTTTCCCCGCATAGATAAGCCCATACATAATCACTTTTTCCTGTGATCAGTAAAAAATCACCCTGTTTTAAATGTTTGACAACCGGATAGTTGCTGAAAAACCCCCTGACCGGCAGGCTTTGCAAGGGTCTTTTGCTTAAGAGGCTCTTGAGTCTGGCATCCATACACCTTCTGTATATTGTGTGTCGTCACAAGTGTATTCACAACAATGATCACTTCCTATCAAGCCCTAAAGATACTAACAATCTCTTTATAAATCAACCAGCAACATCTTCCACAGCCTGCAAAATAACAGCACATGCTTTTTCAACTTCTTCACTGGTTATGGTCAGCGGTGGTGCAATGCGCATACAGTGATCAGCAAACAAAAACCAGTCAGTTAGCAGTCCACCTTCCAGGCACCGGTCAATGATCTTTTTGCATCGGTCTGCGCTGTCAAATTCAACCGCCAGCAACAGTCCCTTCCCTCTTATTTTAAGAATGTCATTATGGATGAGGTGCTTGCGGATGGTTTTTTCCTGCCTGACCGCATTTTCCCACAGCCGTTTTCCGATGATTGTCTGCAGTGTGGCTGTTGCTGCGGCAGAGCAAAGGGCATTCCCACCGAAAGTGGTAATATGACCCAGGACAGGTCGTTCCGATAAACAACGCATCATTTCCCTGCTGGCTATAAAGGCTCCCAGCGGCATTCCCCCTCCAAAACCTTTGGCCAGCGTTAGTATATCGGGTTCGATGCCAAAATGACTGAATGCCCAAAGTTCACCCGTGCGTCCCATCCCTGCCTGGATCTCATCGAGAATGAGCAATGCACCGGTATCATAACACCGCTGACGCAGTGCCTGCATAAAATTTTTACCGGGCACAACAGCCCCCGCTTCACCCTGTATGGTCTCAGCAACAACACAGGCCGTCCGTTTCGTTATTTGATCCAGCATGCCAGGGTCATTAAAGACAATATGCCTGATATCGGGCAACAGTGGACGGAATGACTGTTTGATTGCTTCCCGTCCGGTTATGCTCAACGCACCATGTGAGCTTCCATGGTATGCATCCTTAAAAGCCACCACTTCTGTCCGCCGGGTATATCGCTTCGCCAGCTTCAGGGCCCCCTCAATGGCCTCACTGCCTGAGTTTACCAGGTATACATTGTTGAGTGTAGCGGGAAGGTGGCCGGTCAGCAAACAGGCAAGGTTGGTCTGGGGCGGCTGGATCAGCTCCCCGTAAACCATCAGATGGAGGTGATGGTCAAGCTGTTCCTTCATTGCTGCAACAACGTCAGGATGACGGTGACCGACAGCACTTACGGAAATGCCGCTGATCATATCAATATACTCCCTGCCATCCGTGCCATACATATATATCCCCTCAGCCTTTTCAATCTCAAGTGCCAGCGGGAAAGACGATGTTTGTGCCAGGTATTTGAAAAAATGGTCCCTATATGTCATAAGCTCTGATGTTCATGCCACCCTGCATATATAAAACAGGCAAAAACCTGCAGTTGTCAATAGCCGTATTTGTTTTTCCACAACAGCCTCAGGCGTGTCCGCATTTCCTTCTCCCTTGCATTGTCTGATGGTTCATACAAGGTTTTCCCCGCAATCTTCCCGGGCATAAACTCCATATCGGCAAAATGATCTTTGTGATCGTGTGCATACAGGTAATCTTTCCCATAACCGGTCGCTTTCATTAACCCGGTGGGCGCATTCCTGATGCTGAGCGGTACCGGCAGATTGCCGGTTTTTTTCACCAGCTCCTGGGCTTTGCCAATGGCCAGGTATGCTGAGTTGCTTTTGGGAGAAGCAGCAAGGTATATGGTGGTCTGTGACAAAATGATGCGGCTTTCGGGCATGCCGATCATGTTCACTGCTTCAAAGCACGATGTTGCCAGCAGCAGGGCATTTGGATTGGCATTGCCAATATCTTCCGAAGCCAGTATGACCAGCCTGCGTGCAATAAACTTTGGGTCCTCACCCCCTTCGATCATCCGCGCCAGGTAATATACCGCTGCATTGGGATCGCTGCCCCGTACCGATTTGATAAATGCAGATATCACATCATAATGCATATCCCCTGCCTTGTCATACAGCACAAGGTTTTGCTGGATAACCCCAAGCACTTTTTTGTTGGTCAGCACAACCCGTTCTTCATTGTCTGCCTGAACAGCCAGCTCAAGCGCGTTCAGAAGCTTGCGGGCATCTCCCCCCGAAATGCGTATCAGCGCCTCCGATTCCTTTGCCTCAATTTGCTTTCCGGTCTCCCGTTGCAGCAGTTCTATCCCCTTGGCAAGCAGCAGCTCCAGGTCGCCAGTATCGAGTTCTTTGAGGATATATACCTGGCAGCGCGACAGCAAGGGCGATATCACCTCAAAAGACGGATTCTCTGTGGTAGCACCAATCAGCGTGATGATCCCTTTTTCCACTGCCCCCAGCAAGCTATCCTGTTGAGACTTACTGAAACGATGGATCTCATCAATGAACAATATGGCAGAGCCACCAGACTCCCGGGCCTTATTGATCACCTCACGCACATCCTTAACCCCCGAACTGACGGCACTCAGAGTATGGAACGGACGCATCAGCTGATGGGAGATCAATGAAGCAAGTGTTGTTTTGCCAACCCCGGGGGGCCCCCATAATATCATCGAGGGAATCTGGCCGCTATCCAAAGACTTCCTCAATATCGCACCGTCACCCACAAGATGCTGCTGTCCCAGATAGTCATCCAGGGTCACAGGACGAAGCTTCTCTGCCAACGGTGGCGACGATCGTTTCATTACACCCTTATAATTTGTCCATTAAAAGATCATATGGTCTGTACTGCGTCCTTTTCCGGCATCCGATGGCCGTTCAGCCGGCACCGGGACAATAATGACGGGCCTCATTGCCTGAACCTGTCGAGACAGGCAAGCCTCTTCAGCAAGGGGGGATGCGAATAATGCACATAAACGTAAGCCGGATGGGGCCGCAGGTTGCTCAGGTGGTTTACAGACAGTTTTTTCAATGCATCCTGCAGTGGCCTGGCATCATAGTGCCGGGCGGCAAAAGCATCCGCCTGGTATTCGTACTTCCTGCTCAGCCTGTTCCCCAGTACCCCCAGAACCAGGGAAAAAGGTGCATAAAGCAAGCCGAAGGCCAGTATCCCCATATGAAAGCTCGGTTCTGATGCACCCAGGGCACCTGATAATTCCGGACGGTTAATGAACAATCCCAGCAAAAACAACAACACCCCAGTATGCAGAACCGAGACAGCACCACCTTTCAATGTGTGCCGCTTCTTGTAATGCCCTATCTCGTGGGCCAGTACCGAGACCAGCTCCTCTTTGCTGTGCTCCTTGATCAGCGTATCGAATAATACAATGCGTTTCTTCGGACCAATTCCGCTGAAATAGGCATTTGCCTTGGTGCTTCTTTTCGAACCGTCAATTACAAAAATATTGTCAAGTCTGAAACCCGCTTTTTTTGCAAACCGCTCTATCTCTTCCCGGAGGGGGCCCTCTTCAAGAGGTTTCTGTTTATTGAAAAGCGGCACGATCAATGTACTGTAAAACATCATCATAAAAATGCTGAAAGCAGTAAATACGATCCAGGCATACAGCCAGAACAATGATCCCGCGGCCGCATAGAACCACACAAAAACGGCCAGCAATCCGCCTCCTATCAGTACAGCCAGCATCCATCCCTTGATCTTATCCAGGACGTAGGTCTTCAGCGTGGTCTTATTAAATCCAAACTTTTCTTCAATGACGAATGTCCCGTATAGATCAAATGGCGTGGACAGTATATCGGATGCGAGTCCCAGTATACCAAAAAACAACACAGCCATCCATACAGGGTGGTCCGTATACTGTCTGACGAGTGAATCCAGGAACCCAAACCCGCCAAACAACAGCATCAGCAGGATAAATACGAAGGACAATGTGCTGGTCAGCAATCCAAAGCGCATATTTGTCCTGGCATACTCCTGCGATTTCCTGTATTTATCCTCATCATAGATCCCTTTGAGCTCCTCGGGCAACTTTTTGCTCCAACGGGTACTGTTCAGATAATCCATGATGCGGTCAAACAGGAAGTCGAGGACGATGATCAGGATGATCACCAAAAATATGGTTTGCTCCATACAAGTCAGTTTTATACCATTAATAACCCCCGCTCCTTTTTCTTATGAACCACTCTGTCGAAAGCAGAAGCAAAATTATAAAGAACAAGACCTTAAGATTTATTATCTCAACATATTCTTTATGTTCATACAACCGCGGACTGATGTCATCTCTTTCCAGTAGTCCGGCCATCAGCTCATCCCACTGGTCAGGACCATACATTTCTGCACCAGAGTTTTCCGACAACTGGAATAGCAGGTTATGGTCCGCTATGGTACGTTGACCCTCGAGGTCGAGGGCACTTACTGTGAACACCCCCTCATCTGTAAGGAGTTCTCCCCCGGCATGCACCCTGGCGCTCCACTGGTAAGTACCTGATCCGAAGCTCCCGGCATCAAGCCGGTAGGCATTGGATGTACGTCCCATGGTATAAGGAAAATCGATGCCCTCTTCATTGGTGATCACCAGGTGAACTTCGGGATCATTGATCAACTCATAGCTTGGGTTATACAATTCGGCTTCAAAGAGGACGTTTTCATTTTCATCAACCAGACTTTCCGCCTGTACCCTGAACAGCCTTCTGTCTTCCTGCAGGGCCAGGTATTGAACCATTCTTGCCATCATATCATCAAAAGCCTGGTGGTGTTGGTTGTGCAGATAGGAGTGCAGGCGCCATCGCCATATCCCCTCGCCAGTTATTACACCGGTACGCCTGTCTCCAAATCCGGAAAAAAAGACCAGGGGTCGTGTGGTTGCCACACTGCCAATTTTCTGGGTCAGCATGGTATGGGTATTACCAGGAACGGAGTAACTGGCAAAAGGAGAATAGAGAGGGGGTACCTGGTCAAACAGGTTCCGGGTTGACTCGTGCATTGAAAAAAGGACAAAACCCTGGTTGTATACAGGCAGTGATTCAATCAGCTCAGACGTTCCTGTCCGCTCAATGCCAATTCCATGCGGCAGCCGGTTAAACAAATCAATACTGGTTTGTTTCCCGAGGATAAACAACAACGATGCATCGGCATTACCAGCCTGTTCAAAGAGATCGTCCAACGGATGCCTGCGCGATGGCAGCTGGTGCAATATTACCAGGTCATAGGCTTCCAGGCTGCCTGAAAAATCGTCTTTCAGAAACACATCAGCTTCATAGTGATCGTTGTTCAGTAAAGATTCCCTGATGGCGCCAACATCAGGATGCGGACTGTTGGCAAGGATCAGCACCTGCTGTCGTCCGTCGATCACATCAATGAAGAAATCCCGGTGATTGTTCTCAACGCTTATTTCGTCTTCAACAGGAGACAGTGCCGCATGGTATTGCTGCATACCCGGTTTGTCTGCCTCCAGGTGAAAACTGATGGTCTCAATATGGTGGTCTGATGCAAGGGTGATCCGCTCAGAATACAACTCCTCTCCATCTCTGCGCACGGTCAGGTTGGTAGTCAGTCTGCCGCACTGCAGTCCTTCTGCAACAATTTCAACCGGAAAATGATTACCAAGGTATGTGATCTGGTTATGGTTTACCTGTTTCAGGATCAAATCACGGCGCACCGTGGTGTCGCCCATGGCAATGGTATACAAGGGGTGGTTTAAGCCGGAAGCGGCATACAGAGGGTTCATCCCCCTGTTGTACAAGCCATCTCCAGCCACGATGATCGCCCCGACGTTACGGTTGCTATAGCGTCGATCAACCTCGCGAAAAGCATCCGACATGTCTGTAACACGTTCAGAAAAGTCAATGTCGCCATCGCGTGAGAATTGCTCACCAAAAGTATACAGGCGGGTGTCAAAAAAACCAGACGCCGTCTCCATAAAACCATCGAGTCCGGGAACATATTCCTCCTCATACCAGGCCGCATCCTGAGCATATAGCAACGATCCCGAATTATCCTGCAAAAATATAAGCAAAGGTTCTTCGACATGCTCACTCCGTTTCTGAACCAGCGGAGCAAGCAAAAGAAAAGCCAGCACGCTCACCACCAGGAAGCGGAATACTGCCAGGATCCGTTTCAGGTATAGGGCAAAACCGGCTTTCGTGTTTTTGTAATACAGCAACGCGCTGTAAACCAATCAGCAGAACAAACACAAAAGAATCAGCCACGAAGGGTAATCGAATAGATTATTACTGTTCATACCAATATGTCCATGCCGGGTTATCCCTGGGATCATAACGGTTTTCCGGTGTAATTATTTCGACGGACTATCGCCCGACTTTCCTTTTCCTTGTGAATGGCTGCCTGGTTTGCTGATCTGGTCTCTCATGGAGGTGTCGGCTTTTATGTTTTCCATGCGGTAGAAATCCATAATTCCCAGGTTTCCGCTTCTGAACGATTCTGAGATCGCTTTTGGGATCTCTGCTTCTTCCTGGATCACCTTTGCCCTTGCTTCCTGGGCTTTTGCCTTCATCTCCTGTTCTGCTGCCACTGCCATAGCACGGCGCTCTTCTGCCTTGGCCTGTGCAATGTTCTTGTCGGCATTTGCCTGGTCGATCTGCAGCATAGCACCAATATTCTTACCCACGTCAATGTCGGCAATATCGATAGAAAGAATTTCATAAGCGGTACCAGAGTCAAGTCCTTTTGACAATACCACTTTTGAAATGCTGTCGGGGTTCTCCAGCACCTGTTTGTGGTGTTGTGCCGAACCAATGGAGGTCACAATCCCCTCACCCACCCTTGCAAGGATGGTTTCTTCACCGGCACCTCCCACCAGTTGTTTGATGTTGGCACGCAGTGTCACCCTGGCCTTGGCAATGAGCTGGATACCATCTTTTGCCACAGCAGCAACAGGGGGCGTGTTGATCACTTTTGGCTTAACCGACATCTGAACAGCCTCCAGCACATCCCGTCCGGCAAGGTCGATGGCCGTTGCTGTCTTGAAGTCGAGCGGTATGTTCGCTTTATCAGCGCTGATGAGGGCATTCACAACAGCCTTTACCCGTCCACCTGCCAGGTAATGCGCCTCCAGGTCATTTCGGTTCAGTGTCAATCCCGCTTTGGTCGCTGAGATCAGGTTGTTGACAATCACTGCCGGCGGAATTTTACGCCAGCGCATTAATACCAGCTGTAACAAACTGATTCGAACACCCGATACCAGTGCAGAAAACCACAAACCCACGGGTATAAAGTAAAAGATGATCCATAACCCTACAATACTCACAAGGGCGATGGCAATAATCACTCCAATGTTGTCCATTTCTATTCTTCTTTAGATTTCACAATAATTTTGTTTCCTTCCACCTTCAGCACCACAATCGGTGTATTTTCAGCAATAAGGTTGTCTTTTGAACGAACCTCATAATATTCTTCCTCTATCAGGGCTTTACCCATTGGATTCAGCCGGGTAATGGCGATCCCCTCATCCCCTTTTGCCACCTTGCCGGCTTCAACAATGTTGACCCTGCCCTCGAGTGTTGAGCTGTGCATGGCTTTTTTCCAGGTATTTGAACGCAAGGCAATACCAATCGCCAGGATGCTTACCACCAATGTGCCAATAAGGGTTATCACCCCTGTCTCCACACCGTAATGATTAAAAGCCACGACTATTCCAGCCACAACGAGTCCCACCCCGAAAAGTCCAACTACCGTGGCACCGGGAACCACCAATATCTCAAGAAGCAGGAATACTATTCCCACGACGATCAGGCTGAGTACGATTAACCATATCATGTGTCACAATTTTTCGCTGAATGATCATTTTCAATATTCCCGGTATTGCCCATATCACCCATAAAACTGCCCGGTTCTGTATCAACAAAATCAGGGCCTGTAATGTTTCATCGCTTCAGGCAGGTATTCTTTTGCTGCAGCAATTCTTGCTGCATTGGTGGGATGGGTACTGAGGAAGGCCGGTACTTGCGCACCTCCTGAGTATGCCAGCATCCTTTCCCAAAAGGAGATCGCATGGGATGGATCGTATCCTGCCATTGCCATGAAGGTCATGCCCAGCGCATCTGCCTCATATTCATGCTGACGGCTGTATGCCAATGATCCCAGGGTTCCTCCCACTCCATAAGCCATCAGGAAAATATCCCTTGTCTCCTGCGGTTTTTCACGCAATGCAACATCAAGGCTGATGGCTCCCATGGCAAGCAGGAGCTGCTGACTCATCCGTTCGTTGCCATGCCTTGCCACCGCGTGGGCGATTTCATGCGACATAACCACCGCCAATCCGTTTTCATCCTGTGTAAGATCGAGAATACCGGTATAGATGGCCACTTTTCCGCCAGGCATAGCCCATGCGTTCACCTGGTCACTCTCAACCAACTGAAACTCCCAGTTAAAATCCTGCACCCTGCGCGCCTGACCAGTTTCCCTGAGATACTCCACCACAGCATCAGATATTTTCTTGCCACTGCGCTGCACCATCTCTGCACGCGCATCAGTGATGGGCACAACCTTGTGCTCATTCATGAACGCCTGGTAGTTGGAGGCGGCCATCTCGCTCAGCAGTCCCTCAGGCAGGAAACGCAGCTGACGGCGTCCCGAAACGGGTACCGTGGCGCATGATGACCACAACATGACCAGGACCAAAACGAAAGTCAATGAAGGTACTGACAGGATGATCCCTGCAGGATACCTGTCCTTAAAACGATCAGCAGGTCGGCTTACCTTTAATTGATCACATTTTTTTGTTTGCGTTTTCACCGGATCATGACCTTTTTACAATAAAACAACTGTACACTGTTAATGGCTCAAAGCAAGCACATCATTCAATCGAACGGAACGCGCAATTGCCCGGATAAGGCATTTTCCTCCCTTTTACGCCAAACATCCATTGAACAAATGTACATAAAATTTTTTTATGCGAAACTTCAAACAGATGCATGAAAAAATTTTATGGGAAAGCGAAGCGGTTCCTCCTGTACACCAGCATTTTGTAATTTTTCATACAAAATGCTGGTGGGTTTATTACAGGAGAAATGTACATAAAATTTTTTTATGCGAAACTTCAAACAGACGCATGAAAAAATTTTATGGGAAAGTGCAGACAACAGCTATCTCCTGAACGAGATCCTGTTCTCTTTACCGCTTAGCAACCTTTTGATGTTGTTCTTATGGGTAATGGGCACAAAAAATGCCACCGAAATAGCAAAAATAACCTTTGGAAGCAGAGTAATGTCTTTGATCCATATCACCACAACGGGCAGTGCAACAGCAGCCATCAGCGATCCAAGAGATACGTAGCGCGTTGCAAGGAACGTTGCCAGGAAAACAGCCAGACAAATGAGAAATGCACCGGGGAACATAATGAACACCACCCCTACGAGTGTGGCGATCCCCTTTCCTCCCCTGAAGGAGGCAAATACCGGGAACACATGACCCAGCACTGCCATGGCACCAAAAAACAATTGAAACAATACAAAGACCTCATCAGAAAAATATGCTTGTCCGACGTAACCTGCCAACGCAACGGCGGCAATCCCTTTTGCGGCATCTATCAGCAGCACGGCAACACCGATTCCTGGTCCAAGTACACGCATGGCATTGGTAGCACCAGCATTGCCGCTGCCATGCTCACGAATGTCTATGCCGCGCAATATTTTACCAGCCCAAACGGCTGTGGGTAAAGAGCCCAGAAGGTAGGCAAATATTGCTGCTGTTACTATGTAAAAATAGCTGGTCAAATCCATCTCAATTATTTTATGGGTTTATTGAATTTCAGTGACACCCAGTCTTTTTGCATTTTTTCTCCAGCCAACTCCAAACCCAGGCGATTCGCTTTCACAAAGATAGCATCTTTATCGAAATAAAGAAAGCCGCTTAACAGCATAATACCCCCCTTGTGCAGAACCTTTTCATAAACAGCCATATCCTCCAGCAGGACATTCCGGGTTATGTTGGCAATGATCACATCAAACAGCTCATCACCGAGGAGTGTCGCATCGCCGTGCAAAACACGCATGTTATTGATCCCGTTGCCGAGTGCATTCTCTTTTGTATTCTCATATGCATAAACATAATTGTCGATGGCTGTAACCTTGCCGGCCCCCATTTTGTGGGCAATGATCGCCAGCACTCCTGTGCCCGACCCCATGTCAAGCACCGACAGGTCATTCAGATCTGTTTCCAGCAACCATTCAACGATCAAACTGGTTGTTTCATGGTGTCCGGTACCAAACGACATTTTGGGCTCTATGACAACATCGTGCAACACGTCGCCCGGTGGATCATGGAATGGTGCCCTGATGTAGCATGCATTACCGATCAATACCGGGTCGAAGTTGCTCTCCCACACTGCATTCCAGTTTTTTCCACCAATGCGCGTTAATTCAAAAGACAGGTTACGGGGACCACCCTTGACGTACTTGTCGTGAATGGAAATGAATGCATCCGGACGGTAATCGCAGGCTGGGATATAGGCCTTAAAACCATCTATTTCTTCAGAGAAGCTTTCAAAACCGATATCGGCAAGTTCGGCGATCAGAATATCTCTCCATGGATCAACCGGCTCAACCTGGCAATATGCCTCTATGTAGTCCATAAGCTTTGGATGATCCGTGAAAAGTCGTCTGCCTTCAGCGACGCACCACCAATCAATCCGCCATCTACATCGGGTTGGGAAAACAGGTCGGTGGCATTTTTTGCATTGCAGCTACCACCATACAAGATGGTCATGTTTTCAGCAGATGGTTCACCGTACGTACCGGCCACCAGCTTCCTGATGTGCGCATGCATCTCCTGCGCCTGATCCGGACTGGCAGTAACGCCGGTTCCTATGGCCCATACCGGCTCGTAGGCAATCACTGTTTTGGCAAGCTGCGATTCATCCATCCAGAACAATCCGTTTTTCAGCTGCTCAGTAACAACCCCGAAATGTGTTCCCGCTTCACGTTCAGGAAGCATCTCCCCGCAACAAAACACCGGTGTAAGTCCGTTTTTTAGTGCCTGCTTTGTTTTCCGGGCAAGGAGTGCATCATCTTCGCCAAACTGGCTTCTTCTTTCTGAATGGCCTATGATCACATGCGACGCTCCTGCCGACCTGATCATAAGGGAGGCAACTTCGCCAGTGTATGCACCCTGCTCCTCATGATGGCAATTCTGTGATCCAACCCACACTCCCTTATAACCTGAAAACATATCCAGTATTCGCGTGATGTATACGTATGGCGGAAACAACACCACCTCAGGCAATGGGTTGTCTTCTTCAGCCACTGCACTCCCCCTGAGGGCGTCGATCTTCACCTTTAATTCGTTTGCCAGTGCCATGGCCTCATCAAGACTAAGGTTCATTTTCCAGTTTCCCGCAACAATTCTTTTTCTCATCATTGTGTACTATTTTTATAGTTTGACATTTTTTTCTGGGTGGCCTTAACACAACCAGGAAGTCAGCCGGCAAAACCACACATTTCTTTAAATCTTTCCATACAGCCGTCCGGTCACTCCAGCTCAATCCTGATCAGTGCAAAAACGGCATAATTGATGATGTCATAGTAGTTGGCATCAATACCCTCCGAAACAGTGGCCTTCCCGTCGTTGTCTTCAATCTGTTTGATACGAAGCAGCTTCATCAATATGATATCGGCCAGCGATGAAACACGCATATCACGCCATGCTTCACCATAATCGTGATTTTTGTCGCGCATGAGTCTGCGGGCTTTTTCAAAATATCCGAGATACAATTCGATCGCTTTATGTTCATCAATATCAACGGTATCAGCAGCACCCAAATCGAGCTGCACCAGTCCCATTACGGAATAATTCACAATGCCGATGAACTCGGGTGTAATTCCCTCCAGTATTTTTTGTGTACCTTTGCTTTGCAATGAGCGGATGCGTTGCGCTTTTATATAGACCTGGTCGGTCAGTGACGACGGCCGCAATATGCGCCAGGCATTGCCGTAGTCTTTCATCTTTTTGAGGAATACATCTTTGCATAGCTCAATGATCTGTGCGTATTGCTGATCCGTTTTTGTTTCGTTGCTCATTACGTGTCCCTGTTGAAATGACGATTGAATGTAACACAGGATCCCATGCGGAAAGAACCGGTATTTTGCCCCAAAAAGACCCTCAATTGTAAAGGCAAAATTATAAATTTATCTTCACCTTTGGTTATGGGAGTTGTGAATATTACTCCCGATTCTTTTTATGATGGCGGGAGATACCTCCGGCCATGGGATGCTACCAAGCTGGCAGAGAAGCACTTGAGCGAAGGGGCATCCATTATTGATATTGGAGCTGCATCGAGCAGGCCGGGTGCTCCCATCACCGATCCGCGGGAAGAACAGGAGCGTCTGTTGCCATCACTGAAAATGATCGTGCAACATGTTCCCAATGCCATTATATCTGTCGATACCTATCATGCATCAACGGCACGTGTCGCGTTAGAAAACGGGGCACATATGATCAATGACATCTCGGCAGGCAGTATCGATCCGGCAATGCTTGAAACAGTCGCCAGGTACAATGTTCCTTACATCATCATGCACATGCAGGGAAGACCCGGAAACATGCAGGATCATCCGGCGTACAACAACCTTGTGAAAGACATTGCCTTATTTTTTTCTGAAAAGATCAACATGCTTAAAAGTCTGGGCGTACACGACATAATTATCGATCCCGGGTTTGGATTCGGAAAAACCCTTGAACACAATTACCAGCTGCTGGCAAATCTCGAATATTTCTCCATATTTGATATGCCACTGATGGTTGGATTTTCAAGAAAATCAATGATCAGCAAAGTGTTGGGAACAAAACCGGAACAGGCCCTGAACGGTACGACGGTGTTGAACACGCTTGCCCTTGAAAAGGGAGCTGACATTCTTCGCGTGCATGATGTAAGAGAAGCTATGGAGGCAATAGAGATCATGGCCTTTTATAACAACAATAAATAAAAGCAATATGCCAGACATACTGATACCGGCCTTTATTCAAATCAGGTTGCTCGATGTGGTCGACATCCTGTTGGTGGCCCTGCTGCTTTTCCAGTTATACAACCTTATCAGGGGCACGGGTGCGATCAATATTTTTCTGGGGATCCTCGCAATCTATCTGCTGTGGTGGCTGGTTCGCATTTTTGAAATGGAACTGCTGACCGCCCTCCTTGGCGAGTTTATCTCTGTTGGTGTTTTGGCACTGATCATTGTGTTCCAGCCCGAAATACGAAAGTTTTTGTTGATCATCGGGAAGAAAAGCATCATCGGAAGAGGCTCGCGACAATTATTCAAGGGGCTCTGGCATATCGAGAAAGATGAAGACCTGAACATTCCGGCCATTGTCAATGCCATCGAAGGATTTGCTGAACAAAAAACGGGAGCCCTTATCGTCATAACCAAACAAAGTGAGCTCGACTCATTCATCGAAACAGGGCAACGGATGAATGCTGATATATCTGAACAGTTGCTCGGATCCATATTTTATAAAAACAGTCCACTGCACGACGGGGCAGTGATCATCTCTGACAACCGTATCACAGCTGCACGTTGTGTGCTGCCGGTGTCTGAGATCAGGAGAATACCCGCTTCACTCGGACTCCGTCACCGGGCGGCAATTGGCGTTACCGAACTTTCAGATGCTGTGGCCCTGGTTGTAAGTGAACAAACCGGAAAAATCTCATGGTCGAAGATGGGAGAGATACAGAGAAATGTCAAACCTTTACAACTGAAAGAATTCCTGGCGCGTGAGTTCTACCGTTCTGACGACGATTCCAAAGAGTCAAAAGAGAGGGGTTCTGGTTTTATAAACATGTTCAGAAAAAACAAATAAGCAAAGGAACAGGAAATATGATCATTATAGCAGACAGCGGCAGCACAAAGACCGAGTGGTCGGTAGTGAAAAACAATCGTGTATTGCATAAGGTACTGACCGCCGGACTAAACCCTTATTTTGTTACAACAAGGGATGTGGCTGAAGTGGTAAGTACGTCCGTTATCCCGGTAATTGCTCATGAGACCGTCGAAAGCATCTTTTTTTATGGGTCGGGTTGTTCTACGCCGGACAAGAAAAAGGTGATCGATGATGCGTTGCGGGAGTCCTTTCCCGGAGCACAAACTGGGATTGAGCACGACATTATGGGTGCGGCACGTGCCCTGTTTCAGGACAAACCCGGGATAGCCTGTATCCTTGGCACCGGATCGAACTCCTGCCTTTACGACGGAAAACAGATCAGGGAAAGAAATTTTTCTGCAGGGTATATTTTTGGTGATGAGGGGAGCGGTGCTGTCATCGGAAAAATATTCATGACCGAATACCTGAAAGACAGGCCGCCCAGGGAGATCATCAGGGCATTTGATGAGACCTGGGGACTCACAAGGGAACAGATCCTGAACGGCGTCTATAAGGAGGCGAACCCCAACCGCTTCCTGGCTTCGTTTACCCGTTTTCTGAAAGAACACATCAGCCATCCCTGGGTGCACAAGCTTATGGAATCATGTTTTGATGACTTTTTCAAGGAACAGGTCAGCCGCTATACCGGCTACAAAACAGTACCTCTTGGATGCATTGGCTCCGTTGGCTATCATTTCAGCGACCTGATCCGGCATATTGCCCAAATGCACGGGGTAAAAACAGGATCATTTGAAATATCACCCATGCAGGGATTGCTGAGATACCACAGAAGCGATGATTAAGACGGCAGTCAGACGGACGACTGGCAGTGAGCGGTTGATCGACGTTTCCGGGAACCCACAGAAGGGGTGATTAAAACAGGGCACGCGGGCAGGTTGTCCTATTTTCAGGAAATGGACGCAGCATCATTTCCGGCGATCCATCTTTCGATCCGGTCTGTTTCATCCGGATGAAACCAGGCAGCGTCATCATAGCGCCTGAACCAGGTCAGTTGCCTCTTGGCGTAACGCCTGGTATTGGTTTTGATTTTTTCAATGGCCGTATGCAGTGTCCAGGTGTTTGACAACCAGGAAAACACTTCCTTATACCCCACCGTATTGAGTGCATTCAGATGTCTGTACCGGTAGAAGGCAAGCGCCTCCTCCACCAGTCCCCGTTCGATCATTTGTTGCGTCCGTTTGTTTATCCGGTCAAACAGATCCTGGCGCGACCTGTTCAGTATTAGCTTCCTGATGCGGAATGGCCGTTTTTTCGCCTGTTGTTTGCGTAAAGAAGAAAAAGGGGTGCCCGTGACCAGGAAAACCTCCAGTGCCCGCTTCATTCGCTGGGGATTGGCCTGGTCGACCTCACCAGCAAATTCCGGGTCAACCTTCCTGATCCACTGCCTCAATCCCCTGATGCCCTGCTGATCATATACCTGTTGTACCTGTTTCCTTACAAGCGGATCGGGATCAGGCAGAAGGTCTATCCCCCTGCACAACGTATCAATATACAGTCCGGATCCCCCCACAACTACCACATGATCGGATGTCAGGAACAGCCTGTTAATAATTCCCAGCGCCTCTTTTTCATACATAGCCACATTATAATAGTCATGTACACTGAGATGACCAACAAGATGGTGGGGTACTCTATCCAGTTCCTGCTTTGAAGGTGCAGCCGTCCCAATGGGGAGTCCGCGATAGAACTGGCGTGCATCGGCCGATACAATTCCGGTTTTAAATTTTTCAGCAATTGTAATACCCAGCGTTGTTTTTCCGACAGCTGTCGGTCCGGCAATGACTACAAGGGTTTTATTTGTCATTATCGAGGTCGTCATTGTTCTCACCCCGACCGGTCTCAAAATAATCGTCCACACCCTCAATCTGGTCTATATCGGAAAGGTCTTCGGGAGGGGCATCCCCATCACCATAGGAAAAGTCCATCGGAGTCTCCACACCAGGGATCTGCTTGGGAGTAGCAACCAGTTCACGGGGAACTGGTCCGACAGACTTGCTGAAACGCGGATAAGACTGGCCTTCAGCAGCAGGTCGGATCTTTAACAGTTCGATATAAAAGGTCCACCTGTTCAGGTAGTCATATACAAACAACAACCGCTGATGCGGATCATCAATATGATCCTTAAGGACACATTCGTGCATGAGCAACACTTCCCGGTCATTTCCGGGAGACGCTTCTTCCTGTTCTTCTCCGGGTGGGACTGACGGGTCCATATCGATCAGCTGGATCTCTTTCTGCTTCCGGAACCGGTGGTCGCAAATAAAAAAGGAAGCCAGCATTCCCGGATCCAAACCAAGGTTACCCAGGATGGCCTGATGAAAATCCTCAAAGGTATGGTCAGCGCGCAGCTCGATCTCCCTTAAAAAATCGTCCTGATCTTCAAAACTCGTCTTAAACTTATATATCAGCATATAGATAAGTTATTGATTTTGCATGCAGCAGGATTGTATCACTGCAAATGTAAAAGAAATTTTTTTCATTTGAGCCAGGTCCTGTCCATTCACCAGTTCATGTCCGGATAATGTCCACATACCACCTTCTATGTCACCCACTCCCCTTCAGTCCGAGTTTTTCTCCCTCTTCCCGCATCAACTGCAAAGCTGCTTCCCTTTCATTCGGGATCTTCCCGTCCAGTACGGCTTCTCTGATGGCAGTCTTGATCAATCCCACCTCCCGTCCGGGTGGAATTTTAAACGCATCCATGATGTCCTCTCCTGATACAGGGGGTTGCCAGTTACGCAACCTGTCTTTCTCTTCAATATCCTTTAATTTTTTGCGCACCAGCTGAAAGTTCTCAAGGTATTTTTTTACCTTTTCCCTGTTTCCTGATGTGATATCTGCCTCGCAAAGCATCATCAGATCGTCAATATCGTCACCCGCATCGAACAGCAACCTTCTCACAGCAGAGTCAGTTACAACATGCTCTGTCAAGGCAATCGGTCTGAGGTGCAACAAAACGATCTTTTCCACATACTTCATTTTTTCATTCAAGGGCAGCTTGAGCTGCCTGAATATCCTTTTTACCATTTTGGCACCGGTAAACTCGTGTCCGTAAAACGTCCATCCATTCTTTTCATCATACCGTTTGGTAAGCGGCTTGGCGATGTCGTGCAACAAGGCAGCCCAGCGCAGCCACAGATCGTTGCTGTTAAGGGCGAGATTATCAAGCACCTGCACGGTATGGTAGAAATTGTCCTTATGTGCTTTGCCATTCACTACCTCTACCCCATGCATATTGTCCAGCTCGGGAAAGAAATGGCGAAGGAGACCAGCGGCCCTGAGCATCTTTATTCCATAGCCGGGGACCCGGCACAGCATGATTTTGTTAAACTCCTCCATCACCCTTTCCATGGATACGATGCGTATGCGCTCTGCGTTCTTTTTGATTGCCCCGAAACATTCAGGATCAACAGAAAAGTCCAGCTGGGATGCAAACCGGATGGCACGCATCATCCTTAAGGGGTCGTCAGAAAAGGTGATATCCGGATCAAGGGGTGTGCGTATCACTTTTTTCTCCAGATCACTTTTCCCGTTAAAAGGATCGAGCAGCCGGCCAAAATCATTTTTATTCAAACTGATGGCCATGGCATTGATTGTAAAGTCTCTCCGGTGCATATCGTCCGACAGGCTACCGTCTTCAACAAGGGGCTTCCTTGAATCTGAACGGTACGATTCTTTTCGTGCTCCGACAAACTCTATCTGCCACGTTTGATGCCGGAGCATGGCGGTTCCAAAGTTTTTATACACGGTCATCCGGCCCCTCCTGCCAAGCTTTTCTGCCACCTTTGCGGCCAGCTCAATGCCGCTACCCTCTATGACAATATCAATGTCTTTTGAGTGCCGCTCGAGCAACAGATCGCGCACCCAGCCACCAATGACATACACCGGCCTGTTCAGCTCAGCAGCTGCACTGGCTACAGCTTCAAATATTCTGTTATCTAATTGGGGAATCATCGTCATTCATCTTCTTTAACCGTTTGCCGGCTGCCATTTATCATTTTTATTGCACCTGTATACCAAATTATCAGGTTCTCAGGACACTAATCTCTCCATGTTGATTGATTTTGACTATGGTAGAGGGTTTCGGACGGTTAAATGACTGGTGTTTGTTTGAAACTATATAATCAACAGAATTCTTTACCGGCTCCGCTATCGACCCAAAGGAATAAGGATTGGGTGCACCACTCAGGTTGGCAGAGGTTGAAGTAACCGGCTTGCCAAAAGCGTCAAGAAGATCCTGGCAAAAATCATGCTTCGGGATTCGTATCGCAATGGATCCATCCCCCGCCAAGACATTCCGGGGCAGGTTCCGTGCGTTCGGATAGATTATCGTCAGCGGCTCGGGCACACTCATCATCAGCTCAATGGCAATTTCAGGAACAGACTCCACATAGTTACGGAGCATGTCAAGGTCTTTTACCAGGATGATAAGCGATTGTTTAAAAACACGCTCTTTTATACGATATATTTTTTCAACCGCTTTCGGATTGGTGGCATTGCACCCGATACCCCAGATGGTATCGGTGGGATACAGGATAGTACCTCCGCTGCGGAGTACATTGAGCACCTCTTGTATATCATTATTAACTGACATAAAAAACAACCTCTGATAATGGTATTTACTGGTTTTACTGATTAATCACTTTTTTAATCCACAAATCCCCCATAGTGCAAAACAATTCCTGTGCCAAAGCCCTTCAAAAGTAACCGCATGGCAGTTGCTCCGCCCCTTGTGCAACAGAGCATACATTCCCGCATCCCTGTGACCCGGTATATAGTCCTGACAGGGGCATCCCCAATAAGCATCCACGACATCAGCAATTCGCAGTACAAGGCAGCAACCGTCATTCATTCACCCTTTCGGGATGAAGGTTCATCCCGGTTTACCAAATGACTTGCTTTTGTTATGTTGCGCAGCTTTACATATTTCATAAAACAGGAAAAGGCATCACAGTAACTGACAACAAAGCCAGTATATCCGGCAATGAACCCTTTTTTTAAAAAATAATTGCGAATGAAGCGCCATACCGTCTTATAAAAAACCTTGAAGGCTGAGCCGGTATGGCCCTGTATCCATGCTTCCCTTGCAGCGATCGTGGTATACCGGTTGATCGTGTCAAGGTATTCTTCCAGAGAATCGCACATATAATGCAAAATACTACCATCCAGGCGTTGGACAGAGGCACCTTTTTGCATTAGAACCTTGTCATGTGGATTGGTGCCGCCCCATTGCCCTTTCCGGCGATCCCACAACCTGATCTTCCGGTCGGGATACAAATTGGTGGCGTACATCCATTTCCCGCAAAAATTATTTAACCGTTTAAAGCTGTATGCATCATGTGTGAAATTATCCTTCACTTTCCGGACAGAGTTTGTTAGCTCGTCCGACAGGATCTCGTCTCCATCCAGTGACAATATATGGTCGTATGATGCTTGTTGTACGGCAAAATTCTTCTGTTCAATGTGTCCGGAAAACCCTTTTTTTATAAAGCGTACACCCAACGACTGACATATTTCCGGGGTTTTGTCGGTCGAAAACGAGTCAACCACCACCACTTCATCAGCTACCTGCTGCAGTGACCGGATGCACGCTCCAATGTACTGCTCTTCATTGTAGGTTATGATCACTCCTGAAATGGGTGGCATGAACTGGCTGTTATAATGTTAATGCAATCGTTGTACAATGTTGTATTCATCTGGTCTGTCCGCTACCGTTCTGCAATGCCGTAATCATCTGGTCTGCCCGCAATCGTTCTGCAATGCCGTATTCATTCAGACTGTCAGCCACTAACCCCGGTTAAAACAGCGCACATCACGGCAGCAACTGTTCGCCTGTGCCGTTTGCCAGAATCGGGGCGACGTGTCATCAGACCGCAACCTGGTGCTGCCGCAAGGCTTCATTCAGACTTGTCTTTCTGTCGGTGCTCTCTTTCCTTTTTCCTATAATCAGGGCGCAGGGGACATTATAGGTCCCTGCCGGGAAATCTTTCTTCATGGTGCCGGGAATGACCACCGATCTTTCCGGAACCCGTCCCTGGTATTCAACCGGTTGGTCCCCGCTCACATCAATCACCCTGGTAGAGGCCGTCAGCACCACATTGGCACCCAAAACAGCTTCTTTCTCTATTCTTACCCCTTCAACAACGATGCACCGTGAACCAATAAAGGCATGGTCTTCAATAATGACCGGTGCCGCCTGCACGGGTTCCAGCACGCCACCCACGCCCACGCCGCCGCTCAGATGGACCCCCTTGCCGATCTGCGCACAACTGCCTACCGTAGCCCAGGTATCCACCATGGTCCCGGAGTCCACATAGGCACCAATGTTCACATAAGAGGGCATCATCACCACATCAGATGCCAGGAATGCCCCATAACGGGCTATTGCATGGGGAACAACGCGTACACCCAGCTTTTTGTAACCATGTTTTAAGGGGATCTTATCGTGAAACTCAAAAGGCCCCACGTCAATGGTTTCCATCTTACGAAGGGGAAAATATAAGATCACTGCTTTCTTTACCCAGTCGTTCACCATCCAGGTCCCCCCAGCGTATTCGGCAACACGCAGCTTGCCTTTGTCGAGCAATGCAATGACTTCCTCCACAACACTTTTCACCGAACCGTCGGCCAACTTCGTCCTGTCCTCCCAGGCAGCTTCAATAATTTCTTTCATACCGCTCTTAATTCTCTGTAAAATCACACAAATGTACATAAAATTATTTCATGCAAAATTCCACTTTTTCTTTTCTGATGAATGAATGCTTATCTTTGCAGAAAAACCTTGATGGGAAGGATTATGGCCATCGATTACGGCAAAAAAAGAGTGGGACTGGCGGTCACGGATGAGTTGCAAATGATCGCAGGCGGACTGACGACCGTGCACGTCAAGGATGTAATCTCGTTTCTGAAGAATTATTGTGCCAGCGAAAACGTGGAACGGTTCGTGGTGGGAGAGCCGTTCGACATGAAACATCGTGCTTCCGAAGCATCTAAATATATAGATCCATTTGTAAAGAATTTACGCAAACAATTTCCGCACATTCCCGTTGATAGAATGGATGAGCGTTTTACTTCGCAGATGGCTTTTCAGACAATGATAGATGCCGGACTCAGAAAAAAGGCCCGGCAGAATAAAGCCCTCATCGATACCATAAGTGCCACCATTATTCTTCAGTCCTATCTTGACAAACGACAAACAACAAACGAACAATGAGTGTACTGCCCATCCGAGCATATGGCGATCCGGTATTAAAAACCAAAGCGAGGTCAATCGGACCTGACTATCCTGGCCTGCAAGAGTTGATTGACAATATGTGGGAAACAATGTATAAAGCTGCGGGTGTCGGACTGGCAGCCCCGCAGGTGGGGAAAAGCATCCGTCTTTTTATCATCGATGCCACGCCCTATGCTGAGGAAGACCCCTCCCTGATGGGTTTTAAAAAGGTATTCATCAATGCCGGAATAATCAGAGAATCGGGCAAAGCCTGGCTGTTCAACGAAGGATGCCTCAGCTTTCCCGAATTGAGGGAAGACATATTGCGTTTGCCGGAGATCAGGCTGAAATACCAGGATGAACACTTTCAATCGTTTGAAGAGGACTTTTCCGGATTGGCAGCACGAATAATCCAGCACGAATATGACCATACAGAAGGGACCCTGATGGTTGATCATTTTTCATCACTGAAAAAAACGTTGTTGCGTAAAAAGCTGGCAAACAT
Source organism: Bacteroidales bacterium (assembly GCA_003559735.1). Lineage (GTDB taxonomy): Bacteria > Bacteroidota > Bacteroidia > Bacteroidales > UBA7960 > PUPG01. The sequence goes on along the minus strand of PWKN01000260.1, from coordinate 28,030 downwards.
CTCAAAAGGCATTGTACCCGTTAACTATCCAATGAAGTTTTCACCCAGGAAAAAATGATATACCAACGACACAGATTGTCAAACGGGATAAGGTTGATACACCGCCTGTCTTCATCTCCTGTGGCGCATTGCGGACTATTGATCAATGCGGGGTCGCGCGATGAGGACCGGGAAGAACAGGGCCTTGCCCATTTCATTGAACACGTCATTTTTAAAGGGACCCAAAAAAGAAGGGCTTTCCATATATTGAGCCATATGGAAAACGTGGGGGGAGAGATCAATGCCTACACCTCCAAAGAAGAGACGTGCATATACGGCTCATTTATGTCTTCATATTACGAACGATGGTTCGACATTGTGGCCGATATTGCATTCCGTTCAACGTTTCCGGAGAAGGAGCTGAAAAAAGAGAAAGATGTTGTTGAAGAAGAGATAAACTCATACAAAGACAATCCGGCAGAACAGATTGTCGACGACTTTGATGAGGTCATCTTCGGTGACCATCCGCTGGCAAGAAACATACTGGGGACTCCAAAACATCTGAAAGGGTTCAACCGGGATATGATCAACCAGTTTATTGACCGGAACTATGTAACGGGAGAAATGGTGATCTGCTCAGTCGGTAAAATTGATTTTAAGAAACTTATCGCTTTGGCAGAAAAATATTTCGGCGCAGTGCCCCAGTCCGGCAGACAAACACCGAGGCATGCACACAACGGCTATACGGTCAGCATACAAACTGTCAACAGGAAAAACCACCAGGCACATTGCATCACCGGGAACAAGGCATACAGTTTGTCTCACAGCCGCAAAACTGCCTTGTTGCTGTTGAACAACATACTCGGCGGACCAGGTCTGACGTCCAGGCTCAATATGACAGTAAGGGAAAAGTATGGCTTTTGCTATCATATTGAAAGCATGTATCAGCCCTATTCCGACAGTGGAATGCTGGGAATCTATTTCGGTACCGCCCCTGAATGGGTGGAAAAAACACTGTTCCTGATCAATAAGGAATTGAAGCAGCTGCGAAACGTCAGACTGGGAGCGGTACAGCTGAAACGTGCAAAAAAACAATTCTGCGGTCAGGTGAACATAGCCCATGAGTCGCACCTGAATGAAATGCTGTTTATCGGAAAACGGGTCCTGCACCTCGATCAGACGGAAACCCTTGAGGAGATAAACCAGCGTATCGAAAAGGTTACGTCATCAGACCTGCTGGAAGCTGCCAATGAAGTCCTCGCCCCCTCAATGATGAGCATACTTACCTTTCAACCCGCTTAGTTTTTATGGATCTATTGCCAAAAGAGATTGAGGCCTATGCCTCACAATTCACCACCCCTGAAACGGATGTACTCAAAAAGCTTAACCGAGACACCCATGCAAAGGTTCTGCGACCAAGAATGCTTTCCGGTCACCTGCAGGGAAGTTTGTTGTCATTTATAAGCCGTATGGTCAAACCATCGCGTATTCTTGAGATCGGTACCTATACAGGCTATTCAGCCATCTGCCTGGCTGAGGGACTTCAGACAGGCGGACTGCTGCATACCATTGATCACAACGTGGAGCTCGAAGAGTTTGCGAAACACTACATCAGGCTTGCCGGACTAGAACACAGGATTATACAGCATATCGGTGAAGCTGCGGCCATTCTGCCGGAAATTGATGAGGAATTTGACCTTGTGTTCCTTGATGCCGATAAAGAGAATTATGTACGCTATTTCGACATGGTATACGGCAAGTTAAAGAAAGGGGGCATTGTATTGGCCGATAATGTGTTATGGAGCGGAAAGGTATTGAATAAACCCGAAAAGAACGACAAGGAAGCCCTGGGTATTGTTGCATTCAATGAATACATCCGCGACCATGCCGGGGTGCGGAACCTGTTGCTCCCCTTCCGCGACGGACTGATGCTGATGGAGAAAACAGGTTAGCCCGGAACTTCCAGCTTGCGAATGGAACTTCCAGCTTGCGAAGCAACTGGAAGCTTCCAGACGACGACCCCTTTTCCGGAAGGTTTCCCCATCGGAAGCTGGAAGTCCCTGCGGGAGCTTCCAGTTCCTGGAACTTCCAGCTTGCGAAGCAACTGGAAGCTTCCAGACGACGACCCCTTTTCCGGAAGGTTTTCCCATCGGAAGCTGGAAGTCCCTGCGGGAGCTTCCAGTTCCTCGGAAGGTTCCCTAAAAGGGATGAAGCCCAATCTCCATTCCAAACGTCAATTTTGGCAGATCGGGCAGGTTTGCCGAATCCCTGAACATCCCTGAAATCCGGTACGTTCCTTTGAATACGATGCTGTTCAGACCCAGGCGGACCAGCACGCCGTAATCAAATGTTTCGGGATAGTTCATTCCCGTTCGCCTGACCCGGACCCGTTCGCCATCATCATATTCGTCAAGCGTTACATGGCGAACATGGAAGTTCCATTTTGCATAGCCACCCAGGTCGATAAAACGTCCGATATAATCGCCACGCTGATCAACATTTATCCTTTGATACAAGCCAATGCCGGTTTGAAAGAACACCAGCTTTTCCCATTCATGAATGGTTGGGCCGGGTACGGATTTTTCGTCTCTTTGCCTTAGGTGATAAGCACTACGCCTTATTATGAGTTCAGCACCATTTGAAAACACATTCGAATACTGCCGCTTATAACGGTAGCCATATTCGAGGGACCTGGACCGCCAATAGTGGATGTCAGCACCCGGATCACCCGGGGGACCAGCCGCAAAGCCAATGCCTATCCACGAATGTGAAAAGTGCCTGCGGTTCATCCCATATTGTTTCTCCTCATCCATCCCGCGAACATCCTCAGCAATAATCACACTTTGGGCCGATACAGCGTATCCGGCAAACAGTATGAACAAGCTTAAGCAAAGTCGTACCATCATTTGTAGCATCGTTATCATAGATCATTTGCAGTTTTTGTCTGCTTCCCGAAGGACCATCATGTCACTGCCTTATCCATCGGCGTATTACCATCTGCCTTCAATCCGCACGGCAGCGGTATACCCCTTGTAGTGAAATAAAACCGTCTGTCCCTCTTTCATGTTTTCTTTTGAAAGGCGCATCTTGTTTGCTCCTTCAAGGTCAACAACAAAATACGCATCAATACCCCCATCACGATTTTTTATATGGTAGTAAAGATAATCATCAATAATTTTCTTTTCCTGTTCCCCGCCGTCATACCTGGTGATTTGTTCCCTGATGACCACCTTTACCGAATCGTTACTTTGCCTGATGTCGAATCGTGGAGATACAAACCTGGTATGGTCATCAAAAAAGTACGATGCCTGCGGAGTACCATATCCATGGGCATAATCGTAATAAGGATAAAGGGACCCGCTTCTCTCGATGGCCTGAAACACCTGCATATTCGTCCACGAAGGGTACATCTGCCACAGGCAGGCTGCAAAACCCGTTATCAAAGGTGCAGCGAATGATGTGCCCGATGGTGTGGCAAGTCTTCTGCGATTGGCTGCCACCACTGTGCCAAGGGCGCTCACATTGGGTTTCATCCGCCCATCAGCCGTCGGACCGACAGAGCTGTAGTCTGCCCTGAGCAGCGAAGGAAAATCAAGCGCACCAACTGTCAGAACACTATCGGCATCGGCCGGGGTCACGATGATGCGCCATTGCTGATTATTGCCCATGTTCCCCGCAGCATTTACAACCAGGATGCCTTTCCCGGCGGCAATATGGGCTGCCCTTGCCACCAGTGAGGTTTGTCCGTCCATCTCCTCGGGAAAGTAACGGTGAAACACATATCCCAACGATGAATTGATGATATCTGCCCCTTTTTGATCGGCCCATTCAACAGCCGCAAGCCAGTATTGTTCTTCTGCCAGGGGTTCACGGAAAATCTCGGTACGGGCAAGCAGAAACTCAGCCCCTGTGGCAATACCCAGATTGCCCTCATGCAGCAAGCCCGCAATTGCCGATAGTACCATTGTACCATGTGCACTTGAAGTATAAACATTTTTCCTGCCCCTGTGGAAGTCCCACGTCCCAACAATCTGTCCGTTGCTCTTCAGGTGCCTGAAAGCAGGATGGGTGTTCACTCCCCTGAACCCCGCATCAAATACGGCAATACGTATGCCCTCCCCGTCGTACCCGTTTTGGGTAAAATACGCTGCCGACAGATGTCGTATCTGCTCCTGAAACAAGGCCGTATCAGCAGGCTCCAAAAAAAGGTTGCCGGTATTGTCGTATGTGCCTGAAGTTGCAGGCAACAATCGAGTGGTCGCCGGACGTACTTTCCTGACGAACGGAAGATCTTCCAGGTAATAAGCCATGCCGCGATCAGTGTAGACGTGAACGGCATTCAGCCACCGCGATACCACTACACTGCTGCCCGTCAGCGCAGCAACCGAATCCTTGTAATCGGTACGAACCGGGAAATCAAGGGTATCATACAGGCAAAGGTCAAGAGAGAGGCGTCGCTCAATGGCTTTTTCGTCAAAAAAAAGATATGGGTCAAATACCACACCATCCTTATCAGTAAAGAACACCCAAAACCCCTGTCCGCCATACCCTGCTCCATGATGCTGGCAGAACTGAAACGGTGGCACGGGCGTGCTGACAATATTGCCGACCGAAAAGAGGATAAAAAGAAAGCAACTGATCATTCTAAACCCTGCCATGCTTAGTTGGTTCTGTCTGATTGGTTATTCCCTGGCCGGTGAAAAAGTTCCTGCAAACTGGTACTTATCGATATGTGGTTGGGGGCACCTGCCAGGTGATGGTTAGACCGGCCATAATTGAGCCGGAAGCGCGATATCTGCATTCCGAATCCCCACGAAAATCCAACGGTAGACAACCGGGTGTCGACCTTCATCTCCTGTCGCCTCCGGTAGTTATAACCAGCCCGGAAACTAAAGCTTTGCAATGGAGTAAACTCTACCCCCAACACGATATGGCGCATCAGGTTTCCCGAAAAATCACCAAGCCTGTCCTGGAACCCCCGGTCATCATCCCCGTTGTCATGATGATCGGGCATCCTTAAAGGCGAATCATAGGTAAGGTCATAATGATGCAGGTTGTTGGCGACCATAGAGAACTGAAAAGGAGCATTGGCCAGCTTTTTTGTAACCCCCAGCATCAGGTCGAAGGGCAGCGGTTCACGATTGCCGTCATGATAATAAGTCAGCTGGCGGCCAATGTTGCGGGCCACCAGAGAAACAGCCAGCAAATGATCGTGTTTCTGATACAGCACCGAAACATCGGTAGCCAGTCCGAACGAATTATAATCGTAAAAATCGGAATAGATCAGCTTCAGGTTGCTGCCAATTGAGAACTGTTCATTCAATGCCCTGCCCCAGCCCAGCTGGAAGCTATATTCACCGGCCGAAAACTGACCGGTGACCTGTCCGAACTCGTCGGCTTCTACAAACCGGCCATAGTCGATATACTGAACTGATCCGCTAAAATGTCCCAACTCTTCAAAATAATGACTAAACGCAACAAGTCCGTAGTTGATGTCATCAAAATAATCAACAAAATTAAGCGACAAATGGTTGTCACTGACCTGGCTCAACAGGGAGGGGATTACCACGGCCATTCCGATATCCGGATCAAATACCGGAAATGCCTGTCCACCTGCAGCCGTGATCCTGGCCGTTGGGGGAAGGTTCAGGAACTCATACACACGGCCACTTTGTTGCTGTCCGTAAGTCCCGCTACCTGCCGTCAACAGGGCCAACAATATGATAAATACGAGATTTTTCACCAACACAAATAACGTTTTCAAATGATTTGATACAAAAAAACGAAAAAGCGAACCCCCTTATTTTGTCATCGCATAATGGTTTTGTCAATCACCGGCCGCAGTCCACAACAGGCGGTGTATGTGGTGCACCTGTGGAGTCAGGGCTGTTTCCCCGTCATTCGTTATTACGTAATCAGCGCGCATGATCTTGACTTCCTCCTCCATTTGATGTCGGGCCCTTTTGAGCACATCATCAGGTGAGACGTTATCGCGTTTGCAAACCCTGTCCAGCCGCATATTGAGCGGAGCGGCAACCACAATGATCCTGTCAAAATGCTTCGCATGACCTGTTTCAAACAATATGGCCGCCTCCTGGATCACATACCGCACACTTCTTTGTCCGGCGGTCCACCTTTGAAAATCATCTCTGACAAGGGGATGGATGATCGCATTCAGCTTATGGAGCATATTGTCATCTGAGAACACGACAGATGCCAGTTTTTTCCGGTCTACATTGCCCGCACCGTCAAGGACATCCTTCCCAAACAATTTGCCGATGCGATCCCTGACAGCCGCCTGTTTCAAGAGCTGCCGTCCTTTTACGTCGGCGTGGTAAACCGGAACGCCAAGCTGGCCAAACAGCCGGCTCACCGTAGTCTTACCACTTCCAATGTTCCCCGTTAGTCCAGCGAGCAGCATAATCAACAAACCTTTTTTTTGTTCCCTGGCACGACAACCCTGAACAGGTTATTCCAGGATTATGTATTCAACATATTCGGGTCTGTAATAAAGAATATCAACAAAAGACGGATATGTTTCCAGTCTGACATTGAGCCTCCCGTCACTATCGCTTATGGCTTGCGGACAAGTGACGGTGGCATGGAACATTTTTTCACTCACCGCCTGGTAGTCACTGAAGGCCACGAGGTAGTGCACCCGGACAGTTGCGGGAAACAGGCGAACATCCTGTGAAGGCAGGTTATCCGGACAAACAATTGTTACAGGAAGCTCTTTGGATGCTTCGGTAAACTCTTCCACGGGAACCCTGACCAATACTTCTTCTTTGTCAGTCGTCACCGACGGGACACCTTTGGGAAGCTGAATGCTTAACCGCTGGTCGGTTGACTTTCGCAAGCCACTGGCCTCCCATTTTTCCGTATATATGGCACTAAGGGTATCAAGAACGTTTTTGGGACCCCTTACCAGGACACTGTCAGGGTTAATGGTGATCTCCCCATACAGGTCGAAACGCCGTTCAAAAGAAATGCTGGCATTCAGCGAAACTGGCAACCGTTTTTCTGTTACCGGCGACAATTGAAGAAATACAGTGTCGGGATAAACATCGGTCACCCGTGCACGTCCCTCCAGGGAATAATTGATCCCCTCCAACAGTGCGTTTTTCGACAAATAAAAATAGCGGTTGTCATTGCGTTTTAATTGTGGCAAGGTTCCCGCATCAAAACGCATCAAATCTTTCGGTAAAAAAAACCGTGCGACGATCAACCTGATTCCGGTCGATTCGAGGGTAAAGGATATGACGCTGTCGCTTTGGGCCACACCTGTGTACCCTTCGGGGAATTGATAAAACACTACTTCCGTTTCGAACACGGCCTGCGTATCATAGGAAAGCTTAATAAAGAGCCAGAATATGGCACTGCAAACCAAACAAACAACAAATATGTACACCCTTCGCTGGCTTGCCGCCTCCCTGGGTGTTAGTCTGTTACGATTTCGCAGTATAAGTTTCCAGTTCATTATCAGCGCCTGTCTCCAAGCTGTTCTGAAGCACCTTCCATTGCAATGGCAGATTTTTCAACACGCAACCTGTTGCCACCCTCCACTTCAATCGTAAAGGTTCGCTCCTGCTCTTCGACGATTTTTCCGTGAATGCCTCCGACGGTGACAATCTTATCGCCCTTCTTCAATGTCTCCCGGTACTGCCGGAGTTGTTTCTGCTTGCGCATTTGTGGACGTATGAAGAACAGGTAGAATACAAGAATAATAAGGATCAAAGGTAAAAACGCCCCTAAGCCGCTTCCACCATTCTCTGCAGGAGTCATCAATAATACTGACAATACATTCATCATTTGGATCTTTGGTTTAAAATATTCTCAAAAGGCAAAGTTAACAATTTCATTCAGAAGCAACATCATCAATCCCGGAGGTATTCCCCGAAATTTTTCCCTCCCTGATAAATTCCTCTACGAGTTTATCCAGGATGCCATTCACAAAGTAACGGCTTTTGGGTGTGCTGTACATTTTTGACAGTTCGATGTATTCATTTAAACTCACCTTTACAGGGATCTCACTGAATTTCAATATCTCTGTCAACGCCATTTCCATAATGATCATATCCATCATTGCAATGCGCTCCACATCCCAGTTCACGGTTTTTTCTGAGATGATCCTGTTGAATGAATCGTGGTGAACAACGGTCTTCCTGAATAACTCCACGGCAAACTGCTTGTCTGACGGATCCTTGTAAAGCTCCATCAGCTGAAATGTACCACCTGAATGGATTGTATTTTTTAATGTTTTGATGATCATCATATTTACCAACTCCCAGTCGTCAATCCAGTAAATGCTTTTTTCTTCATAAAAAGCATGCAGGTCTTCAAAAGGCAAAATGCTTTTGTTGATCACCTTCAGCAAAAAATAGGTATCGTCCTTTAAATCATGTTCCTCCCCTTCCATATATGCCTGGTAATAATGTTGTTCCCTGATCTTCGTCATCAGCTTGCGAACCAGTTCCCGTTCATTGTTCCAGGAAATATTGCGTTTCCTTGCCAGTTTATGCACTTGTTCATCCACGGCAATGGCCTGCAGGCACTTATTATCTGACAAACGCTTGTTGGGATGCAGGTCTTGATGGGTAGGGAGGTACTTCATCTTATTGCCCTCAATGATGCCTTCTTCATGGGCGGCAAGGTCAACCAGCAGCATCATCTGGAACAGGTAAAGATCAAAAATCATTTCAATGCCATGCAACAATTCTTTTTCACCGCTTGTCAGATCATCATTGTCTGATTGGAAAAAAGCATAAAGGCATTGCAAGACCTTGACACGAAGATGTCTTCTGTTAAGCATGGAAAAACGGTCAATTTATCATCAAAAACACAGCATAACAACTGTTCACAGCCATTAACCGGATCAATCCGGAAAAAACAATGCAAAAGTAACTGATTTTTTTTTCTATATCCGAAGCATTTAGTAAATTTGTTGTTGGCCAAATGACGGCTGAGTGATCTTTATTTATTTTATTGCCAAAAATTTTTGAAAAGAAAGAAAAATCATGGAAGAATTTGGCACAAATGTTCCCAGGGACGATATTTATTCAAAAGCAGTAAGGGCAGGGAAGAGAACCTACTTTTTTGATGTAAAGTCAACACGTTCCAACGAATTGTATCTTACCATAACGGAGAGTAAGAGGCGGTTTAACCAGCAAACAGGCAAGTTTTTTTACGAAAAGCACAAATTATTCCTTTACAGGGAAGATTTTGAGAAGTTCAAAGATGCCCTTGAAGAGGTTTTCAAGGCCATTGACGAACTCCAGGGTGAAATAATTGAGCGTCCGCCTGAAAGATCTGACAAACCAGCCAGCGAAGAGACCGATATCACCTTCGACGACCTTGATAAAAAAGAGGAAGACGAAGAGGACGACCAGGACAAGGAGCAGGAAGAGGATAAGGAAGAGGATAAGGAAGAAGACGAATAGGAAGCTGCGGCCATTATTTTCCCAGTTTTCCTTTTATCCGCTTTTTCCGGGCACGCCTTTGATGGTTTTCAAGGGTGTAATGTTTTATTTGCCTGCTGAGCCACTCTTTTTTCCAGCCTGTGAGCCGGGCATATTCATCGCTGATGATGGCGATCATATCATCCGTGGCTGCAAGCCTGCCAAAATTCCTTATCCTGTCCCTCACCGACAGCTGATGATTGAGACGCATCCTGTTTAAGTCCACCAGGAAAAAGTCATATTCGCCTTTATCCCGTTTTACGATCAGGGTATTTCCCGGTGAATGATCAAGGAACAGGATGTTTTCTTCCTGCATGCGATGGGTAAAACGGGTAAACTGCCTGAGGATCGTTTCGCGGTCAGGATAACCGGGTTGATCAATCAGTGTCCTGAACGTCAGGTCTTCTTTTATGTGAATGCTGATATAGAAACTTTTTTTCAATCCCCGCCACGAGCTGTATTCCAGGTAAGCAACCGGTTCGGGTGTCCCAATATTCCTTTCAAGCAAATACCGGGCATATTCGTACGAACGTTGTGCCTTTGATTTTCTTAAATGCTTGTATATTAAACTATTGATAAAATTGGGTGGCCGGAAAGACTTCACATTCAGCGGCAGGAGATCTGTCCCTATATGTTTTACTACGTTCCGCTTCCCTTTACCAACCTTGTATCCCAGCTTATCAAAACAATGAACGGTATTGATTATCAGTGACTCATATGAGTGAAAAGCGGGCGCAATGACGATCTTTTGAGGAATTGGCGGGGGAGTGTTCTTTTTCATCATGTTCAGTTACCTGGCTGGATTCAGCAATGCTGCCATCTGTTGCTGCAGTGCCAGCGCTGCCTGCCTGGCTTTTGCATCAAAATCATTTCCCTTTGATGCATAGATGATGCTTCGCGAACTGTTTACCAATATGCCTACATCCTTATTCATGGCAGCTGCGGCAACATCTTCGAGTTTGCCACCTTGCGCGCCAACACCTGGAATAAGCAAAAAATGATCAGGGACAAGTTCACGGACGGATGCCAGCATGCCGTTCTGTGTTGCCCCGGCAACGAACATTGTATTGCCGGTATCGCCCCATTTGCTGCTCTCCTCGATCACCAGCTCATACAGTTTTTTCCAATAACATGTTTTTATTCCCAGCTTTTCAAGCAATGCAGGCAACTGGGGCTGCAACGTCTGGAAGTCGGTCGCCCCGGGATTGGAAGTCAGTGCCAGTACAATGGTCCACTTACCAGGGCAGGACAAAAACGGTTTAACGGAATCATGTCCCATATAAGGGTTCACCGTCACTGCATCAAATGGCAAACGTTCAAAAAAAGCACGCGCATAATACCCTGAAGTATTTCCAATGTCGGCACGCTTCCCGTCAGCAATAATAAATACCGGTCCGCCAGCATGGTTGCGTATATAGTGTACGGTTTTTTCGAGACTCTCCCACCCTTTGCTGCCCAAACACTCATAAAAAGCGAGGTTTGGCTTGTAGGCTGCGGTAAGGTCGATCGTTGCATCCACAATACGGCGGTTGAACGCAAATACCGGATCATCCTCACTGCTCCTGAGTGATGCCGGAATACGATCAATGTCCGTATCCAGTCCGATACACAAAAAGGATTGCTTTTTGCGGATCAACCCGATTAATTCCTGTCGGTTCATATGCCTGTTATGTTACCCCTTCCCTGAGCTTTTCAGCATTCTCTGCAACCTGGAGGGCATCGATGATCTCGATAATGTTACCGTCCATCACAGACGACAAACTGTAAAGGGTCAGTCCGATCCGGTGATCTGTCACCCTTCCCTGCGGGAAATTGTAGGTGCGGATTTTGGCAGACCGGTCGCCTGTCGACACCATAGTTTTGCGTTTTGAAGCGATCTCTTCCAGGTATTTCTTGTATTCCATGTCGAACAGCCGGGTACGCAATACCTTCATTGCTTTATCCAGGTTCTTGATCTGTGATTTCTGATCCTGGCAGGAGACAACAATGCCGGTTGGAACATGCGTGAGACGCACTGCCGAATATGTTGTATTGACTGATTGTCCGCCCGGACCCGAAGAACAAAAGGTTTCCTTTTTGATGTCGCTTGTTTTCAGCTCAATGTCAAATTCACCGGCTTCGGGCAACACGGCTACTGTCGCGGCCGAGGTATGCACCCTGCCCTGGGTCTCGGTTTGGGGAACCCGTTGTACCCTGTGTACACCCGATTCGTACTTCATCAACCCATATACACCATCACCCGAAACATTGAATATCACCTCTTTAAATCCACCGGAAGTCCCTTCATTCACATCCACCAGTTCGGTTTTCCAACCGCGCGTTTCACAAAACTTGGTATACATCCGGTAGAGGTCACCCGCAAAAATGGCAGCCTCATCACCCCCGGTGCCGGCACGAATTTCAACGATGGCATTCTTTTCATCCTGCGGATCAGAGGGGATCAGCAACACGCGAATCTCTTCCTCCAGCTGCTCCTGCTGCTCCTGCAGGGAGTCGAGCTCTGTTTTTGCCATCTCCCTGAACTCCTGGTCTTTTTCGCTTGCAAGGAGTTCTTTGGCAGAGCTGATGTTGTCGAGCACGTTTTTATACTCCTTATATGCACCAACGATCGGCTCAAGGTCTTTGTATTCTTTGCTGAGCTTAATATACCGGCCCATATCAGCAATAACATCAGGATCGGTCATCATTTTGCCTACCTCATTATACCGTTCATTGATCGCATGTAGTTTATCCAATAGCATGTTGCATGTTTTTATCCTGCATTATGAAAAGCAAACAAATAATTGTATCTGCCTGCCATCGGCGCCTTTCGGCTTTCGGCGTTCCGCGTCTGACCCGGATCAAAAGCCTGAACAATGCAGGTTTAAGCGTGCAAAGTTACAAAAAAAGAACATCAAAGAAAATCAGGAATATACAAATGTACCGTGCGTCCCGGTGATGGTGAGCCGCTTTTGGTCAGAAGCTGTTACTTTGCCAACAATGCGTGCTTCCAGTCCGAATTCGTCACCCAGGGCAATGATCTCATTAGCGGCATCGGCATCGGTATATATTTCGAACCGGTGTCCCATGTTGAACACCTTATACATTTCGCGCCAACTGGTGCCAGACTCCTCCTGGATCATTTGAAACAGCGGGGGCAGGGGGAACAGGTTGTCTTTGATGACATGCACATGATCAACAAAATGCAACACTTTTGTCTGTCCGCCACCGCTGCAGTGAACCATCCCATGGATGTTCTTCCTGAAGTGCTGCAGGATCTTTTTTATTACGGGGGCATAGGTTCTCGTCGGACTCAATACCATTTGGCCGTTATTAAGGGGAAGTGCCTCCTGTTTGCCAGTGAGCAGACAGCTGCCGGTGTAGGCAATGGTTTCATCAAGACTGGCATCATAGCTTTCGGGATACTTCCCGGCATATATCCTGTGAAACACGTCATGCCGGGCAGAGGTAAGACCGTTACTGCCTATCCCGCTGTTGTAGGAGTCCTCATAGGTAGTTTGTCCCGCTGAAGCCAGTCCGACGACCACATTGCCATCACCAATACCCTCATTGGTGATGATCTCGCTTCTCAGGGCACGGGCGGTGACGGCTGAGTCGACGACAATGGTACCCACCAGGTCGCCTATGTCAGCGGTCTCTCCACCAGAAAACACCATCTCTACACCCAGACCCCTCATCTTTTCAATGAAGGATGCCGTACCGTGTATGATGGCCTTTATCACCTCGCCCGGAATACGGTTTTTATTTCGTCCGATGGTGGAAGAGACGAGTATGTTGCCTGTAATACCCACACAGAGCAGGTCATCGAGGTTCATCACAAGGGCGTCCTGCGCAATGCCTTCCCATACCTTGATGTCGCCGGTTTCTCTCCAGTAAATATAGGCCAGTGAGGATTTGGTGCCGGCACCATCTGCGTGCATCACATTGCAATAGCGGGGGTCGCCCCCAAGGATATCGGGAACAATCTTGCAGAAAGCATTCGGAAACAGACCCTTATCAAGTCCACTAATGGCATTGTGCACATCTTCCTTATCAGACGAGACACCCCTTAAATAGTATTTATCTGTCATTCTTCCGGTACAATTGGGACTTCAATACCTTGCTCTTCAGGTGGCCCGGGTGGTTCATAATCTTCCCTGGTCACCCTGAATTCCGTACGCCGGTTCAACTGGTGTGCCAATTCCTGCTGATCTTCATCAGTCAGGCTATCGATATACTGCTCTGTAAGCTCAGTACCGGCTTCAAACACATAACCATCCCGTTCGATGGTTGTTTCGATCAGTCTTGGTTTTCGTTTCCCGTACCCGACGGCTTCCAGCCTTTCCTTTTCAATCCCCTGTTCCACCAGGTAGTTGACCACTGCCTGTGCACGGTGTTGTGACAGGGTGTCATTGTATTCATGGGTACCCCGGCTGTCGGTATGGGACGCCAGTTCAATCACGATGTTGGGATTGTCGCGCATGGTCTGGACCAGTCCGTTCAATGAGTCCTTGAACTGTGTCTGCAGCTCCCAGCTGTCAAACTCATAGAGGATCTCAGGCAATGCAATGGCGGTAACCGGGATGGGAGCGATCGAAACATCCACCTCAAAATCCCTGCTGCGATCCAGTCCGACAGTCGACTCCTGTGCACGGCCTGAAAAATAGCCTGTCATATTGACCAGGATCTCATAGCTTGTATTCTCCCTGACTTGCTGTTCATCAAACATATAGCTGCCGTCCCTGTCGGTTTCCGTTTGTATGAGTGAACCGTCAGATCCCAGCAGCTGGACAACAGCCCCGCGCAGGGTGGTTTGTGTGCTGTCATCATACACTGTTCCGCTGATGGAGAACAACACCGGTGCAAGATAAAATGAATGGATATCATAGGAACCCGTTCGCCCACGGTTTGATGAGAAGAAACCCTGTTCGAGTCCGGGTTTGAAGACAATGCCAAAGTCATCTGCCGCACTGTTGATTGGGGTACCCAGGTTTTCCGGTTCTGTCCACCCATCTGGTGTTAAGCTCGTTCTGAAAATATCCAGTCCCCCCATACCCGGATGTCCGTCGGAAGCAAAATAGAGACTCCCATCCTCGTGGACATACGGGAACATTTCGGTTCCCTTGGTGTTGATCGGTTCTCCCAGGTTTTCGGGTTGTCCGAACTCACCTCCCGGACTGTTACGGCGTACTACCCATATATCCATCTCACCGATACTTCCCGCCATGTCTGATGCAAAATAGAGGGTCAGTTCATCCGGACTGATGGCTGGGTGGCCGACGGTTACCAGGCTGTCGGTTGTCAGTGGAACCACCTGCGGATTCGTCCAGTTGGCCCCATCCCTTGTTGCCTTGTAAATCCTGCACCCCATGTCCACATCTTCGGCCCGCACACAGCGGGTAAAGAACATTTCCGTGGCCGAAGCGTTAACGGATGGGGCTCCTTCGTTGTATTCGGTATTTATGGGACCCTCATCCAGCAGCCTGGGTCTCCCCCAGTCGCCCGCCCTGTCCTGGAAAGTTATGAAGAAAGAACTATGCTTGTTTCCCGTCCACGGATCATTTTCACGACCCAGGGCATCATCTCTTGATGAGGCGAATATCAGGCTTGTTGCCCGGTGATCAGCAAAGGCAGGCGTGAAGTCATCATACCGCGAATTAAACAACCTGATGGCCTCCACGTCATATTCATTTGGCTCTTCCTTCAGTTTCCTGGCCAGTTCGACTGAAGCAATGCCCCTTGGACCACGCCAGTCGTCAGGAACCTTTTCAGCATATTTCTTGTACTGCTCAAGGGCATCGTCATACTTGCCATTATTCATCATTGCATCGGCGAGGTACAGTATGGCAACCGGATCGGGGTAATTGCTGCGAACGGCACGGTTAAACCATGCTTCGGCCATCCGGTGATTGTTGGTGTACTTGTGGCAAAGGGCGATCTGAAAGATCAACCGCGTTGCCTCCCTCCTGTCGCGGCGCCGCACCCGGTTATAGGCCCTCCGGTAAAGGTCGACGGCCTCATCATACTGACGAAGCTCAAAAGCCCTTTCAGCTCTTTCCAGTCGCCTGTTTTGAGCAAAGAGGTCGTCCGGAAATACAAACAATAACAGAATGAGCGAAATAAAGAACAGCTTGTTGCCGTGCATATGTCTGGATCCCTGTTTATTCGTTTTTAATGCTTCCCCTTGTGTTCGTCGGCCATTTTAATTTCTGCAATCAATAACGCAGATGGCAAAGAAACATTGCAATGGCACTGCACGATTTATGCCTTGCCACTGTTGTCCTTTTTTCCGGAACCCTTCTTGCTGCCCTTATCAGCGTGACCGGGGACTACCTTATCCTTCGGCTTGCCCTTTGCTGCCTTCCCGGAAGTGCTGGCTGACTTTGCCTTGTTTTCTCCCTTTACTGACGCTTTGCCAGCTGTTTTCCTGGCCTTTTCCACCTGTGCAGGTGCGTTGTCGGACTTTTTCCTGGCTTTTTCCACTTGTGCAGGTGCGTTGTCGGACTTTTTCCTGGCTTTTGCTGCCTGCCTTGGCGGACTGGTAGCTTTTGCCTTTTCAGTCGGGCGGGATGCCTTTGGGGTGTTTACCTTGTCAGACGGTGCAGCCGAACCCGCTGACTTCACCTTTTCCTTGTCCGCAGAAGCGGATGATGTACCGGCAAATTTTCCATCCACCTTATCGGGCTGTTCCCCTGCAGGGTAAACCCCCGAATAATATGGATCCTGTTTCTTGTCAGCCATCTGTGCCTTCACCGGCTCACTCAGTTTCTTTCTTTCATCAGGTTCCATCTTTCTGACCTCGTTGTCGATTTCAGAAGAATACCTGCTGATCTCCGTATTGATCTCCCGCTGCACCTTTTTTACCTCGTTCATCCCTTTTCCCACCATACGTGCAATTTCCGGGATCTTTTTCGGACCAAACAATATAAGTACCAGCAGGAGAAGGATTAAAATTTCTCCACCGCTAATTCCAAAAAGTAAAATATGAGGCCACATCATCTCTGCCGAATTATCATGCAAAATTAATGGTTTCTGTGCGAATATCATAACATAAAATCTTTGTTGTGATTTTCTTTAGAATTCAATTGCATAAACATCTAAATTTGTATTTTTATCCCCCTGTAAACAATATGCCTATGCTCCCTTTTCAGAAAAAGTTAAGCAACACATTTTATGCACTGTTAAGCTTGCCTGCCACGGCGATGGGCTTCGGACTTGCTGTGCAGATCGCAGCCCTTAGCTGGATGCTGAGCACAAAATACGGATTGGAGATCAGGGATATCGGACTGGTCTGGGCTACGGGTCCGCTTGCCGGTATCATTGGCCAGGTGCTCATTGGCATTATCAGCGACAACGTATGGATATGGAACGGGCGCCGCAGGGCGTTCATCTGGATTGGCGGGGTTCTGGCCGCCCTCGGATTGCTTGCACTTCCAAATATTGGGGTCATCCAGTCAGGTATGGGTATCGACGGTGTGCTCGGCATAGCCATCGTTGTATCACTGACCATAGACCTGGCCATCAACATCAGCTTTAATCCCACCCGGTCGATCATTGCCGATGTAACCCCCGAAGGGCGTCCCCGCACCAAAGGGTATACCTGGATGCAAACCGTATCCGGGTCGTTCGGCGTACTTGCCTATCTTGTCGGTGCGGTGTGGGACAATTACGTGCTGATCTATTTTGGAGTGATCCTGGTGTTTCTTTTCTCCGTGCTTCCCCCCTTCTTCATCAAGGAACCACGTCGTCTCGGACGCTACGGTCAGGCCGACATCGACGACGAGCCCGAAAAGTCCGAAAAATCCGGGGGACGCAGTGAGGCATCATTCATTGAGATCATGAAGACCATCCTGCCCCTTTGGGGATTCCTCCTTTACGCCATTTATGGTTTTCTGGTGCGCCTGGGCGGGATGCCCGTCATTCCCGGCTATGGGTTTGAGATATTCTGCCTGATGGTCACCATCGTGGTGATGGTCATCACCCTGAGTCGCAAGGAGGAAGGGAAGTCAAAAGAGAAAGACGGACTGACGGGATTCAGAAAGGTGCTGGCAGCCCACTCATTTACCTGGATCGGGGTTCAGACAATGTTTATTTATCTATTCGCTTTTGTCAGGTACCGTGTGCCTGAGCTGGCCAATGCGGAGATCGACCCGGCCATCCTGGCTGAGAATGGCGCTGCAGAAGCCGTTAACCAGGAAATCAACGATATGATCGGACGGATCGTCAACTGGAGCTTTTTTTCGCTCAATCTGGTGGCTGCCATCATCCCCGTACTTTTTCTTGAGCCGCTTGCTGCACGGTTTGGCAGGGTAAAAACCCACGCAGTATGTATTGCCAGTATGTCGGCAGGCTATTTCAGCATACTCTATTTCGGTTATTCACCCATGGCCATTTATTTGCTGATGGCAGTGGTAGGTATCGGATGGGCAGCAACCATCAGTCTGCCGTTTGCCATCATGTCGCAAAAGATCCCACAGTCACGGATGGGTCTGTACATGGGGCTGTTCAACCTGTCGGTCGTATTGCCACAGTTTGTTTCCTCCTTTGGAGTTGGTGAACTGGTTGATGAGGCTGACGACAAGGGGGTTATATTTATTGTCTGCGCCATCACCGTGGGCATTTCCGCCCTTGCATGGTCGCTGGTAAAGGAACCGCGTGA
Organism: Bacteroidales bacterium; assembly: GCA_003559735.1. Classification (GTDB taxonomy): domain Bacteria; phylum Bacteroidota; class Bacteroidia; order Bacteroidales; family UBA7960; genus PUPG01. Next base: position 9,958 of record PWKN01000260.1, on the reverse strand, counting down.
CGTGTATACGGAACACCCGGTCGCAGCAGCGGAAGAAACAACATAAGAGATCCCGGCACCCGGCGCGGTATACTTTTTTTATATCGCTTCTCCTTTCAACAGGTTATTCAGCAGCTGCCACTCTGCTTTTGTTGCCATACTGTATGCCGCCACCTTGTCCCATTGATCCGCTTGTAAATGTTCCAACCTTTCTGCAAGATCAGCCAGGTGCACAAATCCCATATTTAGCGATGCACCCTTCAGGGCGTGCGCCTGTAACCTTAATTCTTCCTCTTTGTGCTGATCAACAGCAGTATCAATTTGCCTGATATGGTCGTTAAGTAATGTCAGCGTTTTCCTGGCCAGATCCATTATGTCTTCTTCCTCTAATCCGGTTCGCTCCAAAAGGTCCTCCAAATTGAAATGTGTGGAGATGTTTCCCGGGGCAATCTGTTTTTGTCCGGGTTTCCGGGCCTTCAGATCTGCATATTTCTCAAGGATCCCCGCCAGCATTTTCTGATTCAGGGGCTTGGATAAGAAATCATCCATCCCCGCCTCCAGGCATTTTTCTTTTTCTCCCTTCACGACCCCGGCGGTAAGTGCAATGATGGGGGTATATCTGCGCAGCTTCTTCTCAATTGCACGGATGACACGGGTTGCTTCGACCCCATCCATCACAGGCATCTGGATGTCCATAAAGATCATATCGAACTCACCCCCTTCCTGTACCGCGTCAACAGCTTCTTTTCCATTACCGGCCTCAAGCACTATGGCTTGTGGCGCCATTTTCGTCAGCACAGCCTTCATCAGCTCCATATTCAGTGCAACATCTTCAACAAGAAGCACCCTTAATGCATTTTTTTCTGATAAAAGGGACTCTTCTGACTGCCGGGTAACTGGCACCGGTTCTTCTGTCATTTGAAATCGTTGCTGAATGTGTTGCAGCGCAGAAAACAGTTCGCCCTGCTTTACCGGTTTTACAATTTTGTGCACAACATCCAGGCGTTTGCATTCGTGATGGATCTTGCTGTCATCGGCAGAACCGTGCAGGAGGATCACAGGTTGTTGTTTTGCAGGAAGTCCCATTTTTTCCCTGATCACCCGGATCACCTCAAGTCCGTCGACCACCGGCATATCATAGTCAACTATAACCACATCAAAGGGTTTCCTTGCCTTCTCAATACGCTGCAGGGCAGATGTCCCGCTGCCGGAGCCCTTACAGTGGATGCCCCAGCCCTCCAGGATGGTTTTTAGTATCAGCCGGTTATTTTTGTTATCATCAACCACCAGCACATTCCTGATTCCGCCGATGCTGCTGATGTCTGGCTCCCCGCCCGTTCCATAATCCGTTTCAACACTGAAAACAAACGCAGAGCCCTTTCCCGGGGTACTGGACAAAGATATGGTCCCACCCATCTTATCGGCCAGCAAACCAGATATGGGCAACCCCAGGCCGGTTCCCCCATACTTTCGTGTGGTCGAAACGTCAGCCTGGTAAAATGGATCGAACAGGTATTTCTGCTGTTCTTTTTTGATGCCTATCCCCGTGTCGCGGACAGAAAAGTGCAGTGTGCACCGGTCTTTATCTATGATTGAAGAACTGACCCTTAGTTCCACCTCACCCTTAGGCGTAAACTTTACGGCATTGCTCAAAATATTGACCAGCACCTGCTTCAGGCGAACCGGATCAACGACGGCCACACGAGGCACTCCGGGTTGTATGTTCAGCAGCAACTCCAGTCCTTTTTCCGATGCCGCTTGTTTAACGATGTCTGCCGACTGCTCCGTAAGTTTAACAATATCGGTTTCCTCAGGAAAAAGTTCCAGTTTTCCCGATTCAATCCTGGAAAAATCCAGTATGTCATCGATCACCTCCATCAGCATAAGGGCTGAAACGCTGGCATTTTCCAGGTACTGTTTTTGCCGGTCATCCAGTTCGGTCTTTTTAAGCAGATCGGTGAATCCGATCACGCCATTGAGCGGGGTTCTGATCTCATGGCTCATGTTGGCCAGGAACTCCGACTTAGCCTTGCTTGCAGCCTGAGCCTGTTCACGGGCAGTGATCAGTTCATTTTCTGCCCTCTTGCGTTCAGTAATATCCTCCCCGGTGCACACCACGTAAGCAACATTGCCCTTTGCATCAATCTTTGGCTTTTTGATAATATGAAGCAGGCGTTTCTCCTTCCGGCTGTCTTTAACCCACTCATCGGTAATGACAGTCTGCTTGCTTTGAAAAACCTTCCGGTTTCCCTCAATATTCAGCTGCACCTCATCAGGCAGAAATACATCTGCAATATCCTTATGTTCGAGCGCGGATTTTTCAACACCCAGGAAGTCGGCATGGGCTTGATTAACGGCACCATAGGTGCGTTCATCTTTCAGGTACCATATTTGCGTTGAAATATTGTCAGCCAGGACGGTCAGTTCGTCTTTCCGGTTCTTCAGTTCAGCCTCTGCATCCAGCTTGCCGAATAACATACCCACCATATCGGCATACCCCTCAACCTCCTCCTGGTTGGCCAATCCAGTCCCTTTTTTATAAAACAAGGTAAAATCACCAATCATGGTATCCCCTTTGGTGGTCTTAACGATCACACACTCACCCAGTCCGAATGTTTTTTCAATCAACCGGATTACATTAACCGGCAATACCTTTCCGGTAAGCTCATGAAGATAAGCAAAGCGGGTGGTTTTTTTGTCTTTGATCAATGCTTCCCTTCGGGCATCATACGGCCATTTTTTCCCTGCCGCTTCAAAACCCAGTATCCTGTTTGCATGTTTTATGATCTTTGAGTGTCCAACCAGCGCAACTGTAGTAAACCCTTTTCCATCACGGTCGAACTTATTTATTGCCAGTGCAGCGGCACCTGAAATGGACAGCATTTGACGGGCAATATAGTGATAGCTGACATCTTCCGAAGTAAATTCAAGAAAAGCACGTGAAGCTTCGGAAATGATCTTTTCCCGGTTAACAGAAGCATTTTCCCCGGCTGTTTTATCAGCATGTTTATCTGACTTCATAATAAATGATTATATTGGCGCCCCAAAAACCAGCCCCAACCAGGGATAGCTGAATGATTTATAAGACAATGCACATATATTCGGTAAATATCTGCAAATATAGTGGTTTTCCAATAAGATATTCGCTGAACCGCTGTAAAAGGCAAGAAAGGTTGAATGGCGTGACCAATACAGTTAACAAGACCTGATGATATCAATTTACATTATTCCACTGCTTGTAGCCATGTTTCTGGCTATCAACATGGGGGGCAGCGGTACAGCACCCTCCTTTTCTGCAGCATACGGTGCCAACCTGATACGCAGGGACCTGATCCCAGGTTTGTTTGGCCTGTTCGTTTTTGCCGGTCATCCAGTTCGGTCTTTTTGAGCAGGTCGGTGAATCCGATCACACCATTGAGCGGGGTTCTGATCCCATGGCTTATGTTGGCCAGGAATTCCGACCTGGCCTTGCTTGCAGCCTGAGCCTGTTCAGGGGCAGTGATCAGTTCATTTTCTGCCCTCTTGCGTTCCGTAATATCCTCTCCGGTGTACACCACGTAAGCAACATTTCCCTTTTCATCAATCTTTGGCTTTTTGATAATATGAAGCAGGATTTACTCCTTCCGGCTGTTTTATCAGCATGTTATAGGCAAGACATCCGCAGAAATCGAAAAATTACGAACAGAAAAATAATTTTTGTAAATTTGTAGTAAAATATTCAAATGACACACGCAGAAAGACATATTGTTGATACTTATTCAGGAATTTTTGAAAATTTGAGCTCAATTAGTAAGCTTGAATTACTTATAAAACTTGCCAAATCAATAAGAAAAGACTCAAAGTCTAAGGAAAAAGAATTTTTTAAATCTTTTGGTGCATTTGTATCTGAAAAATCTGCTGAAGAAATCACTAAAGAAATCAGAGAAAGTAGAAAATTCAGAGTCAAAGATTTAAAATTCTAACAGTATGCAATATTTACTTGACACAAATATTTGTGTATTTTTTCTTCGTGGAAAACTAAATCTTAACGAAATAATCAGAGAAAAAGGAATTGAAAATTGTTTTATCTCCGAACTTACCATTTTCGAGTTAAGATATGGTGCTGAAAACAGCGACAATCCAAAAAAGTCTCACGAAGCTGTTGATAAATTTGTACAAGGACTGACTGCAATTCCGATCATTGGTTCAGTCAAAAAATATGCTGAAACTAAAGTGAGTTTAAGAAAAAACGGAACTCCAATACACGATGAATTTGATTTAATAATCGGAGTAACAGCACTAACAAACGAACTCGTTCTAGTAACTGACAATATTAAAGATTTCAAACACGTCAGAAACTTGAAAATAGAAAACTGGTTTACAAGAAAATAGCACTGCCTGCAACCCGCTTGTCTGACTTCATAATAAATGATTATATTGGCGCCCCAAAAACCAGCCCCAACCAGGGATAGCTGAATGATTTATAAGACAATGCATATATTTTCGATAAATATCTACAAATATAGTGGTTTTCCAATAAGATATTTGCTGAACCGCTGTAAAAGGCAAGAAAGGTTGAATGGCGTGACCAATACAGTTAACAACACCTGATGATATCAATTTACATTATTCCATTGCTTGTAGCCATGTTTCTGGCTATCAACATGGGGGGCAGCGGTACAGCACCCTCCTTTTCTGCAGCTTACGGTGCCAACCTGATACGCAGGGACCTGATCCCAGGTTTGTTTGGCCTGTTCGTTTTTGCCGGTGCGGTGATTGCCGGACAAAAAGTGATTCTTACTGTTGGTGATGATGTATTACCGTCCGAACACGTCGGAATTACCATGAGTGTGATCGTATTGGGATCGGTGGGACTGGCGTTGTTTTTTTCAAATCTGCTCAAAGTACCGCAATCGACCAGCCAGGCCACCATCTTCGCCCTTGCCGGTCCGGCCATTTACCTTGATGTATTGCAGACCCAGCGATTGTTTTTTGAGATCATCCCCACCTGGTTCATCACCCCGGTACTCGCCTTTGCTGTTGCCTATGGGTTCGGACGATTTGTTTACCTGCCCCTGCATCAGAAAATCAGACCATTTCTTGATTTTCTGAGGAAGCAAAGGGCACTAAGTTGGTTTGTCGTGGGCACCTCGTGTTATGTAGCTTTTGCCATTGGATCGAACAACATAGCCAATGCTGCCGCCCCGGTAATGGTTATGGCCAGGAACATGCTCGGTGTGGAAACAGGAAGTGCCAGTTTCCAGCTTCTGATGTTGATCGTGGTTTTTATGCTCGCACCCATGTTTGGCATCGGCAGTTCCTTGCTGGGCAACAGGGTGCTTCAAACAACCGGAAAGGGGATTGCACAGTTCGGACCGCTGGGTGCCAGTTACATTGCCATTATTACCGCATCCATATTGCTGGTATCGTCAGTGTGGCGGGGTGTACCCACATCGCTAGTTCAAATGAACACTGCAGCCATCATAGCCCTGGCAATGGTCAAAAACGGAAGTGGTCAGATATGGACCAACACCCCGTTGAAAAGAATATTCATCATCTGGATCATCTCTCCGCTGATCGCCTTCACCTTGTCGTTGCTTTTAACGTGGATTGCAACTCTTTGGGGAATAATCTAACTTCAATGCTTGGCCAATTGAAATAAAACATCTATATTCGTTACAAAAGTTACCGGGAAACTGAATCTTAAATTTTAAAACTTTTTGTCTTATGAAAAAGGAAAAAAGCATTGAATTGTTAAATCAAGGCGTTGCTGATGAACTTACCGCAGTTCATCAGTACATGTATTTTCACTTTCACTGTGATGACCAGGGATATGATCTGCTGGCCGGATTGTTTAAGCGAGTCGCCATTGAAGAAATGGTTCATGTAGAGAAGCTGGCCGAAAGGATATTGTTCCTTGGGGGTGATGTTGAAATGAAACTCTCTGGCAGTGTAAAAAAAGTACAGGATGTGAGAGAAATGCTGAAAATGGCTGCCACCATGGAAGAGGAAGCATCAGAGTTATACAACAAGTGGGCAAATGAATCTTCGCAAAATGCAGACAACGTAACCAAAAAAATATTTGAAGAGCTGGTAGCAGATGAAGAGACCCATTTCGATCATTTTGATGATGAAACCGAAAACCTGAACAGGTTTGGCGACAACTACCTTGCCCTGCAATCAATTGAACGGAGCAAATCACAGTCAAGCAAACCACAACCAGAGTAAAAACAGAGACCTGCAGCACTTCACTTTAATCAGCCCCCGATGTGTAATGCAAAACACGAGGGTGGTTTTTGTTGCAAGGAGCTCAAGCCTGCATCCTTATATCAAAGCCTGATAAATATTTTCCTGCGGTCAGTAACAGGCACGGTACAAATAGCAGCGATGTGTACAGCAGTCCATAGAGCATGCTTGCCAGTTCAGCCGATATTCCCAAATTGGTAAAAAGCGTCATAAAATGAACCCTGATGCTTGATCCACCAATGGAGACGCCCTAGAAGAAATATCCCAGCACATCAGCAAGTACATAAACGGATATGGCGTTTGCGCCAAATATTACAAATGGCGTTGCTATTTTTTTATAACCCAGTTCATCGATAAAAAAGATAAGGGCTGCCAGGGTTATTTACCAGGATCATGGCGGCAATGGTGAATCCACGCAAAGCATCAAGGGAAATGAGGCGTCTGTTCATTTTTTTTGCTGCCAAATTTAAACCATTTTTTCAATAATGATATCAGGCTGGATTGATCATTTTTGCAACATAGTTGTTACTATAATGGTGATGAAACCAGAATCTATTACGAACTAAAAACAATGCAACATGGCTTTTACACTTGAAATTGGCCGCAAGGCTCCGGATTTTAACCTCCCAGCTACTGACGGGAAAAAATATAGCTTGCGTGATTTTGATCAGGCAGAATTTCTGGTAATTTTCTTTACCTGCAATCATTGCCCATACGTGATCGGATCCGATCATATCACCGCCGAAACGGCTGAAAAGTATAAAGGGAAAGGGGTTCAGTTTGTTGGCATTAACTCCAACAGCAAAAACACCTATGCCGAAGACAGCTTTGAGCATATGGTAGAGCGCATGAAGAAACATAACTTTCCGTGGGTTTACCTTCACGATGAATCACAAGAAGTAGCCAGGACCTACGGAGCATTGCGCACACCACATTTTTATGTGTTTGACAGGGAAAGAACACTGGTTTATACCGGAAGAGGCGTTGACAGTCCGCGCGATGCTTCCCGGATCACTGTGAATGACCTGGACAGGACGTTGAATGAGTTAACTTCCGGAAAAAATGTAAGTGTGCCTGCAACAAATCCGGTTGGCTGTAATGTAAAATGGGATGGAAAAGATGCCCATTGGATGCCGCCCGAGGCTTGTGATCTGGTTTAAGCCTTACCAAATGCATAACCGGCTGCATTTTTGCACAAACCAGATGACACTTATGCTTTATTTTTGTAAATCAGGTTTTGCAAATAAATTGTATTTTTGCAAAAACCAGATGACAAATGAATAATCTTTTCCAGTATTCAGCCACAAGGATAAACTCCGTAAGCCTTGAGTTCAAAAGGTATTTGTTTAAAAAAATCAACTGGAACAACAGGTTGGTAGCAATAACAGGCGCACGCGGTGTGGGCAAAACCACCATGTTGCTGCAGTATATCAGGGAGTATCTCAATGATAACCCAGATGAAGTAATGTTTGCAAGCCTCGATGATCTGTTCTTTTCAAATACCTCCATTGTTGAATTTGCTGAAGAATTTGTAAAGCGTGGTGGTAAATACCTGTTTCTTGACGAGATACACAAATATCGCAACTGGTCACAGGAGGTCAAAAGTATTTACGATTACTTCGCCGATCTTAAAATCGTAATAACGGGTTCATCGGCACTGGATATTTACAGGGGGACTGCCGATCTGAGCCGCAGAGCGATATTGTACAAAATGCAGGGCCTTTCATTCCGTGAGTTCATCCGGTTAAAATACAAGCATGACCTCCCGGTGCTTGACCTTGAAGATATTTTGTCAGGACCCGACAAATGCATTAACGCTGTTTTGGTTGATGTCAAACCGATCAAGCTTTTTGAGGAATACCTGCAAATAGGTTACTATCCATTTTTTACCGAAGATGAAGATGGCTTTTACGGTCGCTTAAAACAAACTGTAAACCAGGTTCTCGAAACGGACCTTCCTGCGGTTGAAAACATTGATTTTAATGCTGTTCACCATTTACGCAAATTGCTGTCGGTAATTTCTGAAATAGCCCCATTTAAACCCAATATCCTGAAATTAAGCCGGCAATTAGACGTGAGCAGGGAAACGCTCCTGAAATATCTTTACCTGCTCAACAGGGCTGACTTACTGATGCTGCTTCATTCGAAGACAAGCGGAATAAGCCAGATGAACAAACCGGATAAGGTATATTTGAATAACGCAAATCTTATGTATGCGCTCAGCGACTCGCAGGTGAACACCGGAACACTGAGAGAAACATTCTTTTTCAACCAATTAGCTGGAAAACACCGGATAAAATATTCAAAAACAGGCGATTTTTTTGTTGATGGGAAATACACCTTCGAAGTTGGCGGAAAGCATAAAAGCCGGAAACAGATAGCCGGAATGTCAGATTCCTACATTGCTGCCGACAATATTGAATACGCGCACGGAAATAAGATCCCCCTGTGGTTGTTTGGGTTTTTGTATTGAGGGCGTCCTCGCCCTGCCAATCGCTTTTTCATCTCTGCTGCAAGAGATACCTCACGCATACAATGACCACACCACGAAGCCCAGAACTTCAGCAAAGCTGAAAGGTAAGGAAATCATACTGCTTCCTGAAGGGCGGCCGTCAGGGCCTCATCAAGCAGCACGCCATCACTTGGTTTGGGCGGACGGTGATCAAAAATAAGGCCATCCCGCCCAATAATGTAAAATGTCGGAATCCACCGCACGTGATACATAGACGGCACTCCTCTCTCCCTCCCGGAAGTCCGGGTATGCACACCGGTAATCCCATGCCGCTCAACCTGGTTTTGCCAGGCTACTGGATCGACATCTATGGAAATGTACAAGAACACAAGGTCTTCCTCTCCTGCCAATCGCTTTTTCATCTCTGCTGCAGGAGGTACCTCACGCATACAGGGGCCACACCACGAAGCCCAGAACTTCAGGTAAACCACCTTACCCAGGTAATCACTCAATGAACCCTCATTTCCGTGTATATCCGTCATCGTGAAAACAGGTGCGGGATTTCCGGCCCATAGCTTTTGTAACCCTGCCAGTTCCCGCTGAAGTCTTTTCTTGTAATCCTCAACCGGACTGACAGACAAATACACGTCCAACAGTTCAAGGGCTGCATCCAGATCGCCTGAATTCATTTCCCGGCTTACCGACAGTGCCTGCACATAATACCTGGAACGTCCGGTAAGGTATTGTCCGGCAAGTTGATAGTTGGCCACATGGTTTGATGTCCCATCGGGAAAATCTACCTCGTCTATTTGTCTCCGGTGATTAAGGTATGCCAGCAGAAAGTTTACATAAGTCAGGTTATTCAGCCTGTCTCCGTCAAACTCCGTGGCCTGGTCCAAAAAGTCATAATAATTTTCCGGTACTGCCGGCGCAGCTTCCAATTGGTTCAGTATTTGATGGTGGGCGGGATAATCCAGTAATTGCTGCGCCTTTTCATATATTATCCGGGTTTCAAAAAATGCAGCAAAAGCAGGGCTCAGTGCACCCTGTTGCTCATGCGCTTCGAAAAAATCCGATTTCAACCGGGCTATGCTGTCAGCAAACAAAAGGTATGAATCAGGATCGAGATCCCTTATGTGCTCATTGATCAAAGAGCGGGTAATGGCTGACTCAATCTGATCACGGTAATCAGCCAGGAAATTATTTTCAGCACTGCCAGCACCTGAAAACCTTACCCTGGATAATTGGTGCGCATCTCCTTCGAGCCCAAGCGATCTTCCTGGCTCCAGGAAAACAGGCAGG
>PWKN01000013.1 GCA_003559735.1 Bacteroidales bacterium | reverse complement strand
GTGGTTTGACCCGTAGAGTCAGCGAAGCGATCATTGACCGGAGATAAACAGTCAAAAGACAAATTACAAGCATATGAAAAAGATCCTTTCAGTTGTAGGGGCACGTCCCAATTTCATTAAGATCGCGCCCGTTGCAAAGGCCTTCAAAAAGTACCGCAAGGAGGCAAAGCACATCCTGTGCCATACCGGTCAGCATTTTGACAAACGGATGTCGGAAATATTTTTCGATGAGTTGCAGATGCCCAAACCCGACCACCACCTCGGTGTCGGCGGTGGCAGTCACGCCGAGCAGACTGCCCGGATCATGCTGAAGCTCGAGCAGGTGCTTGCCGATGAGCAGCCCGACCTGGTAATTGTGCCCGGCGATGTGAACTCTACGCTGGCAGCGTCGCTGGTGGCGTCCAAGATGGGCATCCCCATTGCGCACGTCGAAGCCGGACTGCGTAGTTTTGACAAGACGATGCCGGAAGAGATCAACCGCATCGTAACAGATGTGGTGTCTGATTTCCTGTTCGTTACTGAGCACAGCGGAATGCATAACCTGCGTGATGAGGGGGTTGAAGATGACAAGATCTTTTTCGTGGGCAACACCATGATCGACACCCTGGAGTCGAACTACGACGCCGTGGAATCCTGTCCGATCACCAAAGAAATGGGATTGACACAAGGAAAATATATTGTCGCCACCTTTCATCGTCCGTCGAATGTCGACGACCGCGAGAACCTGTCTGCACTGATGGCCATGCTGGTACGACTGGCAAAGGAGCGCACACTGGTATTTCCCGTACACCCCCGTACCCTGAAGAACATCGAGTCGTTCGGGTTGTCCGACACCATTCCCAAAACATTGAAGCTCACCGAGCCAATGGGGTATATCCCGTTTTTGTCGCTGATGCGCTATGCCGAGCTGGTAATCACCGACAGCGGGGGCATCCAGGAAGAGACTACCTATATGGGTGTGCAATGCATCACCGTGCGGAAGAACACCGAGCGGCCGGTTACCATTGACGTAGGCACCAATCACCTGGTGGGCATAAGTATGGAAAAGGTGGAAAAAGCGGCAATGGACATACTGGGTGGGGTCACCAAGCCCGGACGAATTCCTGAGTTATGGGATGGCAAGGCAGCCAAGCGGATCGCACAGATCATAATGGAACACAAAAAGTAAGATGACGGGCCACTGGCAGCAAATAACCAGTTTGTGGGACAATCTTCGTGTACGTCAGGCGCTCGCCCTTTATGTGGCGAGCTTTGCAGGCATCCCGTTATCGATCTTCACCAGCATCGTCTTCACCCGGTTTCTGGGACCCCAGGGGTATGGTGACTTTGCCTTTCTGGACAGCCTGTTCGATTTTGCCCGCATCACCTTTCCCCTCGGATTCTTTTATGCCGGCAACAGGGCGCTGGTGCTCAATCACGACAGACAAAAAGCACGGGAGTACTATGGGGCCACCCTGGTCATCTTGTTTTTGCTCTTTGTGTTGATGGCTTTTGTGATGTTGGGATACGGACTTACCGACAGCAACCTGGCAGAAAAAGGACTCGACCGTTTTTTCTTGTATATTATTCCCTTCGGATGGGTCTTTTTGCTGACACCCTATTTTGACAACATGCTGCACGCCGACAACCGCATCCACGAGCTGGCCGCCACCCGGTTTTTCCCAAAGGTAGTCACCTTTGCGGTTGCACTGGTTATCTTCTTCCTTCTGCAGGAGTTCCGGGGCGACCGCCTGGCCATTGTAATGGCCGCCTATATCGGAGCTTTCCTGGTGGTGTACCTGCTGGTATTCATCCGCATCCGCGTGTCGTTCAAAAACCTGCGTACCCGGTTGCGTCGCATTCTGCATTATCAGCGCGGTTACGGCATCCACCTGTATGCAGGCACATTGTTCTCGGTTGGTTCCGCTGCGTTAACCGGCATCCTCATCAGCTATTTCGGCGACGACAATACCGGTGTGGGCTTTTTTACCCTTTCCGTTGCCATTGCCCGACCCCTGGCACTGATTCCCGGGGTGATCGCCGCCACTTGGTTCAAGGACTTTTCTCAACAAGCGCACGTGTCTGTCCGCCTCACGGCCATCACACTGATCTTGTCGGTAACGGCATTCGGTGCATTACTGCTGCTTGCCGGTCCGTTTATACGGTTTTTCTACAGCGACGACTTTTTACCTGTGATCGTACTGGTATACCTGGCAGGTGTTGGGATGTTTCTATACGGACTGGCAAGTTTTTTCAACCGGTTTCTCGAGGCCCACGGTCAGGGTAAAGCCGTCAGGAACACCTTTATGGCCACGGGTATTGTCCTCCTGGCACTCAACCTCCTCCTCATCCCTGTTTACGGTGCCACCGGTGCAGCTGTGGCAATGATCTTTGCCAGCGCTGTTTACCTGGTGGGGATGATCGCATCATACTGGAGGATCGTACATACAAGCAGCGGGACTGCCCGGAGATGATCGCATCGTACCTGAGGACTGTACATACAAGCAGCGGGACTGCCCGGAAATGATCGCATCGTACCTGAGGACTGTACATACAAGCAGCGGGACTGCCCGGAGATGATCGCATCGTACCTGAGGACTGTACATACAAGCAGCGGGACTGCCCGGAGATGATCGCATCGTACCTGAGGATCGTACGGACAAGTAGCGGGACTGCCCGGAGATGATCGCATCGTACCGGAGGATCGTAGTGATAAGCAGCGGGACTGCCCGGAAGTGATCGCATCTTACTGGAGGACTGTACATACAAGCAGCGGGACTTCCAAATGATCAGTG
>PWKN01000034.1 GCA_003559735.1 Bacteroidales bacterium | reverse complement strand
TTGTGTAAGATGCGGCGGAGATGAATTCGCTGATCTCGGTTGAGAAACTGAGGGTGGCAGGCAAGCAGCAGGATGTTCGGGTGGTCGAAGCAACCGTATCCGGGTCAAGGGAGCTTCCGATGGCTACCCAATCGCTGATACAGCGTGGTGCGCAGGCACTTGTAATTTCGGCCGACAATACAACGACCACCGGATTTCCTGGCATCATAAGGGTTGCCCAAAGTGCGGACATACCGGTTTTTACGACTGAGACACATTTAGTGGAACTTGGTGCTGCAGGTGCCATTGGTGACAACTATTTTGAATGGGGCAGGGAGAGTGGTGCATTGGCTGCAAAGGTTTTAAGCGGCATATTGCCAGATGTGCTGCCCGTTAGACCAACTTCTGTTTTTGAGATCAGATCGCCGGATGAAACAGCAAAGGTCCGCCGCCCATTGCGCCTGCGTCTGGTTCATTACCAGGAAAATGAATTTTCAGAACGATGTGAGGAGGGCTTGCTGGATGGTTTGAAACAGGGGGGGCTTGTTGACGGACGCGATTATGTGCTGAGAATATACAATGCACAAGGTGATATGTCAACCCTGTCGGGTATCATGAATACGATCAGGACAGATCAGGTTGACCTGCTGATGGTGATATCAACCCCTACACTGCAGGCAGCCTTACGGCAGGCTGGAAGCGAAACGCCTGTAGTTTTTACCGGGGTTGGTGATGGTGTGCGGGCAGGTGCAGGCAAAAGCGAAACCGATCATCTGCCACATGTAACAGGTGTTAGCACACGGTCTGATTTCGCACAAATGGCAGGCATCATCAAAGAAACCTTGCCGCATGCCAGGCGTGTTGGTACATTGTTTACACCCGGTGAAATTAACAGTGTGCTCTATAAAGACTGGTTTGCAGAAGCACTGGCTGAATATGGCCTTGAGCTGGTTGCCCTGCCTGTTACCATGAGTGCCGACGTGCCACAATCGGCATTGGAGTTGCTCAGGCAGGACATACAGGTTGTTGCCCAGGTTGTCGACAACCTTACACGTCCGGGCTTCGCACTGATCGCACGCAGGGCTGCAAACAACAACATCCCCGTATATGTATTTGACAGTGACCAGATGAAAGATGGAGGCGTAATTGCTGTAGCCTGCGATTATTATCAGGCCGGAATTGAAGCCGCAGAAAAAGCACTCAGGGTGCTCAACGGAGAAAATCCGGCACTGATCCCTTTTTCCAATGTTCAAGCCGTAAGACTGATCATCAATCCAACACTGGCAGACAGGTACAACATCATCATTTCTGATTCCCTCTATGCAAGAGCAGAACTATTTACCAGGTAAACCTTCCATGCAGAATATGCCGATGCACACCTTCCGCACTGCATTAAACTGCCAACGACTTGTTTCAAAAAAATAATTAGAGTCTGTCCATAAAGTCAAGTGTCTGAACTATAATGTTCGGGTTCAAGGCTTGCGCAGATTGGAAAACAATTCTGCTATTTAACTGTTACTTTGTTGTTATGATAAATAATACGAACAAGTTTTCTCTGAACCAAGACCTCTTCCTTTATTACATCACAGCATTGATATTTCTGCTGACAAACGTTCGCGTGTCTGATGCCCAAAACATTGTCAGCGGAATGGTTAAAGATGGCCAGACGGAAAGGGCCCTGGAGTTTTCACAAGTATTGCTGCTCAACCCGGCAGACTCAAGCATGGTCAATGGTGGAATAACCGGCGTGGATGGCCGTTTTCATCTTGAGATAAACCAGTCCGGCGAATATTTGCTGAACATCCGTTTTGTGGGATACCAGGAAGCGAAACACCTGGTAAGGGTTGAACCCGGTGAAAACGACCTCGGTGCATTTTACCTGTTATCAGCAGCGACTGAACTAGGCGAAGTGGAAGTATCGTCGGTGGCGGCTCTTTTCCGAAGTGAGGCCGACCGCAGGATCTATAACGTGGAACAGATGACCATCGCCGAAGGTGGCACAACGATCCAGTTGCTGGAGGCCCTGCCTTCCGTGCAGGTCGACGAAGAAGGCAACATCTCACTGAGGGGAAGCGGAAATATCCAGATCTATATCAACGGTCGTCCCACCAGCCTGTTCAGCGATGACACCGAAAGTGTGCTTGAACAGTATCCCGCCAGCTTAGTCAAAGAAGTTGAACTGATCACCAATCCGTCGGCAAGGTATGAAGCCGAAGGGGTTGGAGGCATTATCAACATCATACTGAGAGAAGAACGGATGCAGGGATTCAACGGCAGGATCAACCTGAGTTCCGGAACCGGACATAAATACAATGGCGGCATCAATCTGAACTACAGGACAAACAACTGGAACTTCTTTGGCAACTATTCCTATCAGTACCGTGAAATGTGGGAGCAAACCAACAGTTTCCGCGAAAATTTCATCAGCGACTTCTCCCCTGTCCTCGATCAGGACTATTATAATGAAAACTGGATCCGCGGACAAATGCTTCGTACCGGTGTCCAATACAACATCAATGGCAACACCTCCATCCAGTTGTATTCAAATATTAATCGCAGCAGCCGCGACAGGGAACGAACCTATAACATAAGAAGCATGTCTTTCCCCCTGGCGCTGGACAGCCTCTATATCCGGAACCTTGATGAAGACCAGAGCCAGGTAAATTATGAGTTTGGGTGGACTTTCAATTGGCAAAATGATAACGGGCATCGCCTGTCAGCATTATTTACCTACGCATTTGGCGAACAGGACCGGATTGAATATTTTGATCAGCAGTTTTTTGATGCGGGACTTACAGAGATTCCGGAAAAACATGCAGACCAGTTCTACGAAAGACCATTAAACAATCGAATGATCGTGGCCCAGGCCGATTACAGGCATAATTTTTCAGATGACATGCATATGGAAACAGGTGTGAGGACCTACTTCCGTTATGATGAGCGCGGACAGAATTTCGGTCAGCTGGATCGGGCTACCGGAGAGTACCATGACATTATCCTTAATGGCATACCCGTGAGCAATGATTTTACACACGACAGACAAATACATGGTGCATACGTTACACTAACCGACAACAGGGGCTCCCTGAATTACCTGGTAGGACTGCGCGGTGAATACACACATATGGAGTCGTGGCAGGACTACGGACTGAGATCGGGGTTTCTCGATGATGAACACTTTATTCCCGCCAGGGATACCATCACCACAGATAGCTATTTCAGACTTTTCCCCAGTGTGTTTCTCAGTTATGAACTTCCCCGCAACCAGGACATCCAGGCGAGCTACAGCCGCCGGATCAGGCGCCCGGGAATCGGAAGCATGATGCCCTTCCTGAACGCACAGGACTTTTTTAACCTGCGCCTGGGAAACCCCTATCTGCATCCATCACATACCGACAACTATGAGATCAACTACCTCCGTGGATGGCAACGTTTTATGCTTAGCGCCGGAGTGTTTCACCGTCGTACTACCGATGACCACTCCAGGCTTTTTGTCTTGTTCGACAAAGGGTCCCTGGTAACATGGACCAATGCGAACACCCAGAACGCAACAGGTGTCGAGGTGATCCAGTATCTCGACTGGAGAAACAACCTGGACCTGACACTCACTGGCAACTTCTTCTATTCTGAAGTATCAAGCGAAGTAGAGGGACGACAGTTTAGCAACAAGCGTTACAGCTGGACCCTGAACCTCCAGGGCAGCGTGAATATTCCCGGTTGGTTCAGCAGTCAGGTCTCTGCCAATTACTGGGGACCAAGGGTGATTCCCCAGGGTGAGATCAAACCGGTATTCAGTCTAAGTGCCGGACTAAGAAGAAATGTACTGAACAATCAAGGGACCATCAGTCTGAATGTCACCGATATTTTCAACAGCCGAAAGTTCTCGCTGTCAACAACCAACGATCAGTTTTTCCAACATAGGGAGTTTTTCAGGGAATCGCGTGTCCTCACACTCGGCTTCATATACCGCTTTGGTGGCTTTCGTGAGCGCGATAACGGCGTGAGAGACAATAGCTTCGAACGGGACATTGAAGGACTGTATTGATTTCCAAAATTTCTTTCTTCAACACCAGAGATACGTTCCGAATTTATTCTTTCTTGTTTTGAACCGCATGATTTCTTATCATGCAGTATTGTTCAATGGGTGTATCAGGTGACTGAATAACCTTTTTCCAGCTCAAAAAGTCCGAAAAATTTTTCATTGTGCAGAAAGAAAACAAAAAATTATTATACATTCGTGTATATTTGTAAAAAAGCAACGTACCACGACAACAATGAACAAAGATTTTTACCGGGAGGTGGTCAATCATGCACCATTTGGCTATGCCCATCACGAAATTATGCTTGATGATCAGGGCAAGCCCATTGATTATCGCTATCTTGATGTAAATGATGCCTTTCGGGAGCTAACAGGCATCAAAGCAAAAAACATTGTTGGCAAGACAGTTACCGAACTTATTCCCGGTATCAGGTCTGAAAAACTTGATTGGGTCGAGTATTACGGAAAAATTGCCCTTGGGGGTGGTGGGGAGGCTTTTGAACAATACGCGGAGCAATTAGGAAGGTGGTATCAGGTACAGGTATTTTCAACCGAAAGATTATTTTTTACCACCATATTCACCGACATTACCCCCGAAAAACATAAAAAAGACTACAGGAAACGGCTTCAAATGGCACAGGCCTTTACCGATTCGGGTACCTGGGAATATGATATCAAAACAGGAATCTTGTACTGGTCGGCAGAGTGTGAAAAGATTTTTGGTCTGGATGAAGGGGTATTTGAAGGCACTTTCAGAGGTTTCCTAAACCGGGTGCATCCTGATGACAGAGACTACGTGGTGGAAGTCAACAAACCGATCACAGAACTCAAGGAGGGAGTCCCTCTGCAATACGAACACAGGATCATCAGGGCCGACGGTGCGGTTCGCTGGGTCAGGGAAGCTGCCGGCGTGATGCGTGACGAGACCGGCAAACCGGAAAAGATCATTGGATTTGTTTACGACATAACCAAGCAGAAGGACAATGAATCCACCCTTGAGCAGGAAGAAAAACTACGGCAGATCGTCAACAACATCGACGGCGCCTTCTGGCTGATGTCGTCAGACAAGCAGGAAATGCTCTATATGAGTCCCAATTTTGAGAACATAATTGGCAAACCGGCAGAGCGCATAGTTGGCAACATGGAGGCCTTTATGGAGCTGGTCCATGAAGAGGACAGGGAAGAAGGCATAAAAGCATACACCGAGTTCTTAAAGACGGGCAATTATGCCATGGATTACCGCATCAGGAGGCCGGATGGAAATATCATGTGGGTTCACTCAAAAGCATTTCCGGTAAAAAATGAGCAAGGCAACATCATCAGGTACGCAGGGATCATTCAGGACATTACCGGTAAAAAAACAGCAGAGACAGAGTCGAAAGAAAGGACGGAACGATTAAATGCCGTTTTGTCGGCCATCCCGGATATGTTTTTTGTCATAGACAAAGACGGATTTTTTATGGATGTAATTGCTACCGACCCTTCGAAGCTGCTTGTTCCTCCCGATCAGGTTATCGGTAAAAGTCTCCATGACATGTTCTCACCCGATGAAGCCAAAAGGCAACTTGGTTTTTATCAAAAATGCCTCCAGGAAAAAAAACTCACGGTATTTGAATACCAGGTCGCTTTGGATAATCAAATAATGTCCTTTGAGGCCAGGCTAAATCCCCTCAACGATGGCACCATCCTGGCCATTGTAAGGGACATCACTGAGGCGAAACATTTGCAGGAGTCATACAAGGAGGAGCTTGATTTCAGGCAGTTTCTGTTCCACAGCAATAAGGATGGCATGGTTACACTGAACAATGACCATAAAGTGGTTGATGCAAATGAATCGTTTTGCACGATGCTGGGGTACAGTAACGATGAGATCAAAAGTATGCACACCTGGGATTTTGATGCCATCGCAACCGAAAAAGATATCAAAACCGGTTTTGACATCTCACTCGAGTTAGATACAACTTTTGAATCAAGGCACCGGAGAAAAGACGGTTCTGTGTATGATGTGGAGGTTAGCGCCAGAAGCTTTCACTGGAAAGGCGAAAGACTGGTCATTTGTACCTGTCGTGACATTACCGGCCGCAAACGAATGGAACAGGAAACGATGGAGGCAAAAGGTATTGCTGAGGCCAACCAGCGCCGTTTTGAAGAGATCACCGAATACGCGGGTGAGTTTGTATGGGAAGTGGACAAAAACGGAATTTTCACCTATGCCAATCCGGCTGTCGAAAGAATGCTGGGATACAAGCCGGAGGAGCTGGTGGGGAAAGTTAACAGTTATGACCTGTTTCCTGAAAACATCAGAACGAGGATCCAGAAAGAGGTTGCCAGGCTCACTGCTGCAAAAGCACCAATCAGCGAACTTGAAAGTGTAATGATATCCAAAAGCGGACAGAGGGTTTATGTCATCACCAATGGCATCCCTGTCCTTGATGCCGATGGTGAACTGATCGGCTACCGCGGTTCAGACCGCGATGTTACTGACCGCAGAAGGGCTGAAATTGCACTAAAGGAAAGTGAAGAGAAATACAGGCGTTTGGCTTATAACCTACAGGCTGGCATCGTAGTGCACAATGCAGATACCAGCATAACCTTCAGCAACAAAGAAGCTTCAAGCCTGCTGGGACTAACTGCTGACCAGCTGAATGGTCGTGAAGCAGAACACCCCGATTGGTATTTTTTAAATAAGCAGGGCGAAAAAGTTAAAACAGATGAATACCCTGTCAATGTGGTTTTTTCTACAAATAAGCCACTCATGAATAAAACATTCGGCATTGCCCATCCTGAAAAAAACATTGTTAAATGGGTGCTGGTAAATGCGTTTCCGGAATATGACCAACAAGGACAGATTGACCAGGTTGTTGTTACATTCATCAACATCACGAAAATAAAAGAGGCAGAAGAAAAATTCCGCATTGTTGCGAACAACACCTATAACTGGGAGTTCTGGGAGAGTCCGGAAGGGAAGTTCCTCTATCACTCCCCAGCCTGCAGGGAGATAACCGGCTATAGCCCCGAAGAGCTCTATGAAGACATTAATATGTTCCTTGACCTGATACACCCTGACGACAGGCAGGGATACCTCGATCATCACAAAGATGCAAAACAGGATCATAAGAAGCGGACTCATTATTTCAGGATTATAACGCCCGGCGGAAAGACGAAACACATCGAACACCTGTGCCGTCCCGTTTTTGATGATCATAACAATTTTCTGGGTGTCAGGGGAACCAATGTAGACATCACTGAACGGGTAGAAGCAAAAGAAAAACTGGTAAAAGCCATGGAAAAGGCTGAAGAGGCCAGTCGCCTGAAAACAGCTTTTATTGACAACATTTCTCACGAGATCCGCACTCCGCTTAACGGCATAATCGGCTTTGGCCAGTTGATCGCGCAACCAAACCTTACCAGCGATGAGCGGATGAGCTATTATAAGACATTGCAGAAAAGCACCGACCGGCTCATTCAGACGGTGACCGATTTCATGGATATCTCGAAAATCGCAAGTGGCAACATGGCCGTCACCACCAAACATTTTTCATTAAAAAGTGTTCTGAACGAACAGTTTGAAAGGGTCAGCGGTTTGTGTGCATCAAAAGGGATCGATGTTGGGCTTGATATCCCCCAGGAGATCAGCAACCTGACCCTTAGGTCGGATGATGAACTGCTGAGAAAGGCACTTGGACATTTGCTTGACAATGCGGTTAAGTTTTCTGATAAGGGCACCATATCATTGGGATACAGGGTAAAAGACCAATCTGCCGAGGTATTTGTCAAGGATCAGGGCAAGGGGATTGACAAAGAGCAGCTGGAAAAAATCTTTGAGCCTTTCGTCCAGGAGGACCTCAGAATGACCAGGGGCTATGAAGGAAGCGGTCTTGGACTTGCGATCATACAGGGCATTGCCAAACTACTGGGTGGCAAGGCATGGGCCAGATCAGAAAAAGGTAAGGGTTCTGCGTTTTATTTGTCAATCCCTTATGATGAAAAACAGGGGCCAGATGCACAGGCTCTGTCCGGTTCATATGCAAAACAAACTGTGGATAACCCCCTGATCCTTGTTGCGGAAGACGATGACAGCAACTATGCATTGATGGAAATCATACTTGAGCAACAGGGATATGACATCCTGCATGCAAAAAACGGCAAAGAGGCGGTCGATCTGTGCAGGTCAAATCCGGACATACATCTTGTGCTTATGGACATTAAAATGCCGGTAATGAATGGTCTGGACGCTACGCGCCATATCAGGGAAATCAGGTCTGACCTGCCTGTTGTTGCAGTAACAGCCTATCTGCGAAGTGGTGATGAACACCTGATCAGGGATGCAGGTTGCGAGGAATGCTGCCAGAAACCATTCACAAAGGAAAAACTGCTGACCCTGGTTGGTAAATATATTGCAAAAACCGCACGATAAACCGAAACACCCTGTCCGCAAACGAACGCCTTCTGTCCCGTTCCGTGCATTATAATCATTGCGCAATTCTGGAATCATCAGACATTTAAATGTTTGGCTACGCTGGTATTATTGTTGATGGATGTAATAATAAATACCCGCACGTATGAGTTATTCCGATCTCAAACAGATTGCCCGTTACCTTTTTCGGCAGAAATATTACACCCTGATCAACATCCTTGGTTTTGCACTGGGTATATCGGTTTTCATGCTGATCGTGCTGTTCATTATTGATCAGCGGACATATGACCGATGGCACGAGCACAGCGAACAGGTATATCGCCTGGAAAAGGCTGACTGGGCATTGCTGGGTACGGCATACGGACCATTCCTGGTACGGAATTTTCCCGAAGCAGAAACCATGACGCGTGTGCTCACCATGCATATCCATCAGACCCTCAGCCATGACGACATTCCATTTTCAGCGCAGGACATCATTTTTGCCGACAGCACGGTGTTCGATATCTTTTCGTATCGTTTCCTTATGGGTGACCCGGCAAAGGCATTGACCAATCCGTCATCCATCGTACTCACAAAAAGCCTGTCAAAAAAGATCTTTGGTCATACGGATGTGATGGGAGCGCTGCTGCGATATGGCAATGACCAGGACCTGATGGTAACAGGAGTGATCGAGGATGTCACACACGCACACCTGCGCGTTACCGGGATCATCCCTTTTCACCTGCTTGACCGTTTTTATCATCAATACGACCCTGACTTTCTCTACCAGTGGGGTTCATGGAATTATAGCACTTTTTTGCGTTTGCAACCTGATGCCGACATTGCCCAACTGGAAGAGAAGATAAACGATGCGATTTATGATGAACTCCAGATGCTTTATGAAGCTGAAATAGAACGTGATTTCTCTCTGAGGCCCTTGCATGATATCTATTTTGCGGATGACGTAAAACATGTCGGTCCGGCCGAATCGGGCAACCTGCAGACAGTTCGCATATTTCTTGCCATAGCGGTTTTTATCATACTGATCGCTGTTGTGAACTACGTCAACCTGGCTACTGCACGGTCCAGCATTCGGACGCGCGAAGTTGGAATCCGCTTACTGCTTGGAGGCGGGCGCCGGAAGCTGGTGCTCAGGTTTTTGATTGAGTCTTTTGTGATCACTGCATTGGCCGTGTTGTGTGCCCTGCTCATCATTGAAATCGTTATGCCGTGGTACCTGGATTTCGCCGGTATCTCACTCAATTTTCACAGCATTAATCCCCTGCCGGCAATTCTCAGCCTGCTGGGAGGGATCATTTTTGTCGGCATCCTGTCGGGAATTTATCCTGCACTGTATTTAACATCAGTTGCCCCGATTGATATATTCAGAGGCAACCAGACGGGTGGGAAAAAGGGGGCGTTCTTCAGAAAAATCCTTATCGTGTTTCAGTTCACCATCTCACTGGTGCTGATAACGGCAACACTGGTCATCAACCAACAGCTTGCCTACATGAGAGACAGGGACCTTGGTATAGAATTGGAAAACAGGTATTTGATTCGCCTGGAGACCAATACCCATCAACGGTGGGACGCCTTTCGGACCGCCCTTGAAGAACATCCGGGCATTATCGGGATCGGACGCTCAACACAGGTTCCCGGTTACATTACCTGGCAAGAGTCTTCAACGGGCAACAGCCAGGAGCGCAAACAGCATACCACAATGCAGGTAAATGCCGAATACCTTTCCATGATGGGCATGGAGGCAGTAGCCGGACGTTTGTTTTCGCGTGAATATCCTTCAGAACACCGCCACTCCGTCATCCTTAATGAACAGGCTGTGCGTTATTTCGAGTATGAAGGGAGCTATGAAGATATTATCGGGCAAAACTTCATAACCGGTGTTGCGGAACATGACCTCAGGATCGTGGGGATAGTAAAAGATTTCCATTACAACAGCCTCCATAACCCCATCGCACCACTAGTGATTCTATGGGATGACGATGGATCATACAACGTCACGGTGCACATCAATCCTTCGAGCCACCGGGATGCTGTGGCACACATGGAAAATGTGTGGATGGAATTTGCCCCGGCAACTCCGTTCATAATTGAACCACTGGGCGGATTGTTCATGGAATTTTACCAAAAAGAAAATCAGCTGCAACGGATTTTCGTTGTCTTTTCCTTTTTTGCCATTTTCATTGCCTGCCTTGGATTGTTAGGCCTGGCATCGTTTATGGCAGAACAGAGGCAAAAGGAAATGGCCATTCGAAAGGTGGTCGGAGCGGGATTGTTTCAGCTGTCTGCACTGGTAATGAGCAGTTTTCTGAAGCTGCTGGTCATTGCGTTCGTGATCTCAACACCCATATCTTATCTGTTTCTGAACCGCTGGCTGGAAACATTTCCCTATCATACTTCCGTTGGCTTTCTTCCCTACGTGATCGCCGCATCTGTGAGCCTGGCAATAACGTGTCTCACGGTTGCATACCACGCAGTAAAAGTGGCCTCGGTTGCTCCGGGAGTGGTTCTTAAATTTGAATAAAACTGTGCCGGCAGATCAGTATTGCTGCTATAAATAACCTGACGAGAACCATATTAACCAAATTACTTTACCATGAAGATCATACCATCCATGTACACCCTTTTATCTGATTCTTATGCAACGCTGACCCGTCTGACAAAAACCGGTTCCCTGAGCCGTCTGGCAAAAACATGTACTCCGACCCGTCTGGCAAAAACCGGTTC
>PWKN01000184.1 GCA_003559735.1 Bacteroidales bacterium | reverse complement strand
CAGATACTTTCCCTGCGGCCCAGGACCGACCAGGTGGCCGTAAAAGACGCCAAGCTGCGGACATTTATCACGGATGACAAAAAACGCGACGAACTGGTGGCCCATGTGTACGACGTCACCTATGGCGTGGTAAACCGCGGCGTGGATACCCTGGTGGTGATCGACGACAGCATTGTCCGCGGCACCACCCTGAAACAAAGCATTGTCAGGATGCTCGACCGCCTTGGACCGGCAAAAATACTGATCGTATCATCTGCACCACAGATCAGGTACCCCGATTGTTATGGGATCGATATGACAAAACTGGGCGACTTCATTGCGTTCAGGGCGGCCATTGAGCTTCTCAAGGATACCGGACAAGCTGCGGTCATTACGGAGGTGTACAACCGGTGTAAAAAAGAGATGGAAAAACCAACGGTTCAGGCAGAAAACGCCGTAAAAGCCATCTATCAACCCTTTTGTCCGGAAGAGATCTCTGAAAAAATTGCTGACATGCTCCATCCCCCGGAGGTACGTGCCGGGCTGGTCATCGTATACCAAACCATCGAAGACCTCCATGCTGCTTGTCCCAATAACCAGGGCGACTGGTATTTTACCGGCGATTATCCGACGCCGGGCGGCAACAAGGTGGCCAACAGGTCTTTTATCAATTACATTGAAGGAAGAAATGAAAGGGCGTACTGACCTGACAGACGATCCGGAACAAACCATTGTTTACAAAGCGTATGTCGACCTACATAAAAAATATCATCCTGGAGGGCGAACACCAGCAGCAGGACTTTAAGTTCCAGGTGAACGACAGCCGTAAGATTGCCCGGACACTCGTGGCTTTTGCCAATACCGATGGCGGAAAGCTGCTTATAGGCGTTAAGGACAACGGGGTCATTGCCGGCATCCGCACCGATGAAGAATACCACATGATCGAAGCAGCGGCTACTATGTACTGTAAGCCGGAAATCGACTTTGCCTTCAGAAACTGGAACATAGACGGGAAAAAGATCCTTGAGATTGATGTGCCCAGGGCCCGCATCAAACCAGTGTTCGCAAAAACCGACACCGGAAAGTGGATGGCCTGGGTGCGCGTAGCCGACCAGAATATCCTTGCCGACTCCATCATGATCAAATACTGGAAAAGACAAAAGAGTCAGAAGGGCACAGTGATCCACTATTCGGAGGACGAAAAGTTTTTGCTCAAACACCTGAGCTCCAATCCCACCATCAGCCTGGGAAAATATTGTCACCTGACCGGTCTGCCACGAAATCTGGCGGAGAATGTGATCGTTGACATGATGGTGGCCGGTTTGGTGGAAATGGGACAGAATGAGCATCAGACCTGGTTCAGACTGAAAGATCCGGAAGAAGAGGGCAAAATATATTGACCAGCAGCTGGTTCGGTATTCAGCCAGCACCTTCAACAAAGAAAGAAAAACGATTGAAAAAACAACAACCATTGGCACAACTGCCCAGGTCGTCGTCCTGGCTGAGCATGGAGGCAGCCCTGAAGCAGCGCATCCTTATCCTGGACGGCGCTATGGGAACGATGATCCAGAGATACGGACTGGAGGAAAAGGATTTTCACTCAGATGCCGTAGATGCTGTACTTGGAAAAGAACAGCGCGCCACACGGCAACTGAAAGGGAACATGGACCTGCTGTCGGTTACAAAACCTTCTGTGATCAGCGAAATACACCGCGCCTATGTTGATGCAGGGGCAGACATCATAGAAACCAATACATTCAACGCCACAAGCATATCACAAAGTGATTACGGCACCGAAAAGCTGGTTCGTGACATCAACATTGCGGCTGTTCGCCTGGCACGTGAAGCGGCAGGCAACAATGCGTTCGTGCTCGGAACAATGGGTCCGACAAACCGCACCGCATCCCTGTCGCCCGACGTAGAAAACCCTGGCTACAGGAATATTGACTTCGACACCCTGGTTGCTGCATACATGGAGCAGGCAAAGGCATTGCTTGAAGGGGGCGTGGATGCCTTCCTGGTAGAAACGGTTTTTGACACACTGAACGCCAAAGCCGCCATCTTTGCCCTGCATACCCTGTTTCAGTCCCGGAAGTCGCGCTGGCCCGTGATGATTTCGGGGACGATCGTTGATGCAAGCGGACGAACGCTATCGGGACAAACACTGGAGGCGTTCTTTTATTCTGTCATGCACGCCGAACCGCTGGTAATGGGATTCAACTGTTCGCTGGGAGCAAAACTGCTGCAGCCGTATATCCAGGAGCTGTCGTCGCTCACAACCGGTTTTACCGGCGCCCACCCCAATGCCGGGATGCCCAACCAGTTTGGCGAGTATGACCAGTCACCCACCATGATGGCAGAAGAGGTAAGGAGCTACCTGGAAAACGGATGGGTGAATGTGATCGGTGGATGTTGTGGCACCACCCCTGACCATATCAGGGAGATCGCTGAAATGGCCAAGGGATACCCCGTACGGTCCGCCGGACAAACCACATCGGGTGTAATGACGGAGCAGGAGGTGCCGGGGCAGCGGACTGTTGATTCACCGGGTAGGATGCCGAAGCAACGAGCGGGCGGGACCTTGGAGGTACCTGGACAGCAACCGGGCGCGCGCTCGGGAATGACGGAGCAGCGCGCGGACCCGCAACCCGGGGCGCCACCGGGAGTTCCGGAGCAACAAGCCGGGGCATCATCAGTAAAGCCGGATCAGCAAGCCGGTGGGCCATTGGGGAAACAGGGTGTTGCGATGGTTCTCTCCGGACTGGAGCCATTGGTGCTCAGAGGGGACAGCAACTTTTTGAACATCGGTGAACGGACCAATGTG
>PWKN01000145.1 GCA_003559735.1 Bacteroidales bacterium | reverse complement strand
TATTCCCAGTTACACGTGGTGCTGATCCTGACTTTTTTCCTTTACTTTCTTACCTGGTTCTTCAGGATCCTTTACTACCTGGTCAAGTGGTTGTTTGTGCGTGCAAGGAAGGTGGAAAGGTGAAAAAACCAAATCCTTTACTCCCTGGTCAAGTGGTTTTTTGTGCGTGCAAGGAAGGTGGAAAGGTGAAAAAACCAACCTGGTTACAACAGGTGGACTATACAGGTTAAGAAACGGGGCGATGGTCCAGGCCGGCAGGATGCAGGCTGGTAAACATCAGAAGGTGCCATATATGGCATGTTCGCGCGTATTACAGTAGATGGATGAATAGATGTTCAACCCGGGCCGGTTTGTGTGCATTTTCCTTTCCATGTGCAATACCGGGTGCCCGGTCCTGATCTGTAAAAAATCACACACCTTTTGTTCTGCCTTTATTGCCCTGATCTTTTGTTCTCCCGAGGTGATCTCTAACTGGTATGTCTTTCTCAGCACATCGAACAGTGACCGGTTGTCGAACTTCCTTGCGGTGAAACGCGGCAGGTTGATGTTTGGGATGTAGCTGATGTCATAGAAAATGGGCAACTCGTTGAGCAGTCTTAGCCTGGTCATGTAGATACAGCCCGACTCCTTCTCTGTTTCTGACAAGCCGAACATGAAATTCCCGGGCCAGGTGATCACCCTGGGCTTTTCTATGGTAATTGTTTTCAGATTCTGGTTTTTCAATGCCGTTGTTGTGCCTGATACGGACAAAATGCCAATGCCCTGGGGAATTTTATTCACGATGCTGCCTTTTCCCTGTTGTTTTCTTATATACCCATCGTTAACCAGGGCCGACAATGCTTGTCTGACAGTGGGACGGGTTAACTGGTACAAGCTGCACAATTCATTTTCTGAAGGCAACAGGTCGCCCTCTTTGTATACTCCTTCCCTGATATGCTTGCGCAACAATTCGTAAAGACGCCTGTAATAAGGCATGTTTTGTTGTGTTTGCAGCAATGGTTGCATAAGATGACTGTGTTCGGTAAATGAAATTTTTTGTAAAAATATAAATAATAACTTGTAATTACAAGTTATTAGCAATATATTTGTAGTCCCTTTTTAAAAAGAGATTATATGATAATCAATATATAAATCAAAGAACATATAATAACAAGTTAATTTAAAAAACGCTTCATTATGGCCGTACCAGTGGTGATGCCCCGCCAGGGACAAAGTGTTGAGTCGTGTGTAATAACCCAATGGGTAAAAAACAAAGGTGATCAGGTGAATGCAGGAGACATCCTTTTCTCTTATGAAACCGATAAGGCTTCTTTTGAAGCGGAGGCAGATGTAAGCGGAACCTTGCTGGATGTTTTTTTTGAAGAGGGTGATGAGGTACCGGTACTGACGACAGTGGCTGTTATTGGGAAGCCAGGAGAAACCTATGAGCGTCGCCCGGCTGATGCCAAAAAACCGGAGGAATCTGTTATGGAAGAAGCCCCTCCTGCCACAACAACTGACAATCAGCCACAAGAGATACCCGGCAAAACACCCCGTGCGTCTGGCTTACCACCGAATGAAGGGGAGACTGGCCGGCAGATGAGAAAACGTATTTCACCCCTGGCCAGGCGAATAGCCGCGATGCACCATGTCGACACCAGGGGCATCGACGGAACCGGTCCAAAAGGACGCATCATCGAAAGAGATATCAGAGACAGGATGTTGTCTGCCGGAAAAGCAGGCACATCTTTTGTTCCTGAAAAACAACCACCTGTGCATTCAACTGCCTCCATTGACGGAGCCATTGCTTCAACTGGTGGTTATACAGATCATGCAATGAGCAATGTACGCAAGATCATTGCGGCGAAAATGGCTGAGTCCTTGCAAACAGCTGCCCAGCTTACCCATCATATCAGTGCAGATGCAAGAAAATTGCTCGCACTGAGAAAAGAGGCAAAGGAGAACAGCGTGCAGACAGGAGGCATCAGCATTACCATCAACGATATGGTTTGCTATGCCGCGGTCAGGGCGCTGAAGAAGCATCCCGGGATAAATGGTCATTTTCTGGGTGACCGTATCCGCACCTTTGATAAAGTGCACCTGGGTGTTGCTGTTGATACAGACCGCGGATTGATGGTGCCTGTGCTGAAAAATGCCGATGATCTGAACGTGCAGGGCTTGTCTGCCAGACTGAAACAATTGGCGAATGATTGCAAGGAGGGGGTTATCGATCCAGGTTTGCTGTCAGCCAGCTCTGCAAGCTTTACGGTCACCAACCTGGGTGCTTTTGGGATCGAGCTGTTCACTCCGGTGCTTAATATTCCGCAGATAGCCATCCTGGGGGTGAATGCCATTACATATAAGCCCTGTGATTTGGGTGGTGGCACCATCGGACTGATCCCTGTTATCGGTCTGTCGCTGACCTATGATCACAGGGCCGTTGACGGAGCTCCCGCTTCGCGCTTTCTCAGTGAAATAAAGTATGAGGTTGAACATATTCAGTAATACAGGCCATATCATTAAAACGATCAATCGACACAAACATTAAAACAAATACAAGCATGCCGAAAAAACAGTTCATTGATCCCGGAAAAGTTAGAAAACCGGGAAAGATCACCTTTAACAGCATCCCTGTTAACCAGTACAACAGGGAAATAGAAGAGGAGCGAAATCAGTATACGGATGATGACTTCCTGCGCATATACAGGGATATGTTTGTTATCAGGGAGTTTGAAACCATGCTGCACGAGATAAAAACAAAGAATGAATACCAGGGATTGGCTTACAACCATCCGGGACCGGCCCACTTATCGATCGGACAGGAAGCTGCTGCAGTTGGAATGGCTTATCATCTTACAGTAGACGATTTTATTTTTGGATCACACCGCAGTCATGGTGAAATTCTTGCCAAAGGACTGTCGGCGATCCACCAGCTTGATGATGATGCGTTGATGCAGATCATGTCTGCGCATTTCGGCGGACGATGTTTGCGGATTGTTGAGCAGGCTTCAAAAGGCAGCGTGAAGGACCTGGCTGTTGACTTTCTCTTATATGGTACACTGGCAGAGATCTTTGCACGTGATACCGGGTTTAACAGGGGTCTTGGTGGTTCGATGCACGCATTTTTCACCCCGTTTGGCGTATATCCCAACAATGCGATCGTTGGTGGTTCGGGCGACATATCTGTAGGGGCCGCTTTGTACAAAAAGGTAAACCGCAAACCGGGTATTGTTGTAGCCAATATCGGGGATGCATCTATGGGATGCGGACCGGTGTGGGAGGGCATTTCTTTTGCTGCGATGGACCAGTTCCGTACGCTTTGGCAGGGCGAATACCAGGGTGGACTGCCTGTCATTTTTAATTTTATGAATAACCAGTATGGCATGGGTGGTCAGACCCAGGGGGAAACGATGGGTTATGACATCCTTGCACGTGTTGGCGCAGGAGTGAATCCTGAAATGATGCATGCCGAGAGGGTGGATGGCTATGACCCACTGGCGGTGATCGATGCGTTTAAGAGAAAAAAAGAGATCCTCCTCGACAAAAAGGGTCCGGTATTGCTGGACACGCTCACCTACAGGTATTCGGGCCACTCACCCTCTGATGCGTCATCTTACCGTTCAAAGGAAGAACTGGAAGCATGGCTGGAAGTTGATTCGATCAAGGGATATGGTGAATCACTGACAAAAAGTGGGGTTGCCGGTGAATCGGTCCTTGCCGACATCCAACGCCATGTGAAAGAATTGATTTACAATGCCTTTAAACTGTCTGTCCATGATGATGTATCTCCCCGGATGGACCTTAGGAAATCGCCCGGACTGATCGGTGAGATGATGTTTTCTGATGGTTCGCAGGATGCCATGCTTGAAGGGGAACCTGATTCCCTCATGCCGTTGGAAGGAAATCCAAGGGTGAAGCAGATCCTGAAAAAGGAACGGTTTGCCTTTGACAAAGAGGGAAAGCCTTTTTCCAAGCTGAAGCAGTTCCAGTTGCGCGACGGGATTTTTGAAGCAATTATTGACCGGTTTTACAAAGACCCCAGCCTGGTTGCTTATGGTGAAGAGAACCGTGACTGGGGTGGTGCTTTTGCCGTTTACCGCGGATTGACAGAGGCAATGCCCTATCACCGGCTGTTTAACTCACCCATAAGTGAAGGTGCGATTGTTGGGACTGCCATTGGCTATGGTATGGCTGGCGGCAGGGTGGTCGCAGAGATCATGTATTGCGATTTCCTGGGAAGAGCGGGTGATGAGGTATTTAACCAATTGCCCAAATGGCAGGCAATGAGCGGAAACATCATCAAGATGCCTGTTGTGATCAGGGTTTCTGTGGGATCAAAATACGGGGCGCAGCACTCGCAGGACTGGTCCTCGCTGGTTGCGCATATTCCAGGATTAAAAGTGGTGTTCCCGGCCACTCCGTATGATGCCAAAGGTCTGATGAACGCAGCGCTCCAGGGTACCGATCCGGTGATCTTTTTTGAAAGCCAGCGGATCTATGACATCGGAGAACATTTTCACCAGGGGGGCGTACCAAAAGGCTACTATGAAATACCCCTTGGTGAACCAGACATCAAAAAGGAGGGGAGTGATATTACCATGCTGACAATCGGGGCGACTTTATACCGTGCATTAGAGGCCGCAGAAATACTTGAAAAAAAATATGGCCTGTCGGCCGAAATAATTGATGCCAGAAGTCTTGTTCCCTTTAATTATGAGCCTGTTCTTGAATCGGTGAAAAAAACCGGAAGGCTGCTCCTTAGTGGCGATGCAAATACCAGGGGTGCATACCTGAATGACATGGCAAAAACCATCACAGATATTGCTTTTGACTATCTTGATGCACCTCCGGTGGTGGTGGGTGCACGAAACTGGATTGTTCCCGCCCATGAGCTGGAAGACTATTATTTCCCGCAGGCTGAGTGGATCATTGATGCCATACATCAACGGATCATCCCATTAAAAGGGCATCAACCGGTAAACGATTTCAGTGATGAAACCATGCTTGATCAAAGTAAAAAAGGTGTATAAACAGAGTTGCGTATGTTCCCGTATGGTTTTTTCCTGCAAATTGTTGTTGCATGATCCGGACACCCCAGAAAGGCGAAACTTTTTTATATCGGGATAACTGCCAACGGCTGCGTTTCTGATGAGTATGGCTTGTGAACAACGGGAAAGACAATACCCTTCTGGCAACAGATGCGATGAAAGCAGCAAATCATAAAAAGGATAAAGAAATGAGGAGTCTGACAAAAGATATGCCCGGACGGGAGCATCTGCTCGACTGGCACAGGCGGTACTCGCCGCTGGTAATCCATGAAGTGAACACACACCTGCACACACCTTATTCCTTCAGTGCGTTCCGCAACATGGAACAATTATTTGACATGGCCGTGGATGAACATATCCGGGTGTTGGGGGTCAATGACTTTTATACCACTGGCGGATTTGCGTCATTTAACCAGCATGCCTCTGACAGGAAGGTATTCCCGCTCTTCAATATTGAGTTTATGGCACTGCTCAGGCAAGAGCAGGAACAGGGCATAAGGATAAACGACCCGAACAACCCGGGCAGGGTCTACTTCTGTGGCAAGGGTCTTGATTTTCCTGTTCTGGAAGAGGGAAATGCCGCGCAAAGCATCCGTGCACTTGCTGATGCAAGTCATGTGCAGGTGAAAAAGATGTGCCTGAAAGCGGACCGTCTGCTGAAGGAGGTTGACCAGGATCTGGCCGTTGACTTTGAATACATATTGAAGAAATACAGCATGGGATTGGTTCGTGAAAGACATCTGGCCAGGGCCATCAGGTTACAGGTTTTTGAAAAGTATCCGTCTGACGACAAAAGGAAGGCGGTTTTCAAATCGTTGTTTGGGGGCAGGGAAGCCAGATCATCATTGAATGATCATGCGCAGCTTGAGAATGAGATCCGAAGCACCTTATTGAAGTCCGGCGGCGCAGCCTTTGTCAGGGAAGACCCCACCACATTCCTGGAGCTGGATGCCGTACTTACCATTATCAGCGATGCGGGTGGAATTCCCTGTTATCCGGTACTGCTGGATGACCCGGCGGGTAAGATGACCGACTATGAAGCTGATTGGGATGCGTTGCATTTCAGACTGATGCAAAGAAACATATCGTGCGTGGAATTGATCCCTGTCCGCAACGATTTCAACATGATCAAATGCTTTGTTCAGTTCTTTGAGGAAAAAGGGTTCGTGATCACTTTTGGCACGGAGCATAACACCCCATCAGTGAGTCCGCTGCGACTCAGTGCACGGGGTGGTGAGCCGCTCGATTACGCTTTGAGGAAAACCGCTTACGAAGGGGCCTGTGTGATCGCTGCACACCAATACCTTCGTTCAAGAGGAGAAAAAGGATATATTAGCAACAACGGGAATGACAAAGCCTCGTATGTCGAGCTGGGTGCGGCGGTTATAGATCAGTTCCTGCACCATCAGACAGAGCGCACTGACTGACAGGGATGGGATCATGGCATGTTGCTGATTGTGGTTTAATAAACTGTTTGCTGATCAAATGGCAGGCACAGAAACCATCTAAAACACAAACATATGAAGCAGGAAATAAAAGATCTTATCGATGTTTCACGGTTTTATGGCAGGGACAAAGACTATGTAATTGCCGGCGGGGGAAACACATCCTATAAGGACGATGAACACCTTTGGATAAAGGCCAGCGGTGCCGGACTTGCAGACATTACGGAAGATGGGTTTGTGGTAATGGACCGCAAAAAACTTGCGGTCATACCGGAACAGGATTTCAGTGATGATCCGGTGCTAAGGGAGCAGCAGGTTAAGGAGGCACTGTATGCAAGCCGGATTGATCCTGGTTCCAACCTGAGACCCTCAGTTGAAACCAGTCTGCACGATGTGATCAAATACAGTTATGTGGTCCACTTACACCCAACACTGGTCAATGCGCTGATGTGCAGTGCCGGTTCCCGCGCATTGTGCCAGGAGTTATTTGCAGATGCATTGTACATTCCCTATACAGATCCGGGCTACACATTGTTTATGAAGGTATACCGGGAAACAGAACATTACAGGAAAAACAACGGGTGTGATCCGTCAGTCATATTCCTTGAAAACCATGGCGTATTTGTCGGGGCCGACAGCGTTGGTGCGATAAAAAAAACCTACGAACAGATAAACGATGTTTTAAGCGGACGCGTAAGAGAACCTGTTTCAACAGAACCCCTGGGCATTGACGGTGATGTTACCCAGTGGCTGCCTGCCCTGCGCATGCTGTTTTCTTCGGAAGGGTTAAAAACATGCAGTTTGCGGCACAATGAGGTGGTGGCCCGGTTTTATCGCGACAAAGCTGCATTTTCAAAGGTGTCCCTGCCATTTACGCCCGATATGATCGTTTACTGCGGATCCGGATACCTTTACGTAGAACATTCGGAGACCCCGGCTGACATCATTGCATCGGTAAAAAAGGACTTGCCGGCATTTGTCGGAAAACATGGCTGCCTTCCAAAAATTGTGGTCATAAAGAATGTTGGCTTTCTTGCTGTTGACGATACGTGGCAGGCGGCACAGACCTGCCTTGATGTGTATGAGGACCTGATGAAGGTTAGCGCTCTTGCCGGCAGCTTTGGAGGTCACCGGTTCATGACCGGGGAACAGATCCGCTTTATCGAAAACTGGGAAGCAGAGCATTACCGGCGCAAACAGTCGAAAGGACCGGAGGGTAAGGGAAAGGTACATGGCAGGGTGGCAGTGGTAACAGGTGGTGCTATGGGTTTTGGTGCAGGCATTGTTGAATCATTGGCTGAACAAGGGGCCAATGTGGTGATCGCCGACATCAGTGAAGACGCTGGCAAGGAACTCGCCCGGGTCTTGAGCAGTAAGGCGAAAAACGGGATCAGGTTTGTTTATACTGACGTAGGTGATGAGGCTGCTGTCGGGAGAATGGTAAAAGATACGGTGGCCAGTTTTGGCGGACTCGATTTGATGATCTCCAACGCGGGCATTCTTCATGCCGGCACGATTGAGGAAATGCAGACAAACACCTTTGAGCGGATGACCCGGGTGAACTATTTTGCTTACTTTCATTGCGTAAAACATGCGGCTGCAGTCATGAAGGTGCAACATGCCTGGAACAAAACCCATTTTTGTGATATCATACAGATCAATTCGAAGTCGGGACTTGCAGGAAGCAATAAAAACTTTGCCTATGCAGGTGGGAAGTTCGGCGGGATAGGACTCACACAGTCGTTTGCCCTTGAGCTGATGCCCTACAATATTAAAGTCAATGCCATTTGTCCGGGAAACTTCTTTGAGGGTCCGTTATGGGCCGATCCTGACACCGGACTGTTTGTGCAGTATTTGCGTGCAGGGAAAGTGCCCGGGGCTGAGAATGTAGACGATGTTAAAAAGCATTATGAGCGGCAGGTGCCCGCAGGCAGAGGTTGCAGGGTGGAAGACGTTGCAAGGGCCATTTATTACCTGATCGAACAGGAGTATGAAACCGGACAGGCCTTACCGGTGACAGGCGGACAGGTTATGTTGCACTGACAGGCCACGTCTGTAGCGGCGCCGGCTTCGGGTGATCATTTGAAAACATTTATAAACGATTGGAATGAAAACAACAGCAGTACGCTTATACGGGAAGGACGATCTCAGACTGGAGTCTTTTGAGCTTCCTCCGCTGAAAGATGATCAGATACTTGCCAGGGTGGTGTCAGATAGTATCTGTATGTCATCTTACAAGGCCGCAAAACAGGGAGCCGACCACAAGCGGGTCCCCGATGATGTGCATCTTTGTCCCACCATTATCGGACACGAGTTCAGTGGTGTGCTTGTGGAGGTGGGTAAAAAGTGGAGACACCGGTTTAAGACCGGAGACAAATTCTCTATTCAGCCTGCACTGAATTACAAAGGGAGTCTCGATGCTCCCGGGTATTCTTATCCGCATACAGGAGGCAATGCCACATACATCATCATACCGGATGAGGTGATGGAGATGGACTGCCTGTTGCCCTACAAGGGTGAGGCATTTTTCCATGCTTCACTGTCTGAACCAATGTCGTGTGTGATCGGGGCCTTTCATGCTTCTTACCATACACGCAGCGGGACCTATGTTCATGAGATGGGGATCAGGGAAGGGGGTGCTATGGCAGTTCTGGCCGGCGCCGGACCAATGGGACTTGGGGCCATTGACTATATCATTCATTGCGACCGCAGTCCGCGGTTGCTGGTGGTGACCGACATTGATGAGGCACGTTTGCAGCGCGCAGCAGCCATTCATACCGTTGAAGAAGCACGAAAAAACAATGTGGAGCTTTTGTATGTCAACACAGGCAACCTGGCCGATCCGGTGAACAGTCTTCGTGAACTGACAGGGGGAAATGGATATGACGATGTGTTTGTCTATGCACCGGTTCGTGAGGTGGTGGAAATGGCCGACAACATCCTTGGCTTTGATGGTTGTCTGAATTTCTTTGCAGGCCCAACCAGTCCGCATTTTAAGGCGGAAATAAACTTTTACCAGGTGCATTATGCCTTTACACACCTTGTGGGCACCAGCGGCGGCAACACCAACGACATGCGTGAGGCGCTGGACCTTATGGCCAAAGGAAGGATCAACCCCGCTGCAATGGTTACACATATCGGCGGACTTGATGCGGTGATAGACACCACGATGCGTTTGCCGGAAATACCGGGAGGCAAAAAACTCATCTATACGGGGATCTCTTTACCGCTGACCTCCATTGACGATTTTGAACAATTAGGCCGCAGGGACCCCTGCTTTAAAAAGTTACACAAGATACTGAAAGAGAATGAGTTTATCTGGTCAGCTGAAGCAGAAAAATTCCTGCTGGACCATGCCCGGCCGGTTGACGGCCGGTTTACCGGTTGTTAACCCTGGCTGCTAGAAAAATTTTTAGCACAAAGGCCGACAAAGTATAGCCATTATTTTTTTGTTTATGCTGAGAAAACTTCCGGGTTCGGCCCATTTTCCGCCAAAGAGTGTTGCAGGGTCAGTTGCGTTGATTTTTTCTTCAATAGGGCACATGTTCATAAAAACAACCGTTGATGTCCCCGAATCTGCAGCATTGGCAATCGCCGCCCATATTGCCAGGGTGCAGGGATACACATTCAGGTGTCTGTGTTCATCATCCCGTCCGCCCAGATACCAGCCATGCATGGTATTTCCCTCGAGAATGGGACAAACCGCTCCGCCTGTCACTTTTTCGTTATGGGTGATGATCAGGGTGGCTGCGGTGTGTTGCTTCTCTGCAAGCGAGCAGAAAAAATCCTTTGAAGGCACAGGGAAACCAGACTGTTTCTTTTTCTCTGTCTGCAAGAGCTTCCAGAGGCTGTCCATTTGCTCCCTGTTTGGTTTTGTAACAA
Organism: Bacteroidales bacterium; assembly: GCA_003559735.1. Lineage (GTDB taxonomy): Bacteria > Bacteroidota > Bacteroidia > Bacteroidales > UBA7960 > PUPG01. The sequence continues at coordinate 850 of PWKN01000145.1, read as the reverse complement.
TACGGGCACCATTGTCGAGGCTATCGTTTACCTTTCGACGTACAGATTCGCTCAGGTTCTTCCAGGCACTTTCGTAAGAGGTGCTGTTGATGATCATGTTGCGGTACCCGGTCCGCTGAAACCCTGATGCGCGGAATGCTGCAGCGTGTTCATCCATATCGGAGAGGTTAAAAAACCGTGTAAACAGCGAGCGACCCGCCACCAGTGACTGTAGTGCATGGATAAGGTTTTTTGTTGTGATCTCCTGCTTGAGCCTGGTATCATCAAGCAGCAGGGGACCACCATACACAAGGGTGTGCGTTTTAAAAGGTTTATTTATTTGCTTCAGTGGCCAAAAGGTCTTGTCCCAGCGTGACTGGTGGTGGATGATCACTGCCAGGAGTGAGCCGCAAACAGGGTTTGGTTGCCGGCTGAGGTTTGTTTGCGGGGTTGGGTTCCCAGCGGCTTCATATGACGGCGTGCTGCTGATTGTTCCTGGCTGCTCCCTGCCCGTCCCGCTCACGTTTTGCCGGGTCCTTGCTGACGGGTCTGCGGGGGTTTTTCTTGCAGTATTGTGGTTAAACGTGGTTGTGTCTGCAGTGTGCCTCTTCGACGGTCCGAAATCCCTCTGTTTTGACAGGTAGTGCGCACCCGGGTCTTTGAGTTTTTCTTCCTGCAGTGCGATCAGAAGAATGGGTGTGGCTTCCTCGCATTGAAGGGCAAAACGAAAGAAATGGTCCGACTGGAACCAGGAGGCGTGCGGGTGGGACTTGCTGAATGCCTTAAAGTGTTCGTATAGGGTTCCTGAAGGATGAAATAGTTGTACGACATTTTGCATGTTTCTGCATCATTTGGATAACTGACAAGAATG
>PWKN01000168.1 GCA_003559735.1 Bacteroidales bacterium | reverse complement strand
TGAGGGGGGGGGGGTTGTTAGATTAAAAAATGCCATTATGGGGCATAATAATGGAATATGGGGCGACGAGAAGCAGGGGAATGAAGATGATGTAGTGTGTTTACGTGTTGCGGATTTTAGTTATGATACATTGAGCATTAATTGCAGCAATCTAACTATTAGGAATATAAAAAGAGAAATTCATCTTAAGATAAAATTAAAGAAAGGTGATTTGTTAATAGAAAAATCCGGTGGTGGAGAACAACAACCTGTTGGGCGGGTGGTGCAATTCAACTGCGATTTTGAAGCAGTTTATTCTAATTTCATTGAACGGTTAATTATTTCGGAAAGTTATACTTCAAGCTTTATAAAATATATCTTTATGTATTTATACTCGATAGGAGTGAATATAAGGGCCATTAAACAAACGACAGGTATTCAGAATTTAGATTTATATTCATATCTCTGCGAAAGTATCCCCCTCCCCCCCAAACAAACCCAACAGCAAATCGCCGACTTCCTTGACTATAAAACCAGCAAAATAGACGCTGAAATCCAGCAAATACAAACGCAGAACGAACTACTTAAAGAATACCGCCAGTCATTAATAAGTAATGCTGTTACCGGGAAGATTATGGTGTAAAGAACGTGAATAAAAAGGATGTTATCCTATGACAGAACCGGACAGAAGCGAAAAGAACTTTGAAGTTGAGCATGTGCTAAAGGCGCTTGTAGAAGATAACGAATATGTTGAGCGCAATCCGGATGAGCATTTTGATAAATCAAGGTATATGGACCCTTCTGTACTGCTCGAGTTTGTTAAGGATACACAGCCGGCTGAATGGAAAAAACAATCAGTTAATTACGGAGAAGAAGCAGGAAACAAGTTCTTGGACCGGGTTGAAGGCGAAATAGAAAAACGAGGCACTCTCAGTGTCCTGCGGGATGGGATAAAAGACAGGGGGGCGCGGTTTGATATCGCATATTTTAAGCCTGTCAGCGGGCTGAATCCCGAACACAGGAAGCTTTATGAGAGGAATGTTTTTAGCGTAATCCGTCAGCTTCCTTACAGCCGGGAAAATAATAACACACTTGATGTGGCGTTATTCATAAACGGAATTCCGGTTATAACTGCAGAGCTGAAGAACCACCTGACGGGGCAAAACTACCAGAATGCGATAACGCAGTATAAAGTCACCAGGAATCCGAACGAGCCCCTGCTAAAAAGATGCCTGGTGCATTTTGCGGTAGATAATGACACCGTATATTTTACGGCTGAGCTGAAGGGTTCCCAAACAAAATTCCTGCCGTTTAACAAAGATATCGTAAACCCCGAGGATGAGCGGGGATTTAAATCAAGCTATCTATACCATGACATATGGTCTCCTGATAGCCTGCTTGAGATTATCGGCAATTTCATGCACTTTCAGCAGGAAAATGAGCTTATCTTTCCAAGATACCACCAGCTTGATACCGTAAGAAATGTCGTAGAAAGCGTATGGGAAAAAGGAGCCGGGAAGAATTATCTTATCCAGCACAGTGCTGGCAGCGGTAAAACCCTTACAATTTCATGGATATCCCAGCATCTTGCTCAGATGCATAATAACAACCAGGAAAGAATTTTTGACGGGATTATTATCATATCCGACAGAAGGGTAATAGACAGGCAGTTGAGGGAGGCGGTTAAACAGCTGATAAGCCGGAGGGGGGTTGTGGTCTGGGCTGAGACTTCAAAACACCTGCGGGAAGCCCTGGAGCAGAACAGGGATATTATTGTTACCACCCAGCAGAAGTTTCCCTTTGTAGTGAAAGAATTAAGCGGGCTTGAGGGGCAGAGATTTGCTGTATTGATAGATGAAGCACATTCAAGCCAGAGCGGGGCTACGGCAAGGGCGATAAATAAAACACTGAGTTACGGGTCTTTGGATGAAGCTGAGCAGGCGGAAGAAGGAGAGGATGAGGATACTTTCGAAGATGAAATTGCTCGGGACATTCGTGCTTCAAAAAGAATGGAAAACGTGAGCTTCTTTGCTTTTACCGCTACTCCAAAGGCTGCTACGCTTGAGATGTTCGGGGAAAAGCAAGCTGACGGCAGTTTCAGACCGTTCTCGCTTTACTCCATGAAACAGGCGATAAGAGAAGGTTTTATACTGGATGTTCTGCAGAATTTTATAAGCTATAAGAGTTATTTCAAGCTTTTAAAGAAGATAGAAGAAGACCCTGAATTTGCAAAACGAAAAGCCACTGCGCTTCTACACAGGCATGTCAGCCTGCATGAGTTTCCGATTAAGAAAAAAACAGAGATTATTCTTGACCATTTCTTCAAATACTCCATTGACAAAATTGGCGGCAAAGCGAGGGTAATGCTGATAACAGCGTCCCGTCTTCACGCCGTGCGCTATAAGCTTGAGTTTGACAGGCAGCTGAAGGAATTGCAGAGTAATGTTAAAGCGCTTGTAGCCTTCACGGGAATTGTAAAAGACGGCGGAGTAGAGTTCACTGAGAGCATTATGAACGGGTTTTCCGATACACAGACCCGGGATAAACTCCAGGAAGACCCTTACAGGATTCTCATAGTAGCAAGCAAATACCAGACGGGATTTGATGAACCGCTTCTACATACTATGTATGTGGACAGAAAGTTGCGCGGGGTTCATGCCGTGCAGTCCCTCAGCCGACTTAACCGGCGAAGAGACGGCAAGGACAGCGTGGCGATACTGGATTTTGTTAATGAGCCGGAGGATATTCAGAAGGCTTTTACCCCCTATTACGATGACATAGTCCTTACCAGGGAAACCGACCCGAATCAGTTATATGCCCTGGAGAGCAAGT
>PWKN01000105.1 GCA_003559735.1 Bacteroidales bacterium | reverse complement strand
TTCTGCGTCAAACGCCGTATACAGTATGGGCCGGAAAAATATGGCAAATACCATGATTAGCAACAGGCAGAATGCCAGCAATATCCACAAATCAATTGCGCCCACCGACAGAATGCTCCCAAACAGGAAACTCATCAAATTGGGGGCATAGCCGGGCGTCATAAAAACAAAAATAATACCCACAGCCATGCCGAGCGACCAAAGAATGGCAATGGCACTATCTTCGCGAACCTTCCCTTTGTTGGATATCCACTCAATGCCCAGGGCAGTCATGACCCCGAACACAGCCGCCCCAAGAAATGGGTTCAACCCCAAATAGTAAGCCAGGCCAATCCCCCCGAAAGAGGCATGGGTGATGCCGCCCCCGATAAACACGATCTTGCGCGACACAATGTAGGTGCCGATCATGGCGGCCAGCAAGGAAGTAAGGATGGCTGCGGCCAGGGCATGGCGAAAAAACTGGTATTCAAAAATCGACAGAAACTCACTCATTGTCATGGGTTTTGAGCACGCGATGCGGAACAGGACCATGGGCGATAATATCCACCGGACAATCATACACTTTCAGGATCTCCGCCGACAACTGGTTGGAAGGATGATAATGCAAGGATCTGTTCACACAGGCAATGGATTTAATCATGGGTGAAATCGTCCCGATGTCGTGCGATACCAAAAGGATTGCCATGTCCTTGTTCAGTTCCTGCAACCACCCGTACAATTCCTGTTCGAACGGCTTGTCCACATGGGTATTGGGCTCATCAAGAATCAACAATTGAGGCTTGTCGATGAGTGCGCGCGACAGGAGGGCTTTTTGCAACTGTCCGCCGCTTAACTCCCCGATGGGTTTCGATGAAATGCCCGCAAGACCAGTCTCTGCCAACATGCTTTTGACCCGTTCACGTTGTTTGAAAGAGAGGTGGGGAAACCACCCATGTTTGCTTTTCAGTCCGGAACTTACCAGATCGTGCACCGTGATGGGAAAGCTTTTGTCGATCTGCGATACCTGCGGCAGATACCCGATCTTTGGTTTCCCTGCCGGGAACCGGAGTTTTCCCGAAAACAAAGGCAACAAGCCCAGGATCACTTTGACCAGGGTCGTTTTGCCTCCGCCGTTGGGGCCGATCACACCAATAAAATCATCCGGGAAAATCTCCAGGTGCACATCCTTAAGAACGGCTTCAGAGAAATAACCCGTACTGACACCTTCCAGTTTGACCAGGGCTTTGTTCACTGCAGCGATGTGTATAAAGTTTCCATAATATGTTTGATTCCCTCCTGCCATTCATATGCCAGGGGGTTGATCTGTACAAGGGCAGCGCCGGTTTCCTCACTGACCAATTGCGCGCTGCGCATATCAAACTCTTCCTGGATAAATATAATCCGGATGTCGTGATGCTGCGCATGGCGCACAATATGCCGCAATTGCGCGGGAGAAGGTTCTTTGCCATGCCTTTCAATGGCAATTTGCTCAAGACCGTAATCCCTGGCCATGTATGTGAGTGCCGGATGGAATATCATAAAGGATCGTTGAGTCAGTCCCTCTGTCAGGGTCTTCAGCTCTTGATGCAATGCCTCAACCGCTTCATGGAGTTCCGAATATCGTGTTTCAACCGTCTGCGCCAGATCCGGGTAAGTTTCTGTGATGGCTTCGCTGATCCGCGGCAACAGTTTCAGCATTACGGCCGGCGACATCCATATATGAGGGTCTATTCCTCCCTCGTGCACGTGATCACCGTGGTCCACCTCTTCGCCATGAATCAGGTCAACCCCATCCGACAGATTGATTACCTGCATCCCGGGATTCAATTCAGAAAGCCTGTCAATAAAGGCTTGCTCATATCCCAGGTGGCCTATCCTGAAATAGATATCCGAATCGGATAGCTTCCTGAGCTGGCCGGTGGTGGGTGCATACGTGGCATGGCTGGCCCCTGAGGGCACCATTACATTTACATCCAGGGATGCATCGGTCAGATAATCAATAAAATACTTAACCGGCATGATGCTCACCGACACCACTCCTTCTGCTTCCTGTTTCGTACCGGTCCTGCAACCATAAAAGCCCGTCAAGAGCATCAAAATGACCAGGAAAACTGTTATTTGCTTCATATTTATTGTTTTAATGCAAGATACAAAAAAAACGCCCCCCGAAAATGAAAAAACCACCGCTTACCATCAGCATAACAATTAATTCGTAACTTCGTATGTAAAATAACCCATCTTAAACCCCATTCTATGAAAAAACTCGCAATAACCCTAAGTTTTTTATTCAGCCTTGTATTTCTTTCAGGCTGCATAGACCTGCTGGATGTTGAAAAGAGCTTTACCTTTCAACAGATATTTTCCGTCAACACCGATCAACAAACATTCAATGATTCACATTTGTTTGATCTTGCTGCCAATGTGAGTATCATTGAAGAATATGGCAGTATGATCAAAGAAGTCAGTATCGAAAAAGTGGAGTACTGGCTCACGGCATTCGTCGGCAGTTCAGAACAGATGTTCGAAGGGGGATCGCTCAGCGTTTCCAATACGGATGGCAGCAATACCACTGTGATCGCCTCCCTGGGCGAACTGGTGCTGCAAGACCTTGTAAACAACAAGCAAACAATGACACTTAACGCAAGCGGGGTGAATATGCTGGGAGACCTTGCCGCAGAACCGCCCCACAGTTTTCAGTTGAACACGGAAGGATCCGTCAACCAGGGTCCCCTAATCTTTACCATCGTGTTTGAATTCACCGCAAAAATGGTGGCCAACCCGTTGAACTAAGGCCCGGATTACCTTTTAATGCGCTCATTTCGCGATGATCCGGTGTTTGCACACGGGCAGTCAGCTCGCCAACCCGGAC
>PWKN01000047.1 GCA_003559735.1 Bacteroidales bacterium | reverse complement strand
TGCACGCACAAAAAACCACTTGACCAGGGAGTAAAGGATTTGGTTTTTTCACCTTTCCACCTTCCTTGCACGCACAAAAAACCACTTGACCAGGGAGTAAAGGATCCTGAAGAACCAGGTAAGAAAGTAAAGGAAAAAAGTCAGGATCAGCACCACGTGTAACTGGGAATATAGTTCCCTGGCCGGAGCCTGGTATATGATGATGCCAATAATATTGACCAGGTATGAAACAATAAAGCAGGCAAGCAATATCCTGGATTCACGTATCTTTTGCCTTGCGGTGATCGTAGTATCTTTAAACATAATGCTGTCATGTATTACATGGCCAACCCTTCAGGCCAATAAGTTATTTCATTGTTCATCATCGCCTCAAAACCCATCAAGCTGGCAATAGAGGCATAGAACCCCTGTTTGGTTATAAACGGATCAACCCTGTTGTTCTTCACATCAGAAACAAAAGCTTCCATTTGCATTTTTGTACCATCGTCATCCAGTACCTTGTCAATGATCCATTCGCCCGACCGCCTGACAGGATCGTCGGGCACCCAGGTGGCGCCACCAACAGGCACCGCTTCAAAAAGACGGGTTTCCAGGTGATGGATCAGTTGAATAATGCCAGGTGCAGGGGGTGGAAACTCCTCCCACATTTTTCCATATTCCAGCTCCATGGTGCCCTTCGGACCCTGAACCTGTACCTCGAGTCCGTAATGCTTGTTGCTGATCAGAGAATCATAGAGTACGTGGGCCCCTCCCGGATACTGATAGACCAGATTTACATTATCATAAACCTCCCTGCCATCCTTCCAGTGGTTGATGCTTCCGGTACCCCATACACACTCAGGGTACTCATCGTATATCTGGTTTGCAACCTGCAGGTGATGACAGGCAAGCTCCGTCATCAGTCCGCACGAATAATCATGATAGAGACGCCAGTTGATCTTTCTTTCCAGCTCAGGAGCGGGAACATCACGCCGCCAGTCGTTGTTGCGGTGCCAGTATGCCCTTATCTGCGTAACCGGACCGATCATTCCCTGGCGGATCTTTTCATATGCCTGATGGTATTTGATGTTGAACATCCGTTGATGGCCCACATAAAGGATCTTCCCTGTTTCCTGGTGCGCCTTGACCATATCGTTGCACTCTTCATAGGTCCTGGCCATTGCTTTTTCACAAAAAACATGGGCTCCTGCTTTCAACGAATCTATGGTCTGGTGTGGATGCTCGTGAAGGGGTGTTGCAATGACAACGGCATCGAGCTGTTCTTTTTCAAGCATATCCCGGTAGTCAACATACCCCCTGGCTTCCTTGCCAAGCAGTTGCCGGGACTCCTCAAAATGGGGACCATAATCCTCACTAAAGCAACATATGTCAAGGTCCGGTATGTCCTTTAACATCAGGTGCAGGTATTTTCCCCTTGAGCCCATCCCAATGATGCCCAACCGGATCATGCGTCCACCATCACCGGCCTGCAGACTGTTCAACCATGGCATTCTGGTTGCCAGAACAGACGTGCCTGCCAATACTGAAAAAGTCTTGATAAAATCTCTTCGGTTAACCTGTTCTTTCATTGTCTATATTGTATGTATGTAAAGATATATAAGCCTTTTTTGAGTCGTCATAATCGATAACAACACCGCGGTATCCCGGAAACTCCGACATGATCTCCTCTCTTTTCTCATTGGGTGCACACATCAATGCCGTTGAAAGTACCTCAGACACCATACCCTCTTGTCCGGCCACCGCCGCCTGTCTGAACCCTTCCACAGGATTACCGGTAAGTGGATCAACAATATGGCCGCCACCGTATTTCTTTCTGTTTTGCTCAGTATTACCCGATACCGACAACGCTTCATCGGTCAGATCAAAAACAAAAATGCTTCTTTCCTGGTCATACAGGTCACACACCCCGGTTTTCCATGATGTGCCGTACGGATGATGACCATGGGCCAATATGGAACTTTCCCCAAAGCTGATAAACGCTGAGTCAACTTTCACGGCTTCCAGGATCTTTTTTATGGCATCCAGACCGAGGCCCTTTCCAAACGCCCCGCTATCAAGCGATACGTTGCCAGATGAGAAGGATATGGCAGACAGCTCCTCATCGGTAATGACCTGGTCGGACCCCAACACGTCAGCCTGTCCGGGTTGACCTGCTTCCAACTGTTTGGCCGGCTGATGCGCAGTATTCTTTTCAACCAGCTTACCCAAAGTAAAATCAAAATATCCCTGTGTTTTTGCCGACAACTCTTTTAATTTTTTTATCAGCAACAACGTTTCCCTGTCCGTTTTTTGCGGAATCTTAAAAGCGTGCACATTCAGCTTTGAGAAAATGCTGTTTTCTTTATAGTTGCTGATTTTCTCTTCGATACGTGCAAGTTCCGTCCTGATCAGGCGAAAAACATCATCAACCCGCTCCTCTGAAACACCCGGGAAAACAAGGTCCATCCGGGTACCCATTCCGTAATGGTTTCTATATACAATCGCGCTTTTCATTGCAGGGTACAAAGATATATAAAATTGCGTTGACCTTGACCGGTGGGCAACAAACCATCGTTCCCAAACACCGTGAAATATAGTGCGTCACCTGACCAGGCCATGGCCCCCCTTCAGGCAAAACTGCAGAGAGAAAACAAGAAAGCAAAAATTGTTATATCTTAGCCTGTATTATTCATGCTTGTGAGCCGGGTCAGAGGCAAGGCCGTTGAACGGTGCAGTATGCTTTTTCAAGGCTCTTGAGCCGGGTCAGAGGCAAGGCGCTGACCACCGCTGTATGCTTTTTCAAGGCCATTGCAGCGAAGCAGATGGCCTGGGAAGAAGGCAATTGCAGCGCTGGTTACTGACAGCAACACTATAATACATTATCATG
>PWKN01000165.1 GCA_003559735.1 Bacteroidales bacterium | reverse complement strand
TCAATATTCAGCGGGTTTTTAAAGAGGTCTTCGGTGGGCACGTATATTTCGTTGCCGTTACGAAGAAAGCGGCCGTCATTGTTTCCGGCAAGGACTACTCCCTTCGGACTCCAGGAGAATTTGTACCTGAAAGGGTTGTCATCAGCTATTTCCGGTGCCGGCAATGCACCGCAAATGCTGTAGAATGCATCTATTTTCCCTCCATTGTCATGTACATGGTCAATGATGCGCATGGCCGACATATGATCGATACCGGGATCGAGACCAAGTTCGTTCAGGATGATGATGCCGGCATTTCTGGTGTCCTGGTCAAGGGCTTTCATTTCTGGTTTTACATAGGAGGTGGTCACCATGTCTTTCCTGTGACGGATGCACAGACCGGCAACCATCACGTGGTGGATCCAGGGCAACAGACTTACTGTCAGGTCGTGCTCTCTGATCATTCCGCTGAGGCTTTCGGTATCGTCAACCGTCCACGCTACAGCCCTGCCATTCGGGTGGTTGCCGATCATCGCATCAGCCTTTGCTTTTGTCCTGGTTGCCACCGTGACAATCCTCCCTTTCTCTAATAAATGGGTAACGATGGGCTTCACCACCATCCCTGCTCCAAGAATAAGTACTTTCTTCATATGTCGAACTACTTTAGATATTGAATATTAAGGTTTATATTGGGTGTTATTTTGTATCTGCAAGGTGTTTCTCAAGATACCCGTAACGTGCGGTTAGTTTCCCCTGGTGCAGGATCAGTGCTTTCTTAATAGCCGCAGGGAGCTCCAGCTGGTCAAAGGGTGCGGAATAATCGGCCAGGGCGATCGGTTTTACGAAAGGGAACAGTGCATCGGCAAAAGCGACCGATGCATCAACCGGAAGTTCACTCGGCAGAATGTCAACAGCCATCACAAGGATGCCGTGGCCTTCAAAACCCATTGATGGTTTTCCCGTTTCGGGATCATAGACAAAGACCGGATCTTCAATGGGGGTCCCCTGGTGCGTACATTCAACAGAACCATCAGGATCACAGGTAATATCTCCTATTACCGTGAGTTTCGGGCGCCCACTGGCAAACAACTCCTTTAGGTAGTCTTTGGTCACGATTCGCGGATAACGGCTGTCCCAGTACATACAATTCATCAGCAGGGTCAGGTGGGGAATGTACTGTTCGAACCGGCTCTCATACCTGTGTGGTTCCTGGTAATACTCCTGCAGGTCAAAATCACCGCCATCCTTGCGTTTTGACATATGCTCTTCGCGGAATACCACTTTATACAATATGTTGCCCGGCAGTTGCTTTTGATTTTTAAGTTCAACCAGTTGCTCCGGACTGATCTCTACAGAAGGCAGCAGGTTGGCTATTTCCTGGGCCCCGGCCGAAACATTGCCATACCCGGTAAAACCAATTGTAAACGGCTGCAGGTCAGCAGGCAATCCATTCATGGCAATGTTGCGTCCCACTGCCGAGATGGCTTCCCTTGCCTCATCCAGGGAAGCATAATGGCGGGCCTGACTGATGCCGAGGAACGGATTGTCGCGATACCCGTATTCCCTGAGTCTTTGTCCGGCACTCCACAGCGAATTGATCATCCCAGCCAGTCCGGCGTACCTGCCAAAAAAAATAAGCCGCTTGTCCTGGTCGTCAGCAATACACTCATAATCAATGAGGTTGCACCCTTTTTTCATCATTTTTGCCAGCATGGGCATGTTGTAAGGCTGTCCCTTGATCACGTGGCTGAAAAACACATAGGTCTTACCCTGTTCGAATACATCACCGGGGATCTCCTTAACCCCAAATACCACATCACACCCCTCCAGGTTGTTTTCAACCCGTGCCCCCGCTTCGAGGTATTCCCGGTCAGGGAAAGCCCTTTTGGGCGATGTTTCTGCGACCACGATCAAACCCGGCTCCCTGGTCAGTTTCTTTACGTGCGCAGGAGTAATGGGCGTACGACGCTCCATTGCATACTTATCTTCATGCCTGATCCCAACAACTGCTGTCATAATGCACAATTAATATTTAAGTGACTATTGCGGACAAATATACATGAATTTTTTTCATGCAAAATTACACACAGTTGCATGAAAATAAATTCATGTGAAAGCGTAAGCGGTTCCTCCTGTACACCAGCATTTTGTAATTTTTTATACAAAATGATGGTGGGTTTTTACAGGAGAAATATACAGTTATTTTTCTCATATGGACATACGCACGGAATAATGAAGATTTTTGGTAAAGCGTAAAGGAGTCACACCCCGCGTGGGGTGTGACGTGGTGGCCTTCGACAGCCTGTCAGAGGTCGTAATGTTTCAATCCACACACCCCGCGTGGGGTGTGACGCAATCGTCTCAAGCAGCCTTCCCCTCTTTACGGGTTTCAATCCACACACCCCGCGTGGGGTGTGACTATAGATCCCGATAAGCTAAGCAGAACTGCCGAGTTTCAATCCACACACCCCGCGTCAATAAGGTTTGCGCTTATTTCTCCTATTTTTTCTGATATAGAGGTTATCAGCTTTAGTATTTTTGTAGTTATATCGTATGGTGGTTTCATTTGATAGTATCATTTGATACTATCAAAGGTAGTCATTTTTGTAAAAAATAGCTGTATTCTTTTACTATAGGTCACAACGTTCATGGGTATGAAACGTTCGCAATTGCGGGCTTCGTCCCTATCTGTCAGTACAAACGCTGATGCGAGGGAGAGCAATTGATTTAATCACCTAAGCAACAGTGTTTTATGCATAATGTTGTGTTTTCGTGCATTATTTCAAAGAATTCGGTAGCATTTCCAAAAATCCAATACACCTGTCATAATTCAGTTCGTAAAAATTAACACCAAGATTCATTGTCTCATAATATCTCGCTTGGTTGT
>PWKN01000056.1 GCA_003559735.1 Bacteroidales bacterium | reverse complement strand
GGTGTAACATGTTCCTCCCGGTGCAGGGTGGTTTGCCTTTCTGGATATTTCATCATGTGGCAATAATGCAAAAAACGGTGAACTGGTGTAGCCGTGAGAATCATAATTGCTGCCTGACAATACTACAGCGTCAGGATATGTCCGCTCAGCTATCTGGTCAAGATAAGTCAAAATATGATCTCCGGTCACCCGGCGTCTTTCACGATTGTGGATCATGGTTCCCGCATCAAAAAAACTTTCTTTGTTTTTGGTTATCTGAACAGAGACAAAAGTTCTCCAGACATCAACCATATCAACCTCATCGACTAAAAGATAATCAGTATTCAGGTAACTTCCTCTGAGTGGTCTTGATGGCAGCCCGGATCCCTGAAGGGCAATGTCATGATTTTCGGTTTCACCATACATATATGAAGCACCAGCTGCAATTGCAATATCCCCCGACCCCGTAGCATCAATAACCACATCGGCAAGAACAGCGAACCGTCCTTCAGGTGTAGCGATTACAGCACCTTTCACCCTGTTCCCGACAACATAGGCTCCACAACCAATTGCACCAAGCATAATTTCACCACCGGCTTTCGTTATCTCTGCACGGTACCACTCCATTTTTGGTTCAATATTGTCAGATGGGAAAGGAACTTCGGCAGCAAAACCAACATTTCTTCCATACCAGGGCCTGCCAATTAGTCCCAAAGTACCTGTGCCACCAAGTCCTTCAAGGTACTCCACAACAAGAACTTTTGCACCCTTTCTGGCAGCGGCAATGGTTGCAGGAGCTCCGGAAGTACCTCCACCAATAACAACAATATCATATGTACCCATCACCTTAACCCCGGTGGGTGGTGAAACAACAGTATGGGTTTGTTTTTCGATGGGTCTGAAGCCGGTTAGTAATTCATGAACATCGCCCACAGGAGCAATGCTCTTAACAGGATGCCTGTTATCGAAATATACACTGTCAGGAAAAAGAAAAGATTTGGCCTTTATTGCAGCATTTCTGCCAATAAATTCTCCAATTTCTGTCAATCCACCAGGCTGAAGCAAAGACTCAGCAAGTTGACGGGATAATCCTGCGCTGCCACTTAAGACGTACATTCGTTCAATCCCATAAGGCTGAAAATGTGCAATAACATCAGGTTTGGTTATTTCATCCGATGTTAGATTATTCTTTATGCAAATTATTGGATCAGGAGGGACATGAAACAACGATTCGGACGCACGCAGCTGACCTTCCACATATGTTAATTCACGTGCAATTTGCTCCGCCCGGGAAAAAGATAAAAAGCTAAGGTCCGGCAAAGAGATTTCCAAAGTCTTGCTGGACATAAAGCCATTACTGTTATCAATGGCCGGTTTGACTATTGTTCTTTCAAATGAAATGGCAGATCCGCTCCAGGACTTCGCTTTAGCACCTGCCATCCTTGCAACCCATGCACGATCAGTAGCATCAATAATTGTTTTGGCTATTATGGCCTGCCTGCCGGCTCTGTTTGAAATCACAATTCCCGCAGGATTCCCGTTTCTGTCCCGCAAAACGTCAGAGGGGTAGGATCCAAAAACAAATTCAACTTCGGCATTGAGCAGGGCATTATTGAGGGTGGCTTTCACATCTAAAGGTGTGGGCTTAAGATATGAGTTAAACAACCTGTTGTCAAGTTCAGTTTTAAAGACAGTATTTTCATCAGCGTTTAACCGAAGAGTTGCACACAAATCCTCTCCCAGATAGGGTCGTGAAGCCATTAGAAATACTCTGGCGCCACTTTCTGAAGCTGCAACTGCAGCTGCAACGGCCGGCAAAGTACCTCCTATAACGACAACATCCACAAATTTCTCAACCGGAATTTCCCTTGATGACTGATAAACAAACTCAGAGGCATTCTTTTTATTTTGTATATTTGGAGTGGTTGCTCTCAGATTTGAATTTGTAAGGCTTGTCGAACTAATCAGAAAAAAGCTGAATAATAATTTGCAGGTTTTCATGATTTAATCTTTCTGGTATGCTCAAAATTAACAATCTTGTTCTTTTTGGCAAAAAAATATTAAACCCTCTTTGGTTGGTTATGCATCCGGCCAACTGCATCTTGCCGTTAAGATTGTTTTGTGTGAAGGCATTGATTGATCACTCATGACGGTCAGCCATGCAACATGTTAAACAAGATTGATCCCGTACTGATTGAAAAAAGAACGATATTTGTATAAAACCAAGGAAGTCATAATTATTTTTTAACCCGAATGACCATCGATCTCATTATGAAAAAAACCATTTTAATCCTTATGTGTTTTGCCCTGTTTTTTGGTGTTGGTTGCTCAGAGAAAGATGACTCGAAGCCATCAGACGATGATGTATCCACAATAATTCATGAAGAATTTCACTTTGAAGCCATGTGTTTCGAAGACGTAGAACTATTTTATAATTTCAATGACGATCAGGCGAATGATTATTGGTTAGATCTGAAATGGGACTTTGACACTCTTGGCATCGACTACTTTACAACCATAGAACGCAAACATGGCTTTTATGATCATGCCGGGTCATACAGCGATTTCAATAATACCACGTACAGCGAATGGGCAGTTGGTGATACGGTAGTTAAAACTGATGAAAATGAACATGGGTGGATTTCCCAACTGTCGGGATCACATGCCTTTGGTAGCAATAATGCCGAAAGCTATTATCAACAACTCGATATTCTGCAAAACAAAGAAACATATTGGGCTTTCTTCCTGAAAAGAGGAGATGCATTGCATTATGGCTGGATGAGGGTAAGGTGCTATCTGGTGGAGGAGTATGCCCTGAACCTTAAACCCGATGAGCCAATCCTCATTGGGCAGCGTGAATGATTTTATGTTGTTCCTATTTAGTGTCTGTCTCTAATGTCCGTTTCTG
>PWKN01000230.1 GCA_003559735.1 Bacteroidales bacterium | reverse complement strand
GGTTGCGTCGGCGATACAAAAAGGAACATTCATCTTCCTGGCAATTGTCCTCGCCATCAATGTCTTACCGGTCCCCGTTTCCCCCACCAGTACAATGTTGGATTTCTCCAGCTCTACGGCACTTTCCCCATCATTCTGGGGCATCGAATAATTGATCCGCTTATAATGATTATATACTGCAACCGACAGCACCTTTTTTGCGTCTTCCTGTCCAATCACATACTGGTCGAGGTGTTGTTTTATTTCAGAAGGTTTGAACAAATGAAAGGAAGGGATGTTTTTTCTATCTTCCTGTGCCTTCTCCTCATCGATTATCTTGCGGGCCTGATCAACACAACGGTCACAGATATGGGCATCCATGCCGGTGATCAGCAAGTCAACATCTCCCCGTTCGCGGCCACAAAAAGCACATTTTTTCTTCTCTTTTGGCATTCCTGGTTTTTTTTATTGAGACAAAGCGGATCAGCTTGATTTTTTGTTCGTTAACAATACCTCATCGATCATGCCATATTCTTTTGCCTCTTCAGAAGTCATCCAGTAATCACGATCGGCATCCTTCCATATCTTTTCATAGTCCTGGTTTGAATGCTTCGCAATGATCTGGTACAACTCCTTTTTGATCTTTTGTATCTCCCTGGCAGTAATTTCAATATCTGAAGCCTGCCCTTCAGCTCCCCCCATGGGTTGATGTATCAGTATCCGGCTGTGCTTCAGACCGGTACGCTTACCAGGAGTGCCTGCACTGAGCAGTACCGCACCCATGGAAGCCGCCATGCCGGTACAAATGGTAGCCACATCAGGAGCGATGTATTGCATCGTGTCATAAATGCCCAATCCGGCATAGACCGATCCCCCGGGTGTGTTCAGGTAGATCTGGATGTCTTTTTTCGGGTCGACAGACTCCATATACAACAGCTGGGCCTGGATAATGTTGGCCACATAATCGTTGATCGGCACCCCCAGAAAAATAATCCTGTCCATCATCAGACGGCTGAACACATCCATCGTAGCCACATTCAGCTGGCGTTCCTCGATGATTGTGGGACTGATGTAGTTGCCATATACAGAGGTATAGTTTTGCATGGTCATGCTGCTGATGCCTCTGTGCTTAACAGCATACTTTTGAAAATCATCCATCTTGCTCATAATTTGATTTTTTCTTTATTCTTTCTGATCACCCTCGCTGCCCTTTTTGTATTTTTCGGTAACGAGCTTCACAAAGTCGTCATACGAAATATCCTCCTCCAGCAGCAACAGCTTTTGCTTAAAAAGGTCCAGCAACTTCTGTTCATATAGATGATCATATACCTTTTTAACTTCCTCTTTGTTGGATGCAATGTTTTTTACATACTCATCGAGCATCTCTTTAGGAACGTTATCCTGTCCGTATTGTTTTAACTGAGCCTTCACAAACTTTTCCAGCTCCTCATTCACCTCCTCAGGTTTTACTTCAATGTCGTTTTGTTTGATCAGGTGATTCTCCAGCAATTGCCACCTGAAGGTATCTGAATACTGGTCAAACTCCTTTTCAACTTTTTCCTCGGTCAGCTCTTCCTGGTTGGTATCGAGCAGCCACTTTTTCAAAAAACGCTCCGGAAGCTCAAGGCTGGTCATCTCAAGCAGTTTTTCCTTCACCATATTCCTGAAGTGCTTATCGGCATCTGCCTGGTACTGTTTACCCACCTGTTCCCTGATAAACTCCCTGAAACCCTCTTCCGTCCGGATGTCACGATCGGGAGCTGCCTGCTTGAAAAACGCCTCATCCATAACGGCAGGCTCAACCCGGCTGATGCTTTCAACGGTAAAGCGAAACAAGGGTCCAACATTTTCCAGCTCTTCCTTTTTCACTCCAATCATCGCAGCAGCTTCGGTTTCTGATCCAACCGCTTTTGCCACGTCCATTACAACTTGCTCGCCCGGTTTTTTCCCAACAAGCTGGTCACGCATTGCTTCATCCTTTATATACTGAATATAGAGGTTGGCTTTGTGTGTATGACCTTCCGTTTTGGGGGTGATCACGTTTTCCATCTCCGCAAACTCCCCGAACAGCACATCCTCATCTCCGGCCACGCCAGGATTGGTCATCTTGCCATAACGTTTCCTGAGGTCCTGCACATAGTCATCAACAACGCCATCGCTGACACCAACATTGTAGTACTTTACTTCGATATCGTTGGTAAGCTCCAGGTCTATATCGGGCGCCAGTCCGATCTGGTACTGAAATGTAAAGTCGACCTGTGTCTCCCAGTCTGTCGAATCTGCCATTTCACGATCGGGAATCGGCGATCCCAGCACATTCAGTTCCTTCTCCTTGATATAATTGTATACCGAATCGGCAAGGATTTTATTCACCTCTTCGGCAACCACACTTTTCCCGTACATCTTTTTTACCAGTCCAAGGGGTACCTTCCCCGGTCTGAATCCGGGCATTTGCGCCTTTTTCTGTAAATTTTTCAGTTCTTTGTCCACCTGCCCACGGTAATCTTCTTCTGTCAGTGTTATCCTGATCACCGCTTCGAGTGGTCCGTTCTGTTCCTGAATGATCTCCATACAACGTGTTCTTTCTTTATATTATCATTAGTGTCTGTCTATACCATCCGGTATCTGCGCAGGCACTTACGGTAGCCCCGCATACCTGGCATGCAATCAGCAAACCACAACCTGCAAAAATTCTGTTGACTGCAATGGCCGGCATCATTCACCAATACGTGAAAAATGCAACCAAAAGCTTAACTGCCCGTACAATAAAAAACGAACGTTTCCGGCTTGTTCTGTTCATTCAGCCTGGCTGTGTTCATATTACACATAAAACCTGGTCGCTTCGCGTATTTTCGGGCACAAAGATAGTACTAATTATCCACATAGCCGTCTTTCAGGTATAGACTGTAAAACCAATTGGGATCG
>PWKN01000226.1 GCA_003559735.1 Bacteroidales bacterium | reverse complement strand
GAGTATTTTTGCAGTTTCAACAGCTTTTCTTAACCGCTCCATGTCAAACACGAAAAACGCAATGTCGTTCTCAATGGCCCATTCAATTTGCTCATCATCCAGAAATCCCATAATCATAAGCTGACTTCGGGGCGATAATATTTCCAAAGCTTTGTATGCCTCACAGGCAGAAAAAACGGAAAAATGATGTATGTCCGACTCTTCTGCCAACGGGATGATGTTCTCAACACCATGGCCATAAGCATTGCCCTTAATCACCGATGAAAAGACTACATCCCTGCCGATGATCTTTTTCAGATAACGAAGGTTGTTCCTGTAAGCCTTCCGGCTAATTTCAATATAAGACGTTTGAAGCATTTATGTTACGTTTACCAGTTGATCGGCTATATGATAAAACATGCTTATACCGGTTTCAATGATGTCGTCCGGAAAATCATAATCATGATTGTGCAGCCGCGGATGATCCTGTCCGGCACCAATACCAAACA
Source organism: Bacteroidales bacterium (assembly GCA_003559735.1). Taxonomy (GTDB): domain Bacteria; phylum Bacteroidota; class Bacteroidia; order Bacteroidales; family UBA7960; genus PUPG01. Next base: position 2,423 of record PWKN01000226.1, on the reverse strand, counting down.
AAGCACTTTTCGTGATTGGCGAAAAATGGCCAAAATCTTCTGACCAGCGGAACGGTTCTGTAATGTTTGCCGTGGCAGCACTTGATAAGCTAACGGCATTACGGATGATCTCTGTGGCCTGGGTGTCGTTGATGGTTGCCGGAAACTCTTCAGTAGTGCTGATATGTGTTTTGATACCATGCTTCTCACCCAGATCCCTTGCCAGTTCCACTGCTTTTGTATACAGGGTTGTCATATCGCTGTTGAGAAAAGTACGAAGGGTCGCCATAACCGTCGCTTTTCCCGGGTTGGTTCCGAAAGCAACCTCTCCAAGCCGGGCATGGATTATGGTAAGCAGGGAAAAGTCCCTGAACTGTCCGCCAATGTCAGGCAACCTGTTCATTCCGGCAATCAGTTCACAAAACATGGAAACCGGACTATGACCCTCTTCAGGGTGGGCTGCATGAGAAGACTGCCCCTTCAGCTCAACGATCAACCCTTTCGATGCCGCAGCAAATGGCCCTTCCTTTACGACCACACCATTTTTTTTATATCCCGGGAGGTTGTGCAGGGCAAATGCATAATCGGGTTGTATGGACCTGAACTTGCTGTCATTGATCACTTTGTTTGCACCCTGGCCGTTCTCCTCTTCCGGCTGAAAAAGGAGTACGAGTCTCCCTTTTTTCGGACGGTGGGTTTTTAAAATCATGGAAAGTCCGGCCAGAATGGCCATATGGCCATCGTGACCACATTTGTGGGATACTCCGGTTGTCTGACTGCGGTATGGGAAAGTGTTCACCTCATCAATCGGAAGGGCGTCCAGGTCGGCGCGCAACAATACAGTCGGACCGTCCCGGCCTGAGTCATACAGGGCTGCAATGCCATAACCGCCAATGTTGTCAATGATCGCATCGGGAGCCTGACCGGCAAGAAAATCCTTGATGCGTATTGCTGTTTCTTTCTCCTTTCCTGAAAGCTCAGGGTTGGCGTGCAGCGTCCTCCTTAACTGGATTGTTTTTTTTGCTATGTCGTTTGTTAACAGCACCGGCCTGGAAATTTTTTCCAAAGGTATGGATTTTCCGGCACCTGGCTGATCCCGGTAATCAATCGCTGTCGATCACCACCTTTATTGATGCGGTGATGTCGAGTGCCGTGGTGATGGTACTGAGGTCGGTATAGAGTTTGCCCGTCTGTCCTGACCAGTGACTGTGTCCGGCCGGAACGAGCTCAAATTCTTTCTGCTCCGTGTCGAGGTCGACAAATGCTTCATATACCAGTGCAGGCTGGCTGGATGTCATATAATGCTCATCGCCGGGAAACTTGTTGTTCGTCCAGTATTCATTCCAGTCCCACGACTGATTGATCTCGAACAACACCCTGAACTGCCTTAGCTCCCTGTCGGGGGTTTTGCTATGGATCACAAAACTTCTCCGGGGGGTGGGTCCGGTGATGCCATCCGGGACAGGGTTGTCCTGCGTGGGAATATAATAGCCGTCATCAGCCTGTACCCCTCTTTGATGTCCCCAGTAGGGCAGCGCCGCCGGCCGGCGCACCGGTCCTGGTTTCCACATTCCTGTTGAGGGGTCACCGTGCCTGAAAACCCCTCTGCCTATGGATTCGGCAACATAGATCGTCTGGATGTAATTGCTGTCCATATCCTCAATCCACACAGCCATCAGTGGATGATTGTGTTCCAGTCCCCTGGTAAACAATACCCGTATCGGGTATCCATCTGTGCCGGGAGCGGTAAAGACCTCCTCTTTGGGTTCATCGGAGTAATCCGGACTACGGAACCAGCGTCGTTGCGCTTCTGAGACAGATACTGCTGTTATAACCAGTAAAACGGCAAGCAGAATGGGTTGTGCCTTAATAAATATGGAGATCAACTTGTGCTTCATGGTATTTCGGTTTTTTCAGAAGATAATGATTATGCCAATACTCGGTAAAACATTGCCGATCCTGTTTTCCAGCTCTCTGAGTTCATAGCGTTCAATCCCATCATCATCAACAAAGGGGGGCGTCCCTTCATCCCTGATCAGGTTTGGCCTTTGCCGGACCTTAAAGTTATACACATTTTGTACATCAAGATACAACATCATTGAAATATTGCCAAAAAAAAGCTGCTTGTCCACCCGCACATCAAGCTGGTGATACCCTGACAACCTTTCACTGTTGAAACGGCTGTAATCAAGATATCCCATTCGCTGTACATCCCATGCAGCCACACGGCTCGATAATTCACGGTCATAGGGCGTGAATGGGGCGCCACCGGTGTAACGCCACTTAAAGCCCACCTCCCAGTTGTTGGGCAAATTCCGCAGTCCGGTAAGATTCACAATATGCCGGTTGTCCCAAGCACTGGGAATGTAATCGGACCGAATATCCTTAAACTCACTTCTCACGAGGGTGTAGGAAAGAATGACGTTCCAGTTCCGCAGTGACTG
>PWKN01000262.1 GCA_003559735.1 Bacteroidales bacterium | reverse complement strand
GGCTAAAATGGAAGGAATTATTAATGCAGTAAGACCACTGCTAGATGAATTGATAGAAAAGGATGTTTGGATTAGTGATAAGTTGAAAAGAGAAATACTTCAGAAAATTGGAGAATAATAATTACGTTTGCTGAAGAAAACCGGTACTTTGGCCTGCCGTTCAAAAACGGATATGGATTTAACATTAAAGCTCATTGATAAAATCTTCTGCATTATGGGCTTGCAGTTTACCTTCCTTTATCATTTTCATTTCTTCAACAGCTTCAGCTAACTCGGTCATGAACTGTTTTTTATTTTTTTTTGGTTGTGTGTGTATGTCCGGTTCGAGATTTATTGTCATTTCTTGCAAAGATAAACTACCTGTTCGTATAAAGCAAAAACATTGAAACCTGGTTTAGAGCTCTGATAAGATACAAAATGACCTTGGCAATTTGGCTCCACGGGGACAAAACCTGCCCAACAACACTGGTTCTCCCTTTACCATCAAAAACCTGAAAAATACACTGGCCATCATATTCCGCAGACGAATGATGTATTCCTGAAAGTCCCGTTGCTGGCGGCGGGATATTGAGGCATCAAAAAGTTCATGCCCCAATTTGGCATGTGTTATATCAGCCATGTTGTGTATGTACCTGAACCAACCGCGGAGAAAAGCGATCCGGGTGGTCTTATCATGCTATCCAAATTCACCATACTCTTAAACAACCGGTAAAAACACAATGGAGAGATCAGTATTCTTCAATTATTTCCGAAATTTGTGTCACAAAACCCTCCCCACTTACGACTTGTATATAAAGGGATCTGCAATTGGAAACATTCAGGAAATTGTATAAACAACACTACCGGGACCTGCATCGCATTGCACAAAAGATGCTGTGCCATGATACGGCAAACGATATTCTACAGGATGTTTTTATGGATTATTATCAAAAAAAACAAAATGGATACAAAATAGGGTTCCCCAAGAGCTACCTCTATCGCAGCACGTTAAACAAATGCATCGACGAGCAAAGAAAGAATAAAAAGTTTGCTGGTAATATAGTTTTGGAGCGCGCACATGATTGCCAGCATGATTTTGAAAAGCAGGAAGCAAGGGAGTGCATACAAAGTTGCCTGGCAGAATTGGACATAAAAGACCGGAAGCTTGTTGTATTATACAGCGAAGGACTTTCTTACAAAGAGATGGCTGTGGTTACGCAAATCCCGCTCAGTTCCGTGGGCAAAACGCTGTCAAGGGCACTGAAAAAACTGGAAAAAGAACTGAAAATAAAAGGCTATGAGCTGCTTTAATGAAGAACAAATACAGTACTACCTCGACAATGAATATGGTGTGGAGAAAAAAGGGATAATCCGCCACCACCTGGAGCATTGCCCCCTGTGCAGGAAGACACTGGAATACCAGCGTCAGCGGGCGCTGGAGCTTAAACAATCGCTGGACTTGCTGGTAACGGAACAAGCGGACATCCCTGATTTTAAGCCTCCTGTAACCTCCCTTTCCCGAAGAAAGATATCAACACAATACATATTGCCACTGGCTGTAGCTGCCAGCCTGCTGCTTATCGTGCTTTTACGCTCTTTCTTTTTGGCAGACAAACTACCGTTCGACAGCCAGGGTGTGCAATTCATGGTTTCAGGCGAGTTGGATGCAAACAAGACGATAACCGAATACCCATTGATCATAACAATAGTGGCACCTGACGGCTCAATTTCACAAAAAACAATTAACTGATCACAAAATCTTAATAAAAAGATGAAAACACTGAAAATCGCAATTCTTATGGGCTTATTGTTTCCTGTAACCGTATCAGCCCAAGCCCTGATTGAAACTTACAAATCGGGAACAGTACAACTGGTTGCCGACCCCACCTTCGGCCAAAATGTTGACTGGAACACGGTATTTAAAAGTTACAACGACACCCTTTATGGGAGGTGGAGAGGCAATGACAAATCGCTGACCGTATTGCCCGACGGATCGGTTGTTGTAAGCCATACCTACAGGGATTTCTACACCCGTTTTGATGCCAATGGCCGCTTTGTGGAAGAGTTCGGTGTTAAAAGACCCGGGGGTGGCCATTACCGCAGCCTTCGGCATGTTCAGGGGGTGTTGAAAAACAATGTTTTATTTTCGGGCCTCGACAACATGGGCAATATGCTTTGTTTCGATGTTCGGGGCAATCTCGTAAAAACCCTCAACATGGACTACATGGCTCGCCAGATCATTGCATTGCCCAACAATAACCTTGCCTTGGTAGGGTGGGTTTTGTGGAGCGACAAGGTAAGGGAGTTTGTTGCCATTATTGATTATGAAACCAACGAGGAGCAGATCATCTGGGATCATTTCGATCCCCGTCGATTCGGTTCAGGTACACACAAATTTAATTATATATATAGTTTTAAGGATGGTGGCAACATTAGTTTTACAACAATGCCCTTTTCTAAAGCCTTAGGGTTATCTCAACCTCCGCAAATTGCCAGTGTAGGGAATATGCTTGTAGTTGCCATTCCATCAACCGGTGAAATACATAAATACGACCTCCAGGGAAAATTAATTTCCTCACAAAAAATAACCTGGTCGAAAGGCTATGTATCAGTAGAAGAGCAAAGGGAGATCCAGGAAAGAGCCATTGCAAGATACCGTGCTATGAAGGACCCGGCATTTGCATCCTTTGCCTCCGAAGCTGAAAACATCGCCGCCCGCGATTATTTTATCAGGGAGATGGAGAAGGACCTGCAGCGTATCAATGAACCCATCCCCATGCCATATTTCGCCAACCTCATACAAGATTCTGATGAAAACCTGCTGTTCTTTGAATTTCCAAAGGAAGAGGGTGCCAATGTTTTTAATGTGTGGGTTTACAAAAACGGGGGTGCGTTCATTACGCGAAGCAGTTTTACCACCGATGGCTACAATTTGGAGAT
>PWKN01000232.1 GCA_003559735.1 Bacteroidales bacterium | reverse complement strand
GTTATCCTTGAATTGGTTGTAAAAATCCCGGTTTTCCTGAAGGATACGGAGCGTGTTTTCAGCCTGGGCTATCAGCACGGCGATGTTAGCGTTAGTTTCTTTCATATACCAGCACCCCTTTCCGGATAATCATGTTTTTATGAAGATCGTGTATGCTTTCCATTTCCACAATGTCTAACGGAAAGGATGTAAGCTTTTCTGCATCAGCGATCATATTGAAGTATGACTGTGCGTCGGACAGGCCCTCAACGGCAATGTCAATGTCAGATATTTCAGAAAACTTGTCTTTGTTGAGCAGTGAGCCCCACTGATAGATCTTTTGTGGATTGTATTTATTCACAATCATATCGACGATTTGCTGAAAATCGTTCACCGCACGCTGGTGTCTCAACGCCAGTTCTTCCTGCCTGGCCAGTCGTTTTTTCTTCTGAAAAGCACGAGCAGCTTCTATGTTATTGCTGGTTGATTGCACGGCATGATGACTTGTTTGTAAATTTTGATTTTCACAGCATTACAAATATAAGGTTTTTTGTCATATGCTTCGCGCGTCATTAATTATGTTTGTTTCCATTTGCAGAGACGCACCGCCGTGCGTCTCTACATCGGGGGCGATCCACCAAATCGCCGGCAGGTAAACATTCAACTCTTCCAATCGCATACCTCAAAACCTTTAATGACAATAGAATGAAAATGACATATTGTTGTGCAAAACAAAGGTGTTTTGTTGTGCAGGGTTTAATCTGTTTCGCTTCGCTGTCATTTCGGGCTTCGCCCTGTCGTTGTTCATTGGCGCTGAGCGCGTCATTATGCTTCGCATCATTAATGACCTTTTTAATTTGTTATTCTGCAGATCAAGAATGTCGTTTGTCTGCTCTTTCAGGAGTGGGATATCTTCTGTGGCGGTTTTCCATATCTTTCCGAGGGTTCATGTTGAAAAACACGGCAACATGACCGAGTTACCTGGCAGGTGGGTTTAGGTTTGAGTATTATCGGCTGCAGGTGTATTACCAGTCGTATTATTGGCCACAAGCATCAGTAATTCATTAATGTATGCTTCAGCCAGCGGTATTAATGGTTTAACATCTTGCTCGGTGAGGTTGAAGAGGTCATCATAATCGCCGGTTTGTCGCAATTCAAAAAGTCTGGATATTAACCGGCCTGATTCTGGCGAGATGGTTTTTTTTCTTATAAAGTGCATTCCCAATAGCGTGATTAAGCCTTTGTGCGTTTGGGCCTGAAATCCATGCTTTATAAGGAGTGCTCCTGAAATATAATAACAGGCATAGTACAACCTGTTTGCAACCGCATTCCAAAAACCAAGTCCGGCTATGCCTTTGGCTTCCTGAAATGTGCTTTGTGCTTTTTCAACTCTTAAGGAAATAATGGCGTTGCGTTCGTCTGATGTTAATGCCATAGCAAAACCCCGTCTTTTTCAATGTTTTTATAAAATGGGGTAAAACTGCGTTTTTCCCACTCTTTCCCTGTATATATTTTTGTTGAGAAGTGCACACCAAGCTTCCAGCCTAGTTCATATATCGGATATGCGATATTATCAAAATCCTCAGGATGAACAGTGTCTTTATCAAGGATGATCAAAATATCCCAGTCCGAATCATCTTTAGCAGTTCCCCTGGCCTTTGATCCATAAAGAATGACTTTTGCCCCAGGCACAATGGATCGGATAGTTTTTATTAAAACATCCTTTATGTAATTATCGTCGGCAGTCATAACAACAGTCGTTGCGCAGCATGAATAAACTATATCTACAAAGATATCTGTTTTTTTTTGAATTGGTTGTTTCAAAAAGGAGGTTGGAATCTCCTGTCGGAGGATTCCATCTCCGGGAGTGGTTCACCGGTGGTGGGAGGAGTTTCATCCTGCGAAAGGAGCTAGAAACCTAATAAAACCTTTAATGACTAAAAATCTAAACTGTAAGCCCTGCCAATATTTAAACAGGGAGTCGCAAACAGATAACTCTTAAGGTGTCAGCGCAAAAAAGCCGGTGCCATCATGTCTGTTTCAGGGTCTGATAAATTGTGGCTTGCAGCAAAACTTCTCCAGGATGCAATGGTATCAGTGATTCGTTTAATGATTATGCCTGCCCTGGCATTGTTAACCCTGAAGTATTCGGCTACAGACAGGGCTAAATCCAGGTCTAATGAATTATCGTTTTCAGATATATTCAAACGCAGGCCATGGCCCTTGGGGTTTGGGTTCATATCATAAGCCGGTGAAAGCGACCATCCGTCACTTTTCAAAATGACGCCGTGGTTGCGTAAATGATCGTCGGTGTTTTTGACAAGCATTGAAAACACAATTCGCGACCAAAGCTCTTCAAGGTCAGCATCGGGGTTACTGCCGTATCTCATGATGAAGTCTGCTATTTCGAGGTATGATGCGCCTGTCGAATAATCGTCTCCGTCATTACGTTGCAGCATCGTCATGGCTGATGCAAAGTGCACCCTTTTCCCCGTGGCTGTTCGGTCGAAACGTTTTGACAGAAACGTATGGTACCTTGACTGAAGCCTGGTTATCCTGCCTTCTGCAACACGCAGCCCGGCTTTTTTTGCCAGTTCGTTTACGATCATTTCCCAGGCCCCAACATCGCAATCGTCATTTTGCGACGGAAATTTTGCGATCCATAGGCTTCCTGACGAATCCATCACACCGGCCTTGGGCCGTGCTCCACCCAATGAAGAACCGGGAGCCATCAACATGTTAAGCCATTGCATTGAAGCAGATGCATCTCCTTCATCACGTTCAACAATATGGCAGGCGTGTTCCAGCTCTCTAAGAGAAGACCAGGAAGGAACAGCAAGTGTATGGTCATCATTCAGGAAGGATGATTCGCCGGCAAGCTTGAAACGCAAGGCACCTTGTCGCTGCAGGTCATAAACGCCCAGGAGGTAATCCGAGTCAAACAGCTGCCGGGGCTTACGGTCTTC
>PWKN01000200.1 GCA_003559735.1 Bacteroidales bacterium | reverse complement strand
TGAGGTAGCCGCACCCGGATCCTCTGTGGGAACAAACTGCATCATGTTGCCGAATATGCTCAATTTTCCCTTAATGCCTGTGATGCCATCGTATATTTCGTATTCTGTGGTGATAATGCCTGGATTATCGTCGATCAGTATGCCGGCCGTACCATCTTCAATATACTTGTTGTTGCGAAAGTCCTGCTGGAAGGTCAGTATTGCTTCGTTGGTCAGGGTGTAAATCGTCTCGTTGTCAGGAGCCTGGTTGCGGAGGGCTGCAATGCTATGCATGTCGGTGATGCCCATATCGGCCAGTGACCGGGCAGTGATCTGCACATTTTCGCGAAACATTATAACGATCGCAATAATGTTGACGGGTTCTGACGGAACGGGTCCATCAATATAATCCGCCTCCCAGAATTCAGTCCGGAATGTTCCCTCACCGCTATCATCCGCTATATCGTAACTTCTGCCCCCGCGAAATGTCTCATCATGGCGTTCCTCATCAAATGCCACATCAGTGACCTTAACCAGCCGCCCCTGGTCAGCCGAACTCAGCTCATCGAGTGTCCGTTCCACATAGGTCATTTCATTTCGGGTTGAAGTGGGTTCGCCTGGGTCTTCCACGGGGACAAACTGGAAGTTGTTGTTATGAAGGTTCAACCGGCCCCTGATGCCGGTTATTCCATCACCCAATGCATATTGGGTCGTGATGATGCCGTTGTTGTCATCAATTTCGACCCCGGCCGTTTCATCCTGTATCCATTTCTTGTTCCTGAATGATTGCTGATAAATGAGAATGGCCTCGCTTTCAAGAAGATAAACGGTCTCATTGTCTGCTTCCTGTGTCCGCAGCTCGAGAATATCGCTGACAGGCACCACATCATTGTCGCCGTTCTCCCCGTTTTCTGCAAGGAGGTTGATTGACAATAAGAGCAAAAACGAAAAAAATACTGTTGTCATTAAGTGTAGATAGTGTTTCATGATCTTTGGTTTTTAGTTGTTAATGTATATACTTAGATATTTGATTAAGAAGATTATGCAGTGATCGTCAGCAAGTAACATAATACATGTTATCTTGCTCAATATGAGCAAAATACTTAAGCGACTGCTAAGATAAAAATAAAAAATGATGCTGGCAAAGCCAGGGGGAAAGTGTTAATAAATAATGATTATTGTTAATAAGTTTTTTCTGGAAAATGGAACAATCGAAAGGGGTGGACAAGATCCATTACTGCATGGTTTGGGTTACCATACGGGCGGCATCTTTGAGCAGGATTGCCGACTGTACCTCAAGGCCCGACCCGTCGATGATCTGTTTGGCCTCCCGGGCATTGGTTCCCTGGAGTCTGACGATTACCGGAATGTCTATATGTCCGATATTCTTACAGGCATCAACGATGCCGGTTGCTACCCTGTCGCAGCGGACGATCCCCCCGAAAATATTGACAAGTATGATTTTTACATGGTCGTCTTTCAGTATGATGCGGAATGCTTCTTCAACCCTTTTTGCACTTGCCGAACCACCTACGTCGAGAAAGTTTGCCGGCTCCCCGCCGCTGAGTTTAATGATGTCCATGGTTGCCATGGCAAGGCCTGCACCATTGACCATGCAACCAGCATTGCCGTCCAGCTTAACATAGTTGAGTCCGTGCCTGCCGGCTTCCACCTCCATGGGGTTCTCCTCCTGCACATCGCGCATCCCTGCAATATCAGGATGCCGGAACAGGGCATTGTCATCGATGGTCATTTTTGTATCCACAACAATGATCTTATTGTCCGATGTTTTAAACAATGGATTGATCTCCACCAGTGTTGCATCACTATCCAGGTATGCTTTAACCAGCCTGGGTACAAACCGAAGCATGCTTCTGAAGGCTTCACCGTTCAGACCAAGGTTGAAGGCAATGCGGCGGCACTGAAAAGGCTGTATTCCGGTAAGTGGGTCAATCTCTTCGGTGAATATCTGGTCGGGTGTCTCTTCGGCCACTTCTTCAATGTTCATCCCACCCCTGGGTGAATAGACGATCATGTTGCGGGAGGTCTCGCGGTTCAGCAACACGCTCATATACAATTCTGCCGGTTCACTTTCGCCCGGATAATAAATTCCCTGTTCTACAAGTACTTTTCTGACCAGTTTGCCTTTCGCCGTGGTTTGTGGTGTTACGAGGCGCATACCCAGAATGTTGGAAGCATGTTCCCTTACTTCCTCAAGACTGCGGGCAATCTTAACGCCGCCCCCTTTTCCCCGGCCTCCGGCATGGACCTGTGCCTTTACTGCCCAGGAATTTATTCCGGTGGACTGGGTGATCCGCTCCGCCGCCGGTATTGCATCATCTGCATGCTCTATCATGATGCCCATTGAGACAGGGACATCGTGACGCATCAGCAGCTGCTTTCCCTGGTATTCATGTAAGTTCATCCCCGTGTTTTTTTACCTGTGTGAACAATGAAGGTTATCCCGCGAACAAATATAAAATTTTTTCATGCGAAATTGCACACAGATGCATGAAAAACAGAAACTTTTTTTGTTGTCACAAAATAATATGCAAATGCTTCCCGTTTTAAAAGAAATTTAATGCAATAACAAACAACAGCCTATGAAACAATTTGATACCAATGAGCACGAAATCATCAATTCTTTGCGCTATTTAAAAAACAGGATGAACTCTGATCAACAAGCATTGGTTGATTCCCTGACCTGTCATGATGAACGCTGTTTCTACAGACAGGCAGACCATACCGGTTTGCCCGGGAAACATGTGACCAGCCGGATCATGAATTATGCACGCTCGCTTGAGGTGATGAAGCCCCTTGCTGGTGATCCGTTCTTTATGATCAACAATTAGTGTCTGTCTCTAATGTCCGGTTTCTGCGTTATGCTTGTTTTGAAACCAGTCATTTACAAGAGTAAACTCCTTGGTTTTCAAAACTGCGCAAGCCTTGAACCCGAACATTATAGTTCA
>PWKN01000017.1 GCA_003559735.1 Bacteroidales bacterium | reverse complement strand
TATGTGGCATATGGAGTGCTGCGCCATACTGTTTGAAAGGAATGGTGAGTGCCGTGGAGCCGTGCATCAAGCTGTACTCTCCAAAAAGCAAGATCTTTGCGAAAAAAGCATTCTGCGGGGTACACATATTCAACAGCCTTTTTTTTGTCCCTGGTCTTTTCGTGGTTGATTGTGCCAGGTTAATATGTTACAATCTGTTCGGACCATCACCCATCCTGTCATCGATCCACTGTTTGCCCTCGCAGTAAGGGGTCAGCTCTTGTTCGATGAACGGCAACACGTTGCTTTTAACTGTTTCGGGATAGATCAGGTGGATATTCGGACCCGCGTCCAGGGTCGCATATGCGGGTATTGCGGTCTCTTCCCGGAACATTCGGACCTTTTCCAGGATACGGATGGTGTTGGGATGCATCAGCAGATATGGTGGCGTGGACAACATCATCAACCCATGCAGTCCGAGGGCCTCACTTTCCACTACTTCCCCAAATGCGGTAAAGTCTCCTTCAGCCAATGCCGCCAGCATTTTTTCCAGGTTAATGCCAGACTGTATCTTGCGCTGTTCCCTGTAAGGGTGGTGATCCATCAGTGCATGTCCGTGTGTGCTCGACACCCTTTTGGTACTGCTGTCAGTGATCAGTATGGCATCGTTGAGCCGCATCAAGGCGTTGTTTATCAGGTCGTCTGACAACCGGATGGCATGGTCGCCGGAAGACCTGCTGACCAGTGGGGTTTCACCCCACAGCACCATTCCATCATAGAGCGACCGGCAGGCGCTTCCACTCCCCAGACGGGCCATATGCGAAGCCTTTTTCATAAACTCATCGCCGTCTCCCTTTTTTTCATTGATCCGGGCGTCAATCGTACATATGCACAACGCTAGAGCGCTGAATGCCGCTGCTGATGATGCGATGCCGGCAGAATGCGGGAAGGTGCTCCTGCTGTCAATCACCAGCTGTGTATGTTTCAGGAACGGGAAAAAATTGTTCAGGCGAACAAGGTATTGTTCCGTCTTTTCAGAGAAGGGTTCGCTGGACTTCCCATTTAAGGTGAACCTGTTGATCTTGAAATCGTTGTCCGGATCAATGACATAATCCATGTTGATCTCAACCACGCTTTTTTTAAGCACGAAGCTGAGAGAGGGGTTCATTGGGATTTGTACGGGTTGCTTGCCCCAGTATTTTACCAGGGCAATGTTGGCAGGACTCTCCCAAGCTACCCTGCCTTTTGTTTTTGGGATCATCGCCTGTACCTTTCGCATGGATTCTGCCGTTTTAATGTTTCGGAATACATTGTCATGTTATAATCGCATATCGTGAAACGGGATGATTGTTTGCAGCCCTTTTTCAATGAAATAGTTTTTTATTCCGGATAGATCCATGGGTGCCGCGGCCAGCAGGAAGTCACCACCCCAGGCCCCAAGTGATTTTACCGCTCCCGGGAAGTCAGGGAAGAACACTTCCTGAACGGTTTTTTTGCCCAGACATTTGCTGACGATCTCTTCGTGTGTGCGCATCATCTGAATAAAGGTCCCCAGCTCCCCGGTTGTTGCCATCGCATTGGTGACCTCCGTCAGGTCATCAACCATTTTCAAAGGTATTAAATCCGCATTGAATTCCCTGATGCTTTTTTGACTATCCTGTTTCTGTCCGCTGTACACAAAAAAAAGCTGTCTGCCAAATGAAGGGTTGAATGAGGATTCACGCACCAGTGGAGGGTGATCCTTGCCGTTATAATTATAGATGATGGGCTTGTTGCTGCGGGCGCATGCGATGTCGTATCCAGATCCGTTTGCGACTTTGAAGAACAACTGGTACGGGTCTGTGTCTGCCCACCAGGCAATGTTGGATATCAGCGACGAACTGCTTCCCAATCCCCAGTCCAGGTCAAAGTCTATATGGCTCTCAGCCAGCACCTGCTGATTGTTTCCGGGAAAGGAAGGGTTGATCTCCCTGGCTGTCCGCAACACCTTTTGTATGAAGCTGATTGATTGCTGTTTGCTTTCTGGCATTGCGGGGGTGTCCGTATCAAATGTTTGTCCGCAAAGCCGGACCTGCAGGTATTCCCTGTTTTGAACATAGGTTGTCCACGACACCGTCAGTTCATCTGTCCTGCGGGTTCTGATACGGAGGGACTGTCCGTACCGTACAGGAATGGCCAGTGCGCTGGCCCCTTTCAGGACCAGGTATTCGCCGGATATCATGAGTTTGCCGTTTGATCTGAAGCACGCCATAACGATGCGATGGGATTAATTGTTTCTAAGCTCCCTGAGGTAGTCTGCCACTGCCTGGTACGATACTTTTTTGGTGGAGAAGTGCGATTGGATCTCTGTTGCTTCCTGCTGGGAGGCATTGAGTTGCAGGATGATGTTGGACAGGTGCATTTGCATATGGCCCGACTGGATGCCTGTTGTGGTAAGTGATCTGATGGCTGCAAAGTTATTGGCCAACCCTGCAGCGGCAGCGATTATCATCAGCGTTTCGGCATTGGGATCTCCAAGGATCTCCAGTGAGCGGGCGGCCAGTGGGTGCAAACGTGTCAATCCGCCGGTCGTTCCCACCGTCATTGGCATTTCCAGGGAGAAAGTGAACGTGTTATTGTGCAGCGTGGCTGTGCTTAGTGACCGGTATTGTCCGGTCCGGGCGGCATATGCATGGGCTCCTGCTTCGATGGCACGGAAATCGTTCCCCGTGGCGATGATCACCGCATCAACACCATTCATGATCCCTTTGTTGTGTGTTGTGGCACGATAGACATCTGCTTCCGCAATGTTTACAGCCAGTATGAAGCGCCTTGCAAATTCCCCGGCGGAGAGTCCTGCGGCCGCCTGTTCAAGCGCATCAACGCTGCACGACACCTTCACTTGGGCCAGACACTGTTCGTTGTAGTTAGACAGGATGGCCATCAGCAGCTCAAGGTCCTGCGTGTTGAAACCAGGTGTATCTGACAGGAATGCCTTGATGCCG
>PWKN01000215.1 GCA_003559735.1 Bacteroidales bacterium | reverse complement strand
TGCTGACAACATCATCTGTGAAGGCTCAATGCGGTTTGAAACGACAATCCTTTTCAACAAATGACTGATGCCAGTGTGGCATCAGCCGGACATAGATATGACAAACGACCCTCTTTTGCAAGGCAAAAAGATCATCCTGGGTATTTCCGGTGGCATTGCAGCGTATAAAGCTGCTTACCTGGTCAGGTTGTTTAAACAGGCCGGTGCAGAAGTGAAAGTCACAGGCACCCGCAATGCATTCGCTTTTATCACCAAAGTAACACTCGAATCGTTGTCGCAAAACAAGGTGTATGATGAGGTGTTCGGACAGGCGAATGATTATACCACCGAACATGTTGCCCTCACCGACTGGGGTGATGTTTTTGTGGTGGCTCCTGCCACAGCCAACATAATTGGAAAATATGCCAGCGGCATTGCAGATGACGCACTGTCCACTTCCCTGCTGGCATTCGACAAGGCGGTATTCCTGGCTCCTGCAATGAACGTTAAGATGTATGCGCATTTCAGCGTTCAGAAAAACCTGTCTGCGCTGAAACAACATGGCGTGCATATTATCGAGCCTGCCGAAGGCTTCCTTGCCTGCGGATATGAGGGCAAAGGCAGGATGGAAGAGCCTGGGGAGATTTTTCGCATGGTAAGCAGCTATTTGAAATACAGGGAAAAAACCCTGGCAGGAAAGCATGTCATGGTCACCGCCGGTCCGACAATGGAAGATATTGACCCGGTCAGGTTTGTCGGGAATCATTCATCCGGACAAATGGGGTATAGCCTGGCGCAGGAACTGATTGACAGGGGTGCCAACGTTACCCTGGTTTCCGGTCCGGCGAACCTCCCGCCCATTCCCGGCGCAAATCTTGTGAAGGTACGTACCGCCACAGAGATGTATGATGCCTGCATGCAGGTATACCCTGAAGTTGATGCCGTGATTATGGCTGCGGCGGTTGCAGACTATTCCCCTGCAAAACAATCCAAAAAGATAAAAAAGGAACAATCCGGCGATGCAATCAACATTACCCTCTTCCCAACGAAAGATATTCTGAAGGCAATGGGCGAAAGAAAAGGAAAACAGGTGCTGGCAGGATTCGCACTTGAGACAGATAACGAAGAGGAAAATGCCATTAAAAAACTGCAATCAAAGAATCTCGACTTTATTGTCCTGAACTCCCCCAATGATCCCGGTTCAGGCTTTATGCACCCAACCAATAAAATAACGATCATAGACAATAAACTGGAGATTTTTCGTTATCCTCTTAAAAACAAACAAGATGTGGCGGTCGATATTGCCGACACACTGGAAAAACATCTGGATGTATGATTAAAAAAGCATTTGCCTGTGTTTTCATAGCCCTGACCCTGACCCTTCCGTTGTCCGGACAGGAACTGAATTGCCAGATATCGATCTCAACGCCGGGAATGTCAGAAACAGAGCGACAAATTATGCAGACCCTCCGTTCAGAGTTGAGTGAGTTTGTAAACCAGACCAACTGGACGCCATTTCAGTTTGAAACCAACGAAAGAATAGAAGCCTCCATTCAAATTACCATTGAAGAACGGGCAGGTGGCGATGAATACCGTGCCAGTATCCAGGTGCAGTCGCGCCGACCCATATACAATACTTCCTATAACTCACCGGTGTTCAATCACCGCGACCGTGATTTTGATTTCCGTTACAGGGAGCACCAGCCACTCGAATACGCCGACAATACATTTATTTCCAACATTACCTCGGTGATCGCATATTATGTGTACATCATCATCGGCTTCGATTTTGATACCTTTTCGCCCCTTGGTGGAACCCCCTATTTTGAGATGGCACAGCGGATCGTGAACCAGGCCCAGAATGCATCGGAAAGGGGCTGGAAATCTTTCGAAAGCCAGCGAAAGAGGTCCTGGCTTGTGGAAAACCTGCTGAATAACCGGTACAGGCCAATTCGTGAGGCCATGTACAGGTACCTCCGGCTTGGTTTTGATACAATGACAGACAACCTTGACCTGGGCAGGGCGGAAGTGCTTGAGGCAGTGGAAATGTTGCAGAGAGCGCACAGGGAACGTCCGGGATCATTGCTGCTGCAATCGGTATTGACCGCAAAAGGCGATGAACTGGTCAACCTGTTTTCCGAAGCGAGTCCGATGGAACAAAATAAGGCCATCGAAATACTTTCAGAAATAGACCCTTCAAACAGCGCAAAATACCGCAGGATAGCAGACAGTAACTAGGCATTGGAATGTTTACTATCTTTGTGATGATCCCTATTATGTCTGCATTATGCTGAAACACCTGCTGATCGAGAACTATGCACTGATCCGGAAACTGGACACCGGGTTCTGCGACAGTCTGACCGTTATCACAGGAGAAACCGGTGCGGGAAAATCGATCCTGCTGGGCGCCCTCTCCCTCATCCTGGGTGAACGGGCCGATACAAAGATCCTTAATGAAAAACAAAAAAAGTGCGTTATTGAGGGAACCTTTGACCTTACCAATACGGATACAAGGCCTTTGTTTTTGCAATATAATCTTGATTATGAGGATATAAGCTATTTCAGACGGGAAATTACACCACAAGGAAAATCAAGGGCGTTCATCAACGATACACCGGTGACATTGAACGGAATGAAAGCAATAGCCGGTAAGCTGATCGATATCCACTCACAACACGAAAGCCTGATGGTGGGTGAATCATCGTTTCAGTTTGCAGTGGTCGACTCCTTTGCAAATAACCTGGATGGCATCGACCGCTATCGCAGATCGTACAAAGAACTCCAGGAAAAACGATCCAGGCTGCAGCAGGCAAGAGAGACTGAGAAACAGGCGAAAGCCGAACTTGACTACTACCAGTACCAATTTGATGAACTGGAAAAAGCGAAACCTGACCAGGATGAATACAGGCGGATTGAGGAAGAGGCTGAGATCCTGAGGCATGCTGAAGAGATCAGCTTTAATTATGAAAAATCCCTTTTTATCCTCCAGGATG
>PWKN01000206.1 GCA_003559735.1 Bacteroidales bacterium | reverse complement strand
TTCCATTGCAAATGGTTTGGTCTGAAAAAACAGTCACAGTAAGGTCGTCGGGCTCCTCAACAATGACCGAGAAGAAAGCTTCACAAAAGTTCTCATCGGTAACAATCAGCGAATAAGTTCCAGCAAACAAATCAACCAGGTCCCTGGTATCAGCAAAAAAGCCGCCCGGTTTGGTCCAGTTGTACGTACAGATTCCGGTTCCCCCCTCCGGGTCGAATAATGTGATTGCGCCATCCGACCACCCGTAACAGGTTACATCCGTTTTTAGGTCCAGGCTTACAGTCAGTTCGTCCGGTTCGAAAATGGTAACTGTAAGTTGGTCGGTACAACTGTTGCCATCTGTAACCGTCAGCGTATAGGTACCAGGTGCAAGTACATCCAGGTCTTGACTGGCAGAAGTAAATTCATCGGGGCCTGTCCATTCAAAAATTATTGGAGATATACCGTTTTCAACACGAATAGTTATCGTACCATCATGATCACCAAAACAGGTAATGTCGGATTTCTCCTCAAGTATTATTGTCAGAGAACATTCATTCAACGTAATGTCCCTTGTTTTGTCTTCACCTTCAACTATCAGCTCATCAATGGTTTTTTCAATAAAGCCCTCAAGGAATATTTCGACAGTGTATGTGCCATCTTCAAGTTCGGTGCTGGCTTTGCCTTCAGAGTCGGTTGTAAGAATGATCCCATTGTTGTTTCCGTTGTCTTTATAACCTTTGTCATTGCTTTCTGTAATGGTAATTGTGGCACCTTCGACCGGTTCGTCATCCTGATCTGTCACAATAAATGTAACGGTACGTTCTCCTATTTCAGCTTCTTCGACAATGATCACTGCCTCATCGGAGTATTCGGCAACGCAATTTGTTCTTTTTACTTTGGCCCTGTACTTCCAGGTACCCATTTTGTCGGGAACCCCTGAGTATTCTGTTTCGCCTGCTGTACCTGCGATATCTTCCCATGTCCCCTCATTGAACCTTTTTTGCCAGGTGATCACGGCGCCGGAAAAGTCTACCAGGGTGAGGGTGCCTGTATTTTCACCGAGTTTAATGGTTTTGCTTCCGCTGACAGCCCCCCCGACAGAGAAAAATTCAACCTTGTCTTCGTAGATTTCACCAGTTACAGGTGTGCCCCAAACAGCAAAATACGGTCCACCATTATTATTGGTTGTCCAATCATCGTCGGCCAGTTCAAATACAACACAGCTATGTTCTGGGAATTTTATTCCGGAGATCACTAATTCCTCACCGGCATTGATTTTTGCACCCACCCTGGCGGCACATGTACTGGCAAACACCTGGTAATAGTAGCCATTATACAGTTCAGGATCACCTTCTTTACTGACACAATATGGGTAGACATGGTCTGTGGTTAAATCTATATTGCCATATTCGGCCGGCCATTTGACCGTATACAGTATACTGCTGATTCTGTCTGTTGCTTTCAGATCAAAGTTGACGGGTTTGATCTTTATAACAACTTTACCCGGGTATATTGGCGATTCAAATATTCCGATATCAAGTTTATTGTTTGCACCCAGTTGTCTATAGTATTCATCATCAGTTATTGTCTGACCTGTCAAAAGAGGCTCAATAATTGCATTGTGTGCAGGGTGGGCCTTTATTGGCTGAATATTGTTCAGCAGTCCAATTAGCGACAGGTATATTATTGATTTAATGAATATTGTGTATGTGTAGCGCAGTATCATATGAAAAATATTACAGATAAAAAAACCTTCTCTGATGATTGATTTTGAGGTAACCTGCATGTTTCCGTATATACAGGAAACATGCAGGTTTTTTAGGCGGTTACTACTTACCAGGCCACAGCATGTGGCTTTATTGAGTCACAACGAATCTTGCGGTAAAGATGCTTTCGTTGTTATCAACCTGTAGGAAGTATATTCCGCGAGAGAGTTCAGACACATCGATTGATGTTGTGCCGGTGACATGTTCATTGGCAATGTTTTTGATCATATTGCCCTGCAAGTCAAAGATGGTAATGGCAACTTGCGTGTTAGTCACCTGCGGTATATCAATGTGGAGTATGCCACTGCTTACCGGGTTTGGATAGACCCTGAACTGGATATCTGTTCCGGTGGGTTTGGTATCGGTTGGGGTTGACATGATATCCCCCGTGAAATTGGTACCCCATACAGAGACAAAGAACATGGCGTTGTTTTCCAATGTAAATTGGTTATCAGCGATCCATATTCTGTCAGAAACATTGTCACCGAGTGTCATCACAGTAACATGCTCTTCTTTATACCAGTTTTGGGGCAGCAGTTTCGGGAACACCGACACAAACACCTGGTGGTTTACACCGTTAATATTGAGAGGCTCTCCCTGGGGTCTGAGCAGGAAATCGGACGATGCATTTTTAACGGCATTGTATGCCTGATCGTCGCCGGCATTCCATGCCAGTGTGAACTGGATATTGTCGACCAGTCCGTTTTCGATGTGCTTGCCGGTTTGCAGCCTGATCTCATCTTTGCTAACAAGGATATTCAGCGGACCATCATTGAAATGGGGTTCTTTCTCACCCTTGGTGACCGAAACCGGGACTACCGATTCATAGATCACATTAAGGAAATCTGACCCGGTCAGCTCACGGAGGTTTGCAAGGATAATATCCCTGTCGTTGTCAGCTCCGATGTACTTAAGAATATTGTTCATCAGCACATCTTCGAAGAAGTAGCCACCGTCTGTGTGCACCTGGTTTATATTGGTGCCGCCCTCCAGGTCCAGGCTGATGATCTTTGCAATGATCGGACCACGGTCGTTACCCGGTCCGGAGTACTGCAGACGTCCGTCGTGGGTCACATCGCCGGCGATCATACCAAAGGTGCCACCACTCAATTCAATGGCGCTACCTTCCAGTACATTACCTTCGACAGTCAGGTCGACAGGGAACATAAAGTCACTTACATCGATTTGTTCTTCAAACATCACCGGCATGTGGTTGCGGTGGTAAACAACAACGTAAAATTCTGTAAGC
>PWKN01000161.1 GCA_003559735.1 Bacteroidales bacterium | reverse complement strand
TCCTCACATCAGATCAAGCGTTTTTTTGCGAAGCTATCGGTGGTTACAAACTTGATTTTCAACAAAGTATTACACGAGTTATTTATGTGGCGCTTGCTTATTGCACAGCCCGATATCATTAGGGTTTGACTTTGCATCTATTCTCGTTCCATCAATGGCCTGTCTGGATCGGGCATCGACTTGGCTTCTGCTGCAGCTTTATCTGTCACCCGTATTTCATCAACGAACCAACCCCGGAAGCCGTTATAGAGATGGTCGCGTGTATCGAACCGGAACTTAAGTTTTATTGTTGACCCTGTAAAAGAAGACAGGTCATACTCGATATACTTCCAAACCGGATTCTGGTTGAATCCTCCGGATGTAAATGCCAAAGCCCTTCTGTCGGGCAATACCGGGTCAGTGTATGGATTTAATTTACCCAGCAGGGTTTCCGAATCGTTGGCGGTATCGATGATATAGATCTCCATCAGGTCATATCCGGATGCATTGGGGTTCACACTTTCGATCTCGAACCAGGTCCAGAAGTTGAGACTTGCCTGATTCTGGTTGCCCAGGTTGATGGGCGGGGAGATCATTTCACCGCGGTTTGAAGACTGGCTGGTTCCGCCCGACAACTGATTGTCGCCGGATCTTTGCGGTCCCATGAAATTGCCTGTTTCAGGATCCCCATACCATGCCATCCTTGACCCATTGTAGGCATTTGGGATGCGTCCCTGTGATTCATCATTTGGGGCAAGCTTGACATAGTCGGGATAAGCCTGGTTAAAAATAGTTGCCCCGTCATGTATGTGCCAGAACCCTGTCTTCTCCCATGTTTGGTCAGAAGTTTCAAATCCTTCATGGAAAAGGACTTGTGCAGGTGTTTCTGTTTTCAGATGAAAGTCAATGAGCAGCATTTGGTTCTCTCCAATAATGATGTTCTGTTCCACTTTGATGTCGTAACCGGTTCGCATGCAACGCACTTTAAACTCATTGGTGCTTTGCAAAGGAACTGCTGCAATGTAGTATTGTCCTTTATGGTTACTGGTCGTGGAAGTAAAATAGCCGTTTGTGATTGCTTCGTTTTGTGCGCTGATAGCCAGGTTGGCGTCTTCCAGCGGGTTTCCCTTGTTATCAAATACCCTGCCTGTGATCCCGCCAACAGGGGTGGTAATGTCGTTGGTTACCGGCAAAAAGGCAACAAAAGGCTCGCCCTGGTTCAGGTCAACGTTGTTGATTACCATGGTTTTGTAATTCTCTTTTGTGATAATAAGCTTGTAAACAGCAGTTTTGATATTTTCAAATACGTATATTCCGTTATTGTCAACTACCGTTTCGGCGATGGGGGAAGAGGATTTTGTATCATCAGCAGGTTCCAGGGACACAAGTGCCCCGGTAAGTGGTTCGAAGGTTATGGCATCCAAAGCAATGCCTTCAATGCGGTTGGCAGGTTTTGTGTCGTCTTTGCTGCAGGATAGGAAAAGGCCTGCGCATACTGTGGCCATTGCAACCAGGGCTAAAACCTGGTACAGACGCGGTTTGTTTTTTTTCATGGGTTTTTCTGAGTTTGGATTGAATAATGGGTTTTGTTATTTTTGCATGTTTGCGACATGCCGATAAAACAGTTCATCGCCATTGCAGATGTAAAATTACATTTTTTTTTAATGAAATACCCGATTTTAAAAGGATCACTATGAAAAAAACAAAGCCCCTGTAATTTAGGGGCTTTGCTGCTTGTATGGTTGACCGACCAGGATTCGAACCTGGACAGACAGCTCCAAAAACTGTAGTGCTACCGTTACACCATCGGTCAATCCGGTATTGGCTGGCAAAGGTAGAAAAATTTTTTTTATCAGCAAGACATCAAATATGAATAGATGTTAAAAACCAATATCGATGATGCTATTTTTTGTATTTTCGCATGCTGTTCATCATGGGATGGCAGCATCATAAGTGCTTCAGCAACAAACAAACCAAGAAAAAATGAATGAATTACTATACCGAAAGCTTAACAATACCATCGGATGGGGGTTGTTCCTGTTTGCAGGTTTGATTTACCTGATAACCATTGAACCCACAGTAAGTTTCTGGGATGCCGGTGAAAGGATTGCCGTGTCCTATAAACTGCAGATTGGTCACCCGCCCGGTGCGCCATTATACCAGATGCTTGCCAGGTTTTTCTCCCTTTTTGCGCTGGGTGAAACATCACGCGTGGCATTCTGGATCAACACCATGTCGGCTGTAGCTGGCGGACTGGCGGTTATGTTTTTGTTCTGGACGATCAATATTTTGGCAAGGAAACTGATCGCTTCAGGAAATGAACTGACCAAAGCACAGGTTTTTGCAATCTTTGGAAGCGGACTTACCGGTGCGCTGACCCTCACATTTAGTGATTCTTTCTGGTTTACCGCTGTTGAGGCTGAGGTATATGTTACCTCAGCGTTTCTGACGGCATTCGTGTTCTGGGCCATATTGCAATGGGAAGCCAGGGCCCATCAGCCCGATGCAAACAAATGGCTGGTGCTTATTTTTTATATAATAGGTCTTTCGATCGGTGTCCACCTGCTCAATCTGCTGGCTATCCCGGCTATTGTATTTGTCTATTATTTCAAAAAATACAAACCCACAAACAAAGGCATCATAGCTACAGGCATCATTGCCGTCTTGCTTCTTTATGCCATCCAGTCTGTGATCATTCCTGGCATTCTGAACCTCGACTGGCAATTTGAACGCTTTTTTGTAAATGTTGCCGGACTCCCTTTCCACAGCGGCACCATCATATTCTTTGCTGTTTTGATCGCGGCCATTGTATACGGACTGTATATTACTCAAAAACGGCGACTGGTGACACTGAACACAGTGATGCTGGCATTTACCTTTCTTGTTATCGGTTATTCGTCATTCTTTATGCTTGTGATCCGCTCAAATGCCCAGGTGCCCATCAACGAGAATGCACCAAAGGATGCCCTGGCCATGAAGGCCTATCTCGGACGGGAACAATATGGTGCCTGGCCCCTGCTTTACGGACCATATTATAATGCCCCGGTGGTCGATATGGAAGATGGCAACCCGGTGTGGGGTAAAAACCGCGAAACAGGAAGGTACGAGATCATAAATCCCCGAATAGGGCTGGAACCGGTGTATGATCCTCAATTTACCACCTTGTTTCCGCGTATGTACAGCTTCAGGAGTCAGCATGTGCCGGCCTACGAAGACTGGGGCAATGTCAGGGGACGACCCATACGGACCACACGCTTTGATGGGAGTCCGCAAACGATCAACAAGCCCACTTTCATGGAAAACCTGCGCTTTTTCTTTTCATACCAGGTGGGACATATGTATTTGCGATACCTGATGTGGAACTTTAGTGGCCGGCAAAACGACATCCAGGGACATGGGAGTCCGCTGGAAGGAAACTGGATCACAGGCATTCCATTCATAGATCAATGGCGGCTTGGTCCGCAGGACAACTTGCCCGAAAGCCTCACTTCAAACCCTGGATACAACAGATACTATATGCTCCCTTTCCTGCTGGGGGTACTTGGATTCCTCTATCAGCTGAAAAGACGTCCCAATGACACACTCGTGGTCGGGTTGCTCTTTTTTATGACCGGACTGGCCATTATCATATACCTTAACCAAACGCCATTTCAGCCCAGGGAAAGGGACTATTCATATATCGGGTCGTTCTATGCATTTGCCATATGGGTCGGCCTGGGCGCTTTGGCCCTTATTGATGGCCTCTTCAAAAAGCTGCACGGGAAGAGTGATCTGATACAGGGAAAACAGGGGACCGTCGCCGCGGTTTTGGTCACAGTTGTATGTGTGTTGCTCGTTCCCGTGCATATGGCTCGGGAAAACTGGAGTGACCATGACCGGTCAGGAAGATACGGGGCAAGGGATGTTGCCATCAATTACCTCGAATCTTGTGCACCTGATGCCATTATTTTTACCAATGGCGACAATGATACCTTCCCACTCTGGTATGCCCAGGAGGTGGAGGGAATACGCACCGATATCAAAGTGGTTAACCTCAGCCTGCTCAACACCGACTGGTATATAGACAATATGGTGCGCAGAAAAACGTACGATGCCGCTCCGGTGCCATTCAGCTTCGAACCACACCAATACAGGGATGGTACAAGGGACTATGTCTATATCCAAGAGCGACTCGAAGGGCATCACGACCTCCGGCGGCTGATGGACTTTGTGGGCAGCGATGCCGACAGGACAAGGATACGCACCGGCAGGGGAATGGAAGATCACTTCCCGACAAATAAGTTTCGTCTGCCTGTTGATTCAGCCAAAGTGGTAGAAAATGGTACGGTGGCACCTGAAGATGCCCACCTTATTGTTGATGCGGTTGAGTGGGTAATGCCCGGACAGGGAATGAATAAGAATCACCTGATGGCGCTTAACTTCCTGGCTGAAAACAACTGGGACCGTCCGGTCTATTTTGCCATCACTACCGGCAGGGAGTCTTATATGGGACTGGAAGAATATTTTCAGCTTGAAGGAATGGCCTACCGTCTTGTGCCCATTCGCTCGGATCACGACCCTAACGAGCCGGGAAGGATCAATACCCGTATCCTCTACGACAACCTGATGAACAAGTTTCAATGG
Organism: Bacteroidales bacterium; assembly: GCA_003559735.1. GTDB lineage: Bacteria > Bacteroidota > Bacteroidia > Bacteroidales > UBA7960 > PUPG01. The sequence continues at coordinate 31,980 of PWKN01000161.1, read as the reverse complement.
GGAAATATGAGCGACCCGTCTGTTTACCTGGATGAAGACCACAGGCGGCTGACAGTCAGTTTCAGAAACATATTCCAGCGACTTGCCGCAGCATTGCTGGAAGAGAACAAAACCGACAAAGCTGTCGCTGTCCTCGACCGGGCCATGGAAATTATGCCCGAGTACAATGTCCCCTATAACTATTTCAATCTGCTAATGGCAGAATTGTATTACGAGACCGGCGAGTTTGAAAAAGGAAATAAGATCGCTGAGCGGATGAAGGAAATACACGAAGAAAACCTGGCCTACTATTTCCAGTTTACCGGTCCGGATGCAACACGCATTGATGGCAAGAAACAGGAAAGCCTTGCCATGATGCAGCGTATTGCACGTGTGGCTCAAACTTACGGACAGGATGAATTGCAGGAAAAGGCCGACGATATCTTTGAACGATATTACGAAACCTGGATCAGGCAATTCTGACCAGATTACAATCTGTGATCCACCGTTGTGTTGCTTATACGTTACCTGTATGAAATAATACAGTCTCTCAAAAGCGCGGCTTTTTCCTTTTGAAGGAAATACTTTATGTATAAGGTAGGTTAAGCTGCTAAAAAACAGTGTTTTTTTTACCAATCAAAAGAAATTTATTACCTTTGCGGTGAAATTTTGGTTTTTGCCGGGTAAGAAAGGGGGCCAACAAGTCCCCTTTGTTATTGGGGTTCAGTTGGTTAGTCATGGCATTGTCTGGCCGGAAATCCTGCGAACAGAAGTGCAAACACAGATAACGGAGACTTCTTCAGGCGACAGGCAGGGCGGATCCTGGTGGTTTTTTACCGGGCAGTAAATGAATAAAATGCGCTTACAGCGTTACCGATGATGATCAATGAAAAAGCCATATCCGGCATTGTGAACGGATACCTGGAGGGCTCCGGCAGGTTTCTTGTAAATGCACGGGTTACCCCGCAAAAAAAGATCATGGTGTTTATAGATGGCGATGAAGGGGTTACCATTGATGATTGTACAGACCTTAGCCGGCATATTGAATGCCAGTTAAACAGGGATGATGAGGATTTTGAACTCATGGTTTCATCGGTGGGTGTCGGACAGCCACTGCAGCTGCATCGCCAGTTTGTCAACAACATAGGCAGGCGCATGGAAATTGCCGGCAATGACCAGCGCACGCACAAGGGGAAAATGACAGAGGTTACTGAAGAAGGGATCGTGCTGGAAAAAGAGATCCCCGATAAAGGGAAAAAGAAAAAAAAGGAGCCCGACACCAATACAGGATCCGGCACGTTCATACCGTTTAGTGAAATTAAGGAAGCCAGGGTACGGGTGTCATTTAAATAGAGGGTATCCGTAAGCTCAGGTGCTTGAGCGATAATGTCCGGGTTCAGGGCTTGATTCTGTCGCTGACCAGGTATGTCAGCATCACATTTGAGATATCAACAAACGTTGCCAGAGAAATAATCATACAGAACGTATAACACAAACAGAGCACAAAAAATGGAAACAATTAATTTGGTTGAGTCGTTCTCGGAATTTAAAGAGTTCAAGAACATTGACCGCTCTACCATGATGCTGATCCTGGAAGATGTTTTTGGCAGTATGCTGGAAAAGAAATACGGGTCGGCAGATAACTTTGATATTATAGTGAACATCGACAAAGGAGATCTTGAAGTATGGAGAAACCGTGTGATCGTTGAAGACGGTGAAGTAGAGGATGAGAACTCACAGATTGCCTATTCCGATGCGATAAAGATCGAGCCGGATTTTGAAATTGGGGAAGATGTGTCTGAGCCTGTAAAAATGAGTGACTTTGGCAGAAGGGAAATCCTGGCCATAAGACAAAACCTTGCATCAAAAATACTGGAACTTGAAAAAGACAGTATTTACAGGAAATATAAGGAACAAATTGGTGACCTGGTTACGGCAGAGGTTTACCAGGTTTGGAAAAAAGAGATCCTGGCGCTTGATGATGAAGACATTGAGCTGATATTGCCAAAAACCGAACAGATCCCTTCTGATTTTTATCGCAAGGGAGATACGATCCGGGCAGTCGTTTCAAGGGTCGAGATCAAGAACAACAATCCGCTGATCATTATCAGCCGGACATCCCCGGTTTTTCTTGAACGACTTTTTGAACAGGAAGTGCCCGAGGTGTATGACGGACTGATTACCATCAGGAAGATCGTCAGGGTTCCGGGTGAACGTGCCAAGGTAGCCGTCGAATCGTATGATGACCGGATTGACCCGGTGGGAGCCTGCGTGGGAATGAAAGGATCACGAATTCATGGGATCGTCAGAGAGTTGCGCAACGAAAATATTGATGTTATAAACTATACCACAAACTCAAACCTCTATATATCAAGGGCACTGAGTCCGGCGAAAATTTCTTCCATAAAAATTGATGAAGAAAACAAGAGGGCAGAAGTTTTTCTGAAACCAGATCAGGTTTCACTGGCAATAGGGAAAGGAGGATTTAATATTAAACTCGCAGGTTTGCTTACTGGTTATGAAATAGATGTTTATCGCGAAACCGATATAGAAGGTGAAGACGTGGATATAACCGAGTTCAGTGATGAAATCGAAGGCTGGATCATTGATGAGCTCAAAAAAGTTGGGTGTGATACAGCCAAAAGTGTGTTGAGCCTGACTGTTGCAGACCTTGTTAACCGGACAGACCTTGAACAGGAAACGGTAGAAGACGTGATGCGTATATTAAAAGCAGAGTTTGAATAAAATACCCTAAATTTGCACTGTTTTTCCCGGCCAGGAAAAATAATAAAACAACCAATAGCTGCATATGACTGAAGGCACCAAAACAAAAAGATTAAGTAAAGTCGCCAGAGAATTTAACATCGGGTTGACAACCATCGTGGATTTCCTGGGCAAAAAAGGGATATCTGTCGATAACAACCCCAATGCAAAGATCTCTCAGGAGGCATATGGGCTTTTGTTTGAGGAGTTTCAAAGTGAGAAAAACCTGAAAGAAGCAACCCGCAAGGTTGGGTTAAGCCTGAAAAAGAGGGAAAGCATCTCAATTGGCAAAGAGGAGGAGAAGGAAAAAGAAGAACGAAGAGCTGATGAAGGGGAGGAAGAACTGTTTATAAAAGACATGAAGGCCGGAACAGAAAAACAGGAACAGCCTGTTGGCGACAAGGAACCAGGGGAGGAAAAACCCGAAGTACCTGATCATCCGGAAAAAATCGAATCCCAAAAAGAAAAACCAGCTGAAGATAAAAAAGAAGCGGAACGGACAGGGGAGGAGAAAGAGGCGAAAATTGCAGCAGAAGAGGAGCAGAAACAAAAGAAAGAAGAAAGCAGGCTGAAGGTTCTTGGAAAAATTGACCTGGAAGAATCAAAGCCGAAGAAAAAGAAAAAAGCCAAACCGGAGAAAGAACCACAAGAAAAGGAAGAAACACCGGAGCCTCCAACCGTCATAAAGTCTGACGAGGAAACGCCCCCCAGCGATAAACCAGCAGAGCCAGCGAAGAAGGAAGATGCAGCAGCACCCGCTGAGAAAGAAACAAAAGAAGAAACCACAGAAGAAAAAGAGCGTTCGCTACGAGAACATTATCAGACAAAGTTTAAAAAACTGGAAGGTCCGACCATCCTGGGAAAGATGGATCTTCCCGACAAAAAGGAGGAAACCAAGAAACCTGTTGCATCCTCTTCCGATCCAGGCAAAGGAAAAAAGCGCAAACGGAAACGCATTAAAAAAGAAAAGCCGGCCGATCAGCAACCCGTTCAGCAAGACAAGAAAGAGACAAAAAAGGAAACCGCCAAATATCGAAAGGGGAAAAGAGTACAAATTAAACCTGAGGTATCGGAAGAGGAGATCTCCCGTCAAATAAAAGAGACACTGGCCAACCTTAGTGCAACCGGGAAATCGAAAGCGGCCAAACATCGCCGGTTAAAAAGGGAAATACAGCAGCAGCAAAAAGAAAAGGAACAGGAACAGGCAGCTTCGCAACAGAAAACCCTGGAGGTGACTGAATTTATTTCGGCATCTGAACTTGCCAGTATGATGGATGTGTCTGTAAATGAGATCATATCTGCCTGTATGTCGCTCGGTCTCTTTGTATCCATAAATCAACGGCTTGATGCGGAAACGATCACCATTGTCGCCGATGAGTTTGGCTTTGATGTGAATTTTGTGAGTGCTGACTCACAGGAAGTGATAGAGGAGGAAGCAGATGATCCTTCCGACCTGGCAGAACGGGCACCTATTGTCACTGTTATGGGACACGTAGACCATGGAAAAACATCGCTGCTTGACCATATACGGCATTCTAACATCATTGCTGGTGAAGCTGGTGGAATTACGCAGCATATCGGTGCATATGCCGTAGAACTTGAGAACGGAAAATCCATAACGTTTCTGGATACTCCCGGACATGAAGCATTTACAGCCATGCGTGCCAGGGGGGCCAAAGTAACCGATGTTGCCATTATTGTAGTAGCGGCTGACGACAGCGTGATGCCACAGACAGTGGAAGCCATTAACCACGCGCAGGCGGCAGGTGTACCCATCGTCATTGCCATCAATAAAATTGACAAGGAAAATGACGCTCCCGAGAAAGTGAAAGAGGAACTGGCGAATCTCAACATCCTGGTAGAAGACTGGGGTGGCAAGTTTCAAAGTCAGGAAATATCTGCAAAACAAGGATTGAATATAGATAACCTGTTGGAAAAAGTGGTACTGGAATCGGAAATACTCGAGCTCCAGGCAAATCCGTCAAAGAATGCCTCCGGTACCGTTATTGAATCATCACTTGATAAAGGACGTGGCTTTATCGCAACGATCCTTGTTCAGAATGGAACGCTCCATGTGGGCGACATAGTGGTAGCCGGTACGACACATGGAAAGGTGAAGGCCATGTTCAACGAACGGGGTCAGCGCATCAGGGAAGCCGGGCCATCAAGTCCTGTGCTGATACTGGGACTGGATGGTGCTCCGCAGGCTGGTGATACCTTTAATGTGATGAAGAACGAAAGTGATGCCAAAAACATCACCACCAAGCGCCAGCAACTGATCCGGGAACAGGGCCTGCGAACACAAAAACACATCACATTGGATGAAATCGGAAGAAGGATCGCCATCGGTGACTTCAAGGAGCTCAATGTGATTGTAAAAGGTGATGTAGACGGATCAGTGGAAGCCCTCAGCGACTCGCTTTTGAAATTGTCAACAGACGAGATCCAGGTCAACATCATTCATAAAGCAGTGGGACAGATCACAGAAGGAGATGTGCTGCTGGCATCAGCATCCAACGCCATCATTATTGGATTCCAGGTAAGGCCATCTGTATCGGCCAGGAAGCTTGCCGAACAGGAACAAATCGATATACGACTGTACAGTGTCATCTATAATGCCATTAACGAGCTAAAATCTGCTATCGAGGGGATGCTGTCGCCCGAAATAGAAGAACGTATTACCGCCAATATCGAGGTGAGGGATGTGTTTAAAATAACCAAAGTCGGAACTGTGGCGGGCTGCATGGTACTGGACGGAAAAATTCACCGGAATTCAAGTATCCGCCTGATCAGGGATGGCATCGTGGTGTTTACCGGGAATCTTGGCTCACTGAAACGGTTCAAGGATGATGTAAAAGAAGTGTCGGCAGGATACGAATGCGGATTGAACATAGAACGGTTCAATGATATCAAAGTAGGCGATATCATCGAAGCATTTGAAACCGTCGAAGTGGCACGTAAGCTGGAATAGTCTGCCGCGGCCGTTTTGCCGGCTGGTTCAAATGAAACACCAGGAATAGTTCATCCGTCTTGTTGCCTGCCCCATAAAGTCAATTGTATGATCAGTATATCATTGGATTACAAGCAGGTGCTTCCCTTTGTGTCTGAAGAGGAAATAAGTCTTTTTGAGAAGGAGGCCGGCCTGCATAAAAAAAACATTCTGAACAAAACCGCGAAAGGGAGCGACTTCCTTGGATGGGTGCACTTGCCCGAAGAAACGGATGAGGACACTCTTGGCAGGTTGGAAGCTGATGCGCAAAAAATTGCTGCCCGGTCAGACGTCGTTGTGGTGATCGGCATTGGTGGCTCTTACCTGGGTCCCAGGGCCGTAACCGAGGCGTTATCCGAAACCTTTCCTGCTACCGGCAATGAGCATAATAAACAGCCACCCGAAATATGTTATGCGGGCCACCATCTTGATGAGGGGTATCACTATGGCTTGCTGAAGTATCTCGACAACAAAGACTACTCTGTAATCGTCATTTCCAAGTCGGGCACCACCACGGAGCCGGCCATCGCTTTTCGCTTGCTGCGCAAGCACCTGGAAGCGAAATACGGTGTGCGGGGAGCTGCGGAAAGGACCATTGCCATTACTGATGCCCGACGCGGAGCATTGAAGCGACTGGCCGGAGAACAGGGGTACACTACATATGATATACCCGATGACGTTGGTGGCCGTTACTCGGTTTTGACCCCGGCAGGCCTGCTCCCCATTGCAGTATCGGGTGTGCATATCCGGGATCTGGTGCACGGTGCAAAAACCATGGCATCACACTTAATCAGCAACAACACACTAAAAAACAACCCGGCAGCAACCTATGCCGTGATCAGGAACATCCTTTACAGGAAAGGAAAGACTACGGAAATACTTGCAAGCTACACCCCATCACTGTTCTATTTTACCGAATGGTGGAAACAATTGTTTGGCGAAAGTGAAGGGAAAGACGGGAAGGGTATTTTCCCGGCAGGGGTGGCCTTTACAACTGACCTGCATTCGCTGGGCCAGTATATACAGGATGGACTGAAGAACTTCTTTGAAACAGTGATCGATGTCGAAGAAACACATCGTATAGTGCATATTCCGTCTGATCCGGAAAACCTTGACGGACTGAACTATATTGCGGGTAAACGTTTGAGCTACGTAAATGCCATGGCCATGAAAGGAACCTTGATGGCGCATGTTGACGGAGCGGTGCCAAACCTGAAGATCTCTATCCCTTCGTTGAATGAGCGATATTTGGGTGAACTGATCTACTTCTTTGAAATGGCCTGTGCTTACAGTGGCTATATCCTGGGCGTAAACCCGTTTGATCAGCCTGGTGTAGAAGCCTACAAACGGAATATGTTTGAACTGCTCGGAAAACCCGGATCCGGATCTTAGCAGGGGGTTGTTTCTTTGAAAAACACTTTTTTAAGGAAGTTGCATCTGCAGTCGATTCCATTTCGCATCAGCGGACACATTACCGGTATGATGTTGCCTTGCCGAAACATTTACGGCAAAGGGGTTCATATGCGTCGGTCTCTCCCAGCAAAACAAGCTTTTCATCAGTTACCGTGCGGTGAGAATATTGTGCCAGGTTGCCACACTGCACACATATGGCATGCACTTTCGTAATGTATTCGGCCAAGGCAAGAAGGGCCGGTACCGGACCAAAGGGTTTGCCTTTAAAATCCATGTCTAAACCGGCAACGATCACCCTTATGCCTGTATCGGCCAGCTGGTTGCAAACACCGGGCAACCCATTATCAAAGAACTGTGCCTCGTCAATGCCAACAACATCGACATTGTTGGCCATCAGCAAAATATTACCGGATGAGGGTACAGGTGTGGAAAGGATCTCATTTTCGTCATGCGAAACAACTTTTTCTTCATCAAAGCGGGTATCGACACCGGGTTTGAAGATCTCTACCTTCATCTTTGCAATACGGGCACGGTTCAGCCGGCGGATCAGTTCCTCTGTCTTTCCTGAGAACATGCTCCCGCATATGACCTCTATCCAGCCACGGCCGCTTGTACGATCGGTATCATTTTCCAGAAACATCGGCTACAGAAATAAAATCGTTCCAAATACACAAAAATAAACATAACTTTACATCGTTTTGTATCTTAGCCTGCAATATTCATAAAAAGCAAACAAAAAAACGTGTACGTGTATGAGTCAAAAGGAAATTAAGGATAAAATACTCTATTTGCTTGAAGAGATTGTTAACAGAACGAATGAAATAAACCAGCATCATCCGGAAAAGGATCTTACCCTGGATATTGACCTGGTGAGAGATGACCTGCGTTTGCTTTACAGATGCTTCGAGAGTCTCAGGTCAGTTCCTGCTGATACGGCCGTTGAGCAACGGGAAGATGCGGCTGTTGAGCAACGGGAAGAGGGTACGGTGGACAAAAAAGAGGCGGTACGGTCTCAGGACGAACAAATGTTACCACCCGTGCAGCACGAACAGGAAAAACCTGCAAACGGGAACAAGGCGGTGATAGATAACCTGGCTGAACACAGCAATCAAACCATTGGAGACCAGTTTATAAAGAAATCTGACGACAGCCTCCATCAACGCATCGCCGACCAGGAAAAAGATACGAGCATAGGTTCACGGATGCAGCAGCACCCTGTTTCAAACCTCAGGGAAGTGATCGGGGTGAACGAAAAGTTTTTGTTCATTAACGAGTTATTCAATGGCAACATACAGGACTATCATGCTGCCATTGAGAAACTCAACTCAATGGAAGACACAAATGCTGCTTTTGATTACCTGAACAAACTTGGTGTTGAATATTCCTGGGATGCAACCCGGTCTGAGGCAACGATCGGCAAACTTGCAAACTATGTACACCGCCGGCACATGCAAAAAGACTGACGGGTAAATATGTCTACACTCTTCGTTGTCCCCACCCCGATAGGAAACCTGGAAGATATTACATTCAGGGCATTGCGCGTATTGCGTGAGGCAGAATATGTGCTGACCGAAGATACCCGTGTAACCGGGAAGCTTTTAAAACACTATGGCATCGGGACCAAAATGATGTCTTACCACCAGCATAATGAGCATAAGGTATTGGATGGCTTGATCAGACGTTTGCAGTCAGACTGTTCTTTAGCGCTGGTGAGTGATGCGGGGACCCCCGGCATTTCTGACGCCGGGTTTCTGCTTGTTCGTGAATGCATCAGAAAAGGGATCAGGGTGGAAGTGCTCCCGGGAGCAACAGCTCTTGTCCCGGCCATTGTTGGGAGCGGAATCCCTTGCGACAGGTTTTGTTTTGAAGGCTTTTTGCCACCCAAAAAAGGGCGGCAGGCACGTTTAAAAACTTTGGCCGGTGAAACACGCACAATGGTTTTTTTTGAATCTCCTTACAAGTTGATTACAACCCTGACCGATCTTGCGGAGGTTCTCGGAAAAGACCGTCAGGCATGCGTTTCGCGCGAGATCAGCAAGCTGCATGAAGAATACTTGCGGGGAACACTGGAAGAGCTGGGACAAACCTTTGCCAAACGCACTATTAAAGGAGAGATCACCATTGTGGTATCAGGACTTGTCGTCTAACTTCAGAACCGCCATAAAAGCCTGTTGCGGTACTTCTACATTGCCTACCTGGCGCATTCGTTTCTTCCCCTTTTTCTGCTTCTCAAGCAATTTGCGTTTCCTGGTTATGTCGCCACCATAACATTTTGCTGTCACATCCTTACGCAAAGCCTTAACTGTTTCACGTGCGATGATCTTTGAGCCAATTCCTGCCTGTATCGCAATATCGTATTGCTGACGTGGTATTAACTCACGGAGCTTCGAACATATGCGCTTGCCGAACTCATAGGCATTTTCCCTGTGAATGAGGGCCGACAGCGCATCTACATGGTCTCCGTTCAGCAGGATGTCGAGCTTGATCAAATGGGAAGGTTTATAACCAATTGGCTGATAGTCAAAAGAAGCATACCCCCTGGAAATTGTTTTCAGGCGGTCATAAAAATCAAAAACAATTTCTGCCAGCGGCATTTCAAAAGTCATTTCTACCCTGTCGGTGGTCAGGTAGACCTGGTTTTTTACCACCCCCCTTTTATCAAGACACAAAGACATAACCGGACCGACAAATTCTGACTTTGTGATGATCTGGGCAGATATGTATGGTTCCTCTATCGACTCAAGCTCATTTGGTCCGGGCAGGTCAGACGGGTTGTTCACAATGCGTCTGTCGCCCTGTTTTGTATGGGCAATGTATGACACATTTGGGACGGTGTTAATGACCGTCATGTCAAACTCCCGTTCAAGCCGTTCCTGCACGATCTCCATATGCAGCATGCCCAAAAAACCACACCTGAAGCCAAAGCCCAGTGCCGCCGATGATTCCGGTTCATAGGTCAGTGAAGCATCGTTGAGCTGGAGTTTTTCCATGGCCGCCCTGAGCTCTTCAAAATCGTCGGTGTCAACAGGATATATACCTGCAAACACCATTGGCTTAACATTTTCAAAACCTTTTACCGCCTCGGCGGTGGGTGTTTTAACATGGGTGATGGTGTCACCTACCTTCACCTCCCTGGCATCTTTGATCCCTGAAATGATGTAGCCTACGTCACCGGCAGAGATTTGCTTCCGCGGATGCTGAATGATCTTTAATACACCCAGTTCATCGGCATGGTATTGTTTTTTTGTGTTCATGAACTGCACATGATCACCCTGGAACATGGTGCCGTCATATACCCTGAAGTAGGCCACCACCCCGCGAAAAGAATTATACACAGAATCGAATATCAGGGCTTTCAAGGGTGCATCAGGATCTCCCTTCGGTGGGGGGATGCGGTCAACGATGGCTTTTAATATGTTCTCAACACCAATGCCCATCTTTCCGCTGGCCTGAATTATTTCATCGGGGTCACAGCCGATCAGGTCGACAATCTGCTCCGACACCTCATCAGGCATGGCACCCGGCAGATCCATCTTGTTCAGCACAGGAATGATCACCATGTCATGGTCAAGGGCAAGGTACAAATTGGATATGGTTTGGGCTTCAATTCCCTGTGAGGCATCTACGATCAGCAACGCACCTTCACATGCCGCAATTGAGCGTGAAACCTCATAACTAAAATCAACATGCCCCGGAGTGTCAATGAGATTCAGCTTGTAGCTCGCTCCATCCTGGATATGATCCATCTGGATCGCGTGACTTTTTATGGTGATCCCCCGCTCGCGCTCAAGGTCCATGCTGTCGAGTATCTGATCCTTAAAATCCCGTTCATTGATGGTATTGGTCATCTGCAGCATGCGGTCGGCAAGGGTGCTCTTACCATGGTCAATATGAGCGATTATGCAAAAGTTACGGATGTTTTTCATAGCCTGCAAAAATACAACTAAAAAAGGATTATTTTAGTTGCAGGCTACAGTTTTATTTCATAATACACCCATACAATCCATATTTTAATTATTTTTGACACTGGCACAATCAACCTGCATTGTTCATGCTTTTGATCCAGGTCAGATGCAAGGCACCAGAAACCTGTGGGACCGCAGTACAATTCTTTGTGTGCTGTTAATGAACCTTTATTATTCAGCAGGTGAACAATGAATAAAATAAAACAACAGCAAATACGTATAGGTAAAAGAACCAATGCAAGACCGACCTCCCCTGATAATGAAACACGCACCATTGAAATTTCCCTCCTGCCTGTTTATGCTTCTTTTGCTGATGATGGCAGGGAACCTTCACGGCCAGATCATATTTCCTGTTGATGTACATCACGGACAATCTGTTGAAACATGCACCGGTGTGTTTACCGACAGCAGCCTGGGCGATACAGCCACCACGTATGATCCTGGTGAATACTTGTATATAACTTTTATGAGCAACGACCCTGACCGGGTGCACTTATGGTTTGATTTTGATTTGTTTTCACTTGGTGAAGGCGACACACTGTTTGTCCATGACGGGGCAGATGCTACAGCTCCCCTGCTTATGGCTGCTACCGGCCAGGAGTTGCAGGGGGAACGTATTGTCTCTTCTGACGGCAGTTTGTTTTTTCACTTTGTCTCCGATGCGTTTGATCCCGGTGATCCGGAATTCAGACTCGGATGGTATGCAAACATCAGCTGCAAAAACACTTGCGAACTTTTCGTTGCGACGATTGATCCGCTCGACGGACTAAAACACTGTCCGCTTGAACTCGATTCTGTCTCTTTTGCTGCCAGCGCGAGTTATATGCCTGAACATTTTGATTATGATCCAAACGGCTTTGTTTTTTCCTGGATCATTGAAGAGCAGGAGGTCGGCGGACAACAGGTGGGCTGGCTCTTTGAGGAACCAGGTGCATATACCGTCAGACTGATTGCAAATGACCCTCTTACCACATGTACGGCACAGGCTGTTGAAGTCCTGCTGGTTGCCACCATCCCTGAACTGGAGGGAACGATGGCTTCGGCCGATACCGTTTGTGCAGAAGAAATGTTTACCCTCACCGGTGAAGCCACACCAACGGTGTGGACAGGATTTCCTACCGCAGTGATGGAAGACGTGCCGTTTCTTATCGGCAAACATGAACACTGGGCGTACGAGTCTGCCCTTGAATTTGACGTGTTTGGTGATGAGACGGAAATTTTGTCGGGAGAAGACTTTGACCATGTATGCATATATATTGAACATGTAGACCAGTCACAGCTGATGTTTGAGCTTGAGTCACCCGGCGGTGTGGTGGTGCAGCTGAAAGCGCCTGACGGACCGACAGCGAATCTGGGAGAACCCGTTGTATGGGAACATGATATTCCGGGAACGCCTTATGCGTATTGTTTCTCTCCATTTCCACAGTACGGCAGAATGGCTGTGACCACACCACAGTTTTACGAATATACCGACAATGCCGGCAATTATTACTTCAATGCCACACACATGCCTGAAGGTTTGTATACTCCTGAGCAAAGCCTGAACGAATTTGCCGGCAGTCCGATGAACGGCAAATGGTCCCTGCGCATAGAAGACCATACGCTCGGTGAGTCAGGCCATGTTTTTGGCTGGAGCCTGCTTTTTAATGAAGTGTTTTATCCCGATTCACTGATATTTATCCCGGAAATTGTCGAAGAAAAGTGGTCGTACAATGGCAACCCCATTCCGGGGAACCCCGCAGTTACCTCTTTGTCAGAACCGGGCGACCATGAGTTCCTGTTTCAGGTAACCGATAATTTCGGATGCACCTACGATACCACCATTACCGTGCATTTGTTGCCCCTTCCGGAGGCTGAAATCGTGTCAGAACTGGAGATCCCGATCTGCGAAGGTGACTCAACACTGCTTACCGTAATGCCCATCAATAACGATGCTTTCCATTGGGAATACCAATGGCAGATTGGCGGGACAGATATGCCCGGCCGCACCTACGACACCCTTATGGTAAAGGAACCAGGTCTTTACACGGCGATGATAACAGAATATACCATAGTCAATACCGATACCATTCATAAATGCATCAACTTTTTTGAGAAAGATGTCAGTGACCAGAACTGCGACCTGAACATTCCGAATGTGTTTACACCCAATGCCGATGGGATCAATGACCTGTTTGAGATAAAGAACCTGGAACACTATCCGAATGCGCAAATAGTGATCTATAACCGTTGGGGTGCAAAGGTGTTTGAACATACCGATTATTATAACAACTGGTGGGATGGTGCAGGAGCGCCGGATGGCACCTATTTTTATGTCCTCCGTTATACCCGCCTCGGAAAAACCCGCTTTGCTGAAGGTACCGTTACCATCATCAGGTAGTGAGTTGTATTACAGGTCAATTGCCGGTAACCACTTACGTACCTCCCGGCTTACCGAATTGACCGTCAGACCCATAACTGTCTGGCAAACAGTCTGAAGACAGAAATATGATGTAAATAATTTTTGTGTTTTGGATGAAACCATTAATTTTGGGCCTTTCAGTTAGGAAAATCATTTCACAAAACAAATCAGATAAAACGTATGACAAAAGAAAATGATCCCGGTGCAGAAATAAAAAAACCGGAAGGGTTTATGCAGCGTGTTCTCAACAGAATTGAGATCGTGGGTAACAAGTTACCGCAGCCGGTAACATTATTTGCCATTCTAATCGGCATCGTCCTGGTACTGTCATTTATTTTTGGAAAAATGGGCGTCAGTGCAGACCATCCTTCGCCCGACATTGATGAGCCGATCAAGGCTGTAAACCTGTTGACTGCTGATAATATACGGATGATCATGACCTCAATGGTGGAAGTATTTGCTTCTTTCCCGCCATTGGGCCTGGTATTGGTTGTGATGCTGGGCATTGGCGTAGCAGAACGTAGCGGATTGATCGCCATTGCATTGCGTGTGTTTGTGGCCAAAGTGCCCAAAAGACTGATCACTTTCTCTATTGTGGTTGCAGGAATGGTTAGTTCGGTGGCTGCCGATGCCGGTTATGTGGTACTGATACCTCTTGGTGCCGCGATCTTTAAGGGGATGGGGAGACATCCGCTCGCAGGACTTGCAGCTGCATTTGCCGGGGTGTCTGGTGGATTTGGGGCGAACTTTTTGCCTACCGGACTGGATCCGATGATTGCGGCATTTACCCAGTCGGCTGCATCCATTATGGATGCAACATATACTGTCAACCCTTTGTCAAACTACTACCTGATGGCTGCTTCTGTGCCATTGATCGGACTTGCAGGTATGTGGGTCACGGAAAAGATCATCGTACCCCGGCTTGGCCAGTACGATGGCGAAGATGATGATGAAGAATACAACAACACATTTACACCCCTGGAAAAGAAGGGACTTAAATGGGCTGGCGTATCGGTGATAGTCATACTGGGATTGATTGCAGCTGCTGTAATCCCTTCAAATGGTGTTCTTCGGGGTGATGATGGCAGTATGAACCCGTTTTACGATTCAATCGTGCCCCTGATGTTTATATTGTTTTTTGTATCCGGACTGGTATACGGACTTGTGGCAAAAACGATCAAAGGAGATAAAGATGTAGCCAAAATGACGGCCGAATCAATGGGGACCATGGGTGGGTACATCGTTCTTGCGTTTGTTGCCGCACACCTGGTCCAGTTTTTTATATGGTCAAACCTTGGTTCGATACTGGCCATTTCAGGAGCATCCGCCCTGCAGAATATAGGGTTCACTGGCATTCCGCTGCTGGTTGCCTTTATACTGGTCTCTTCATTCATAAACCTGATCATTGGAAGTGCATCGGCAAAATGGGCCATCCTTGCACCCATATTTGTGCCAATGCTGATGCTGATGGACTATTCACCAGAAACAACACAGGCTGCCTACAGGATAGGTGACTCGTACTCGAATATCCTTACGCCCCTCTTGCCTTACTTTCCCCTGGTGATCGTATTTGCACAGAAATATATGAAAAACATTGGCATCGGTACAATTATTTCAGTGATGCTGCCCTACGCCATTGCATTTATGATTGTCAGGATCCCTATGTTCATTGCCTGGATTTTACTGAATATTCCACTGGGTATTGAGGGTCCGATTTATTACCCGTAAAACAGGAACTGTTCTGCAGACGCGCAATAAAACGCTGCCATATACAAAGCCCCGGATCAACCGGGGCTTTGTATATGATATTTTCCGTATGGCAGCAGACGGCCGGCAGATAGGGTTGCAAACTTTTTAGTCTGTGCAAATTCCCGTAACTTTGCAGTGTACGGTCTGGCAGTCTGATGATTGAACCAGACAAGCCTGCATCAGTCCATTGCCACCCGGCAGAAATGAAATGATTATGGAAAACAGGAGAACAAATGATAAGGAAAAACGATACAACAATGCCTGCACGTTGCTACACCGCAAACGAATTGCTGATGCCATCGTTTTGCTTCGGCAGATGATCAGCGATTCGGGGAAGGAATACCTTCATGAAAGGCTCGGCGGACTGGAAGAGAATTATGATCAGCTGCTCAGGCATACCTTTGCCAGCGTGGAAGATCCTGAACGTGAAAAAGTATACCGGTACCTCATAAGGGCGATGCTGGAACTTGCAGACCAGCTCAGGGAAATGATCAGGCAGGATCAGGTGAGTGGCCATCTGAGCTGGCTGAAGAAAGAAACGGAAAGAATAAAAAAAACAGAAGGGCTTGAGGCGATGCAGATTCTTGAGTCATTGTGTTTTGATGATGAGTTGTCCGGACTGTTGAAGGATGTGAATGTGGGCGATACCGGCAACACGGAAGAACGGCAGGAAGCGCTGAGGAAAATTTTTCACATGATCTGGTTTGGTGATGCATTTACCGAACAGGAAATCCAACTGCTGGAAACCGTTTGTGATTCGGTCAAACTTCCCTGGCATGATAAGGCTTTGATAGTTAGTGCGCTTACATTGAGTCTGCTCAGGTATTTTGATGTCAGCAAATGTTCCCTGCTGTTTCGATTCGTTGAAAAGCAGGAAATGTTCGTATGGGAACGTGCCATGACAGGCTTGTTTATATCGTTCCTCAAATATAATGACAGGTATCCGCTCTACCCCGTGCTGGAAGAAAAAACATGCGCACTGTTGTCATTTCCAAATATCGGTCAACATATTGAAGCCATACTTGTGCAGTATGCCAAAACACGTGGCACGGAAAAAGTAAAAAAGAAATGGGAGGAAGAGATCCTGCCTGCAATGATGAAAATGAGGCCCAAAATTGAGGAAAAACTTGACCTGGGTAATATTTTCTCTGATGAACCCGAAGCCGATAAGAATCCTGACTGGGAAACCGTATTTGAAGATGCTCCCGATTTGCTGAATAAACTGCAGGAACTTACCGAAATGCAGATGGATGGCATGGATGTGTTTATCAGTGCATTTGCTCAACTCAAACATTTTCCGTTTTTCCGGGAGATAAGCAATTGGTTTTTGCCCTTTTTCAGGGAAAATCCTTCCATACAATCAGCAATGAAAGCTCCGGAACAGCATGTTGATCTGACGCCGCTGGTCGAAAAGCTGGAAACCACTTATTTTATGTGCAACTCCGATAAGTATTCCTTCTGTCTGAATCTTGCTATGGTGCCCGAAAAACAAAAAACAGCCATGATGAATATGCTCAGCGCAGAAATGGAGAATATTTCCGAACTGGAAAAGGAACAGGATGTGCTTGGCGACATGGCGCGTACAAAAAGTATTTATACACAATATTTTCAGGATCTGTACCGGTTTTATAAGTTACACCCCTGGCACGATGAATTCGATGATATATTTGACATGAGCATGGACCTGTATGAAACGGGCTTTGTCAAGCACCTGGTTAAGGATGACAAGACCATCCGGAACATTGCTGAATTCCTTTTTGATAAAGCGCTGTATGAAGATGCATTGAAAGTGTTCAATTATATCCTGGAAACAGACAAAAGCAATATTGAGTTGTTTGAAAAAATTGCCTTCTGTTACGAGAAAAGCGGGGACTTTGAGAATGCCTGTGATTACTATAAAAAAGCCGACCTGATTGAAGCGGGTCGTTTATGGATCATCAATAAGCTGGCATGGTGCCATAAATACCTGAACAAGTGGGAGGATGCACTGAGTTATTATCTTGAGGCCGAAAAAAAGGATCCCGGCGATATGCGCACGCAGGCCAATATCGGGCAGTGCCTTATCCACCTTGAGAGATACAGTGAAGCACTGGACTATTATTTTAAGGTGGAAGTGCTCGCTCCCGAAAATCATAAGATCAGGAGACCACTGGCCTGGTGTTCATTTTTACTGGGTAAGTTTGACACTGCCCGGGATTACCTGCAACGGCTCATAAACAATGAACCGGAGAACCATTTTGACCTGATCAACCTCGGACATGTATTGTGGTGCATGAAAAAACCAGGAGATGCTTTTCAGACCTACCTGGAAAGCATCTATGCATGGAAAAGCATCAAGGATTTTGAGGCTTCATACAACGAAGACAGAAAACATCTTGCCAGGCACGGCATTGCGGAGCTGGATATGGACCTGATGCTCGACTACCTGAAATTGACCGTGCGGAGAAAACAAGCAAAAAAAGGGTGATTTTTTTATTGACGCGCGCAGCGTTTTGTTGTTTTTGTTCGTCATATAACTGTAAAAGTAATTGTTTACTTTACAGATGTTCTTTTTTTATTGCAGATTATCAAGGATACAATGCCATTAATCGCTTCCCGGGGTTTTTAATGCCGGGTGTTTTTCTCCTTTTTTCTATATAATTCCATTTTTTAGGTTTTGTATTCGTTTCAGGGGATACGGAAATGGCCGCTATATTGCTTCATTAGCTGAATAAAGCACCAAGAAGCCACAAAAACAACATTAACCAATAACAACTAGCCCGGCGGCCATTTCCCTGGAACGCTTTTTATTGAAATGCATCCAACGTAAATGCATGCCATAACTCCCGTTTGAGCGACCATTTGTTCACTGCTCGGACGGGTATTTTTTTTGTACTGGCTATACGAGGCCTTATAAGGCCTCTGAATACCGGCATCAATATGAATAGGTTGTTATATTGGATTACCAGGGGGGTTTTTCTTACCGCCATCATCGGGTCAACCAGTTCTTGCAGCAAGGATTTGCCAGCAGACGACTTTCCCGGAAAAATAGTGTTGGAACCCAGGGAGTTTTTCTCAGGAAAAGACCGCCATATTGCGCTCTATGCTGTCACAACCGAAGAATATCCCTGTTCCAACTTCCTGATCGGATACAACCGTTCAACAACGAACGGGGGTACGGTCATTGAATTCAAAGGGGTTCAGCTGGCAGACGATTGCATTACCATTATGGGGCCTGCAAAGGCATTTATCGACCTGGGCCTCATCACTGAAGCATCCGGCAAAATGGTTTTTGAAATCAGCCAGGAAATGGTCAGGTCGGTATTTCAAACAACAGCCGAGTATCTGAAGATCATTATTACAGAGGGGGGCAGCACGAGACTGGCATTTTCTGAGACCATGATGCACCGGCTGCCGGAAAACTACGTATGGGGATATGCACATGCCAAAACAGCCGTTGGTGACGACGCATATACCGTGTTTCTCAATAAACTCCATCAATCGGGGGCAGAAAAAATTTCACTTGAGCCGGGCAATTATGGGTTTATTCGCGTTACGGAGGATAAAAACATGATCATATTTGACAGGAAAGGACAAATAGAATCCGAACATTCTTTTGTATTTGCCTATGATGACGACTTTCAAATCTTGCAATCCATCGCTGAAAATTTTCGTGATGAATTTGTGATCATATTGTATTCAGCGAAAGGAGACCATTTCCATAATCAGAAATTTTAAAAAAAACGTTCTTTATTTTTTTTGCGGTTGTTCCTTGAAATTGATCCGGAGAATGGTTATTTTTGTCCAATACAAAAAGGATAAATTTGGATGCTCTGGGAAAAATTCGCAAAGGCTGTTTAAAACACAGCAAGGCCGATCAGTATCGCCTGTATGCCCATTTCTCAAAAAAGATGTTTGGCATATGTCTGCGTTTTGCTGCCAGCTATGATGAAGCACAGGATATTCTCCAGGAAGGGTTCATTAAGGTGTTTAAACACCTGCCTTCTTTTAGGGGAGAAGGGAGCCTGGAGGGGTGGATCAGGCAGATATTTGTCAATACAGCGATCGAAAAGTTCAGGGAGCGCATGTATTTTCTACCACTGGATGATCATTCAGATTACCAGGGGTATGTGGCACAGAACGATGGTCCGGGCTTCCTGCATACAAGGGATATCCTTGCACTGGTGCAGCAACTCCCTGCCCAGTACCGCCTTGTGTTCAACCTGTATGCACTGGAAGGGTATACACATAAGGAGATAGCGAAAGCATTGCAGATCTCTGAGTCGACATCCAGGTCGAATCTGGCCAGGGCACGTATATTGCTCAGGGAAAAAATAAACAAGGATTATCGTATCGCAGTCAATGCAGTATGAACATAGTCGCAGAAAACTGAAAGGTTAGCGGGTGCAGACCCTGGGAGCGGAAATGGCGTTTTCGTTTAAAGCTTAACAATAATAGTCAATGGACCAGCATCAGACAGACAGAATGATCCGGGAAGCGTTGGAAGGATTGGAAGTCAATCCGCCAGTCGATGCATGGTTGACAATTTCGGAGTCGATAGAAAGGCAGCGACTGAAAAGACGAGTCGTCCCCGTTTTCCTAAGGGCCGCGGCATCAGTCGCAGCGCTCATTGCAACTGTCCTGTCGCTGTGGTTGTTGTTTGGACCATCTGGTCCTGACAGCAATTACCTGGGCAGGCAACCACTGCCTGCTTCATTACCGCCGGTCAATACCGGCGAAGGGTTGATCACGGCACAACCTCTGTCCCTGGTTTCTGCCCCCGGCAGAAGTCTGACGGGATCCATATCTTTTAGTGATCCTGGTCATGATGCATCGATAACTGAAGGGCCTGCTTCGGGCAGGTCTGCCGTTATGCCGCTTAATGTAATCCCGGGCAAGCTGACACCGGCAAAAGACATTGTTTTGTTGCCATACAATGCTCCTGATTTTGGTTCAACAGATCATTTCATACCAGACACAGAACCCCATCAGCAGCGTTTGTTGCAATACTTTCATCAGAAACGGCTGGAACGTCCGCACATGATACGCCTGGGAGCGCATTTTTCTCCCCAGTCAAACTACCGGATATTATCAAGAAGCAGCGACCCGGTGTATCAAAGCATACCCTTTGAAACGCTCGAAAGGCGGTTGCTGACTTTTGGGATGGGCGTAAGTGGCACGTTCAGGATTTCTGAAGCCTGGTCTGTTCAAACCGGGATGAACTATCTGAGCATGGGGCAGTACGTAAAGGATATCACTGCTTATGCTCATCCCGCCGGCATACCTTTATATGATCAAAGTCAGGCTGCGGGAAACATCTATCATCCGCAGACCATAGTAACCTCACACGGAAGTGTGCGGATGCATGATCCATATCATTATTTTGCTGATGTGCAGTCATACAGGGTGATCACCAGCCGGCAATCATTTGGTAATACCGAAATACATACACTGAAAAAGTCTGCAGAAGGCGTTTCACAATTGTTTCGCTTTGTTGAAGTGCCACTGCTGTTCAGATACGGGTTTGTCCGCCGGGGAATAGGCCTGCAGGTCAAAGGTGGCCTCTCCGGAAGTTATCTCCTGCAAAATGATGTGTTTCTCGGCAAGCACTACATGCAGCATCCCATTGGAGAAACTTACGGTGTCAGGGCCATTCATTTCTCTGCTGTAGGCGGACTGGCAATGGAGGTGCCGCTCACATCCAGAATAACCTTTCACCTGGAACCCACGGCACAGGTATTCCTGCATCCCGTTCTGCGCGAGGGACTGGTCATAAACAGGGCCCTCCCATACAGCTATTCACTGCAAACAGGGATTTCCTACGGTTTTTAACCAGCCGTTACCAATCGCTTCGCATTACAGTTTCCCGACGGGCATTAAATACAATACCCGGTACTGTTCGCCCAGCTGAAGGATCTCTTCCACCTCATCGTCATGGTATGCACCGATGACCACAGTGCCCAGGTCAAGTGCTGCTGCCTGGAGATGCACATTTTGACCGGCATGTCCAATCTCATTATACACATACCGTTCGCCACGCTGGCCATACCGTTGTGTGGTGCGCTCAAAAACTGCTGCGAAAACCAGTACGGCACCCCCGTCAAGGATCATTGACTGGCTCAGGCTGGCCCGGAAAAGAGGACGTGATACATCTTCACGCCGGACAAGTTTCAGCGAGTGGTCATGTGGGTGATAATGATAAATGCCGGTGTCAAGTCCCCCGACATTGTTTGCTACCACAAACATCTCAAGAGGAAATGTAGCACCTGCCGATGGTGCGGTACGAAATCCGCGTTCGTTTGTAATACCCTGGGCTGACCACAACAGCTGGCCCAGCTCATCAAGCCTGAGTGGCTCATCCTTGTAGGTCCTGATGGAACGGCGCAGAAGCAATGCCTCTTCAACACTCATCCGGCCATCCAAAACCGGTTGTGGTAATTCGATCATGTCTCCTGGTTTATTGATCAGATCATTAGACGCAGCATTGCCGGCGATGGCCACATTGGTGTTCCCCGCCGGTGATATACTGCGCGAAGCAATTTTAAAAACAAGGGCAGCAATGCCCAATAATGCAAATACTGCAAAAATGGTGATGGTTTTTTTCATGGTTTTGTAATTTATGTGTTTTGTGTGGCGGTTGCATGAACCGGAATTCCTGCACTTCTGACGAAGGCACCCCCTTCCACGCATTGATCATCTGCCTGCGGACATCAGGGGTAATGGATCGGTTTCCTGAATGCTGCCCTGCATTGTTTTTATGCCGTCTGCTCCGCTGCCAACGCCTTGACGCAGCATGCCAAACCGGAGGCTTTCGGTGCCTTGCACCGGACCTGGCTGATCAGCATGTATTATATTGGCTAAGATACGTTTTTTTTTTGAGATATTTGTCCGTTTCAGCAAATTCGCCGGGGGGAGGGGTAAAGGGACACCGGTACCGAATTCTCCAAAAAAATCAGTCGGCCGGGACAGATTGAAATTTTTAAATATGTAACTTTGACAGCCAAAGAGACAAAGCAATCAGCCTGTAGAAACTATAAACCCCAGAGTAAAAAATATGTACAAGATTGTAAAACACCCGATCATACAAGTAAGGGAATCAGAAAAACACACGTTCCTTTATGATGACAAACAAGTTACAGGAGATAAGGGATATACTATTGCAGCAGCTTTGCACCAGGCCGGATTTCCCATTCACAGTCACAGTGTAAAAGATCGCAGCCGGAGCCTTGAATGTGGCATCGGGAAATGCAGTGCATGTGAAATGCTTGTCGACGGAGTAGTTAAACGGATTTGCATAACACCTGTTGACGGGGTGAAACGTGTTGCTGAAATTCCTAAAGATTATGTACCCAAACCTGCTGCATATGAAAAGTCGCAAAGCATCAGGGTACACAAAACGGAGGTGGTGATCGTCGGTGCGGGGCCGGCAGGACTTGCTGCCCGTGAGGTGCTGAACCAGCACCAGGTGAGCAACATTGTTGTTGACAGCAATGCTGAAATAGGCGGACAGTTTAATATGCAAACCCACCAGTTTTTCTTTTTTGAAAAAGAAAAAAAATACGGAGGGATGCGTGGCTTTGAAATTTCCAGGACGCTTGCGGGGGACAACCACGATGGGATTATGCCCGACAGTACGGTTTGGGATATATTCGAAGGGAACCGGGTGGCTGTCAAGAATTTCCGGACAGGGGAGATATTCTATATAGACTGCCTCCATTTTGTTGTCGCAACAGGTGCTGTTCCTTTTTTGCCAACTTTTCACAACGATGACCTGCCAGGGGTTTATACTGCTGCAGTCATACAAAAAATGATGAACACAGAACTTACCCTCCTGGGGAAAAATGTGTTGACTGTTGGTGCAGGCAACATTGGCTACCTGACCAGTTACCAGTTAACACAGGCAGGTGCCCGGGTAAAAGCCATACTGGAAGCCACGCCCCATGAAGGAGGATTTCCGGTACAGGCCCACAGGGTCAGAAGACTAGGTATTCCGGTGATGTTGTCACACATGATCCTTGAGGCCATCCCAAATGCAAAGGGGGATGGAATATCGGCTGCCGTTATAGCCAGGGCAGAAAACTTCAAGGCGGTGGATGGGACAGAACAGATCATCAGGGGGATTGATGCGATCAATATCTGTACCGGACTGATGCCTGACGATGTGCTGCTGGAAAAAGGGAAGGAGATGTTTGGGCGCAGATGCTATGGGGCTGGTGATGCCATCCGTATCGGGGAAGGGACCAGCGCAGTCTTGCGTGGCAAACAGGTTGCCTATGAAATTCTGGAGAATATGAATCAACGGTTCAGGTATGATGATTACCTCATGGTATCCAAAGAATACATAGACTCACAGCAACACCCGGTACAGGTTCTTGACGAACCCTTCATGCCTGATCAGGCCCGTATGGAAAAGCCTTTTGTAATCATCGACTGTCTTCACGGATTTGCATGCAATCCCTGTGCATTCGCCTGTAAATTTGATGCCATAACAAAATCATCAACAAGTACCGTTCCCCATATAGATTATGACAAATGCACAGGCTGCATGGATTGCATATATCAGTGTCCGGGACTGGCAATCTTCGGCTACAACCTGAAAAAGGGGACATTCTTCCTGCCTGTTGAATTCGACATCGAAGAGGGACAGGAGGTTTACCTGGTCGACAATAATGCAAACATTCTGGGTGAGGGAGAGATCCAGCGGATGTTGCGCAAGAAAAACCTTACGCATGTTGCCCGGGTGAACGCAGAGAACATCGACAGGGAAAACCAGCTTAAGGTACGTGGATTTATCCTGAAACAAAACTATCCCAAACCACTTGATATAGAGCCTTATAAAGAAGCATCCGATGCAAGCTATTATATGTGTCATTGCGATGATGTGGTATTTGATGAAGTGCTGAAGGTCATTGGCGACAGAAAATTCATATCAGTAGAGGAGATCAAGCATACAACCCACCTGGGAATGGGTCCCTGCCGCGGAAAACGTTGCATAAGGCGTTTGAAGATGAATCTGCAACCAATGGGCGTTGAGCTTATTGGTGGCTCAACACCCAGGGCGCCTATGTCTAATCAAATTACCATCGGGGAGATGGTCCCTTATGCAGCAGATGACCAGATCATCACCCATGGTACAAACAAACGGCGACCGGTTGTGGAAACCAGGGCACTGGTAGCTGGTGGTGGCATAGGGGGCAGTGCGCTGTTCCGGTTTTTAGCGGAAGCAGGCTATGACCCGGTAATGGTCAATCATGGCTTTGGCAGCTCCTGGAGAAACATTGCAGGCGGGCGGCCCGTATTTAGTCTGCCGGAACTTACTGATATTGCCCGGCATAACCTCGAGCTGTTTAAAGAGCTCGAAGAAAAAGGCGATATCGACCTTCGGTTGATCCATTATGTGACCTTTGCACATAATGAGGAAATGTACAAAACCCTGGAGGAGTCAATGGCCTGGCAAAAAGCCATAATGATCGGTCCGGAACAGTTCACATCAGAGATCTCCCCCCTGTTCAATACCAGGAAAAACAAATACCTTGCAGCCTTAAAGACAAGCGAGTGCTGGCAGGCTACACCGGGCAAGGTTATCGAGATGCTTCGTCAGTTGGGAATAAACCACGGTGGCACACTGTTGGAGAATACCCGTCTTATAGATGTTTCAACAAATGATACGATCTATAAAGCCGTTGTAAAAATGCATAACGGAGATTACGTTGAATACCATACCCCATTGTTTATTAATGCATTGGGAGATGAGGGCGGTGGTTTTGCCGGAAAACTGGGATTCGAAACCGGTCTGTATCCCGTAAAACACCAGGCATTCATCACCCGCCGGCTGCCTATGATGGGTGTGCATGGCGATCCGCTGAACATGCTGATCGACCGTCAGGAATATAAGGGGTTTGCTGCAGTATACGGACAACAACTGGGGGATACGGGCCAGATCATTGGGTGCGCATCTCCATTGGTTGAACCAAATGAAACAGGCAAAGATGTTAAAATCAATTCGAGAGATTTTGCTGAAATCGTGGCGGAGGTATTTACAGACTGGATACCACAGATATCGGCTGTTGGATTCCAGGCTCTGTGGGCAGGCTATTATGTCGAACCCAGAATGATCATTGATGTCGATAAAGGGTTGTTTCTCGGATTGCGCGGACAAGGGTTCATGCTGGGGCAGTACCTTGCAAAACTTTATGTAGAAGCACTTGCAGGGAAAACTGTGCCAGCCTACTTTCAACGGTTAAGTCTGGAGGGCGACGGACTCCTGGAAAAGGCGTTCAAATAGCCGGCAACGAAACAAGGCAAAGGCCTGGAGATTATTCAATAAAATCTTTTTTTATTTGATACTTTCGTTTTATCTTTGCACCCTTTATAAAGCTACGTTAATCAATGACAATCCGCTGCTTTGGCAGGACTTGCCTGCACCAAACCGCAACCGGGAACATCCTGTGAAGGATTTCTTATGAATAACAAGGCAAAAAAAGATCGGTCACTTGGAAGAATTAAAGCCATATAACATAGGTTTTTCCGGACTGTCCAATGGAATTCATCACTTTTCATTCGACATTGGGCCGGACTTCTTTTCCTGTTTTCCCTTGTCGGAGATAGAAGAGGGCTTTGTCAAACTGGAGCTGACCCTTGAGAAGGAGGAGAACATGCTGGTCTTTGACTTCCGGTTCAGTGGGTATGTCGACCTGGAATGCGACAGGTGTCTCGATTGTTTTTCAGAACCGGTAGAACATCAGCATACTATTTATGTGAAGCCTGGAGATGAATTTAGTGAGCAAAGCGAAGACGTGGTGGTAATACCATATGGGGAGAGCCATTTTGATGTGGCGCATTATGTGTATGAATTTTTACACCTGATGCTGCCGCTCAGACGCGTACACCCGGATGACGATGCCGGGGAGTCTGCCTGCAACAAGGAAATGCTCGAGCGTGTTCAATACCTGTCTCCCGATAATCACCCATCAGGCACCCATCTGTCCGATGGCCATTCACCTTTCGAACTGCTAAAAAAACTAAGGTTCAACAAAGAGAATTAAACCAGGAAGACAAGCCGGACAGACAGACATATGTGGTTGAAAAAACCCAGCCTTGCAGATGGTTCGGCTTTATGATACAATGATGTAAGATTATTATCAACAATAAATGATACATTGCTATGGCACATCCTAAGAGTAAAATATCAAAAACCCGGAGAGATAAAAGGCGAACCCATTACAAAGCGGTTGAGCCTTCACTTACCAATTGCTCCAATTGTGGTGCAGCAAGACTGACCCACCGTGTTTGTCCGGAGTGTGGCTTTTACAGGGGAAAAATGGCTGTTGAGAAGACTACAGCGGTTTAGGGCGTTTTTATTGACTGATCAAAACAACCCGTCATGAACATTGGCATTGATGTAATGGGTGGCGATTATGCTCCGCAGGCAACAATTGCGGGTGCCATACTTGCACAAAAAGAATTAAACGGCAGTGACCGCATTGTGTTGATCGGGAATGAAACCATTATTCATGAACAACTGGAGGCGCACGATGCCGATGTCAGCTTGTTTGATATCGTACACGCACCCGATGTTATTGAAATGGGGGAATCGCCCACACGGGCGTTCACAAAAAAACCTGCATCCAGCATTGGCATAGGTTTTAAGATGCTCAAAACAAAAGAGATCGATGCCTTTTCAAGTGCCGGAAATACCGGTGCCATGATGGTGGGTTCCATAT
Source organism: Bacteroidales bacterium (assembly GCA_003559735.1). GTDB lineage: Bacteria > Bacteroidota > Bacteroidia > Bacteroidales > UBA7960 > PUPG01. The sequence continues at coordinate 5,019 of PWKN01000161.1, read as the reverse complement.
ATAGCGTAAACTCTGTCCAGGGAATTATCCGCCCCGCCACCACATCCATCATTCCAAAAGAAAACGGCAGTGTTGGCGTTCTGATCGATGTGGGTACCAATCCCGACTGTAAACCCGATGTGATGGTTCAGTTCGGACTGCTTGGCTCTATTTATGCCAAACATGTATATGGTATTGAACATCCAAAAGTCGGACTGCTCAATATCGGAGAAGAGGAAGATAAGGGGAACGTCCTTTGCCAGTCGGCTTTCCGGATGATGAAAGACAACAGCGACTTTCACTTTAAAGGCAATGTTGAAAGCCGCGACTTTTTTAAAGACAAAGTGGATGTGTTTGTGTGCGATGGGTTTACCGGAAACATCGTGCTGAAAAACATGGAAGCTATGTTCCGGCTGATGGTCAAACGCGGTCTGACAGACGATTTCTTTGCACGGTTCAATTATGAAAAATATGGCGGCACCCCAATACTTGGGATCAATTCGACGGTGCTGATCGGACATGGCATTTCAAACGATATGGCCATCAAGAATATGATCATCCACTCAAAACAGGTATATGAAGCAGGGGTTACCGATCATATACGGCTTGCGATGGAACAATATACCAGGGGACGCTTTTTCCCCGATAATGAAGAATAGGTTGAATTTCATTAATTGTTTTTATCATGACACGAATAAAAGCAGCCATAACTGCCGTGCACGGTCATTTGCCCGATTACATACTGACCAACCAGGAACTCGAACAAATGGTTGATACCACCGACGAGTGGATCTCTACAAGGACGGGTATTAAAGAGCGCAGGATCCTGAAAGGCAAAGGGTTGGCTACATCCGATATGGGTGCCGAAGCGGTGAAAGCCTTGCTGGAAAAACGTGGCATTGGCGCCGATGAAGTGGATATGCTTATATGTTCAACAGTGACGCCCGACATGAAGTTTCCGGCAACTGCCAACCTGATCAGTCATAAAGTGGGGATAAACAACGCGTTCAGTTATGATATGAATGCGGCCTGTTCGGGATTTATATACGCATTGGTTACCGCTTCAAACTTTGTTGAAACAGGCAAATACCAAAAGGTCGTGGTAGTGGGTGCTGATAAAATGTCGTCGATTGTTGACTACTCTGACCGGCAGACCTGTGTGATCTTTGGTGACGCTGCCGCAGCAGTGCTGCTGGAGCCATCTGATGACGATACGGGGATCACAGACCATCGGTTCGGATCAGACGGTTCAGGTTATGTTCACTTGCATATGAAGGCGGGCGGTTCATTGAAACCACCGACATACGATACCATAGATGCACGTGAGCATTATGTTTACCAGGAAGGACAGCCTGTATTCAAGTTCGCCGTGACCAAGATGGCTGGTGTGTCGTTGGAGCTGATGGAATCAAATAACCTGCAGGCAGACGATGTTGCATGGCTTGTACCCCACCAGGCCAACATGCGGATCATAGAAGCAACAGGAAGACGAATGGGCATGCCATCAGAAAAAGTGATGGTGAACATCGACAAATTTGGCAACACAACGAACGCTACCATCCCTTTGTGCCTGTGGGATTACGAAAAGAAACTGAAGAAAGGGGACAACATCATCCTGACTGCTTTCGGCGGTGGTTTCACCTGGGGTGCAGTATGGATTAAATGGTCTTAACTTTATTCCTTGTTTTTGCTGTCCATGCTGATGGTCACCGGACCGTCATTTACCAGTGTAATGCTCATGTACGCACCAAATTCTCCTGAGCAGACACGGCAACCGCTCGTTTCCTCCAGTTTCCGGATAAAATCTTCATACATGGGGATGGCTTTTTCCGGACGTGCGGCACGGATATAGGATGGTCTGTTCCCCTTTTTCGTGCTGGCGTGCAGGGTAAACTGACTGATGACCATGATCTCGCCCTGAACATCCTGAACAGAAAGATTCATTATCCCGGCATTGTCATCAAACACTCTCAGGCGACTGATCTTGCCTGTGAGCCACTCTGTATCGTCGCCGGTGTCGGTGTGCTCAATACCCAGAAAGACAAGCAATCCCTTGTTGATCGATGCATATGACTTACCCTCTATTTCTACCCCGGCCTTTGTTACTTTTTGAATCACGACTCTCATATCTGTATGTCCTTTTTAGGGTTTACGGGTATCTGTGCCAAGCAACATATTCAGGTAATTTTCATACCGGTGAATGGCAATGGTTCCCTTGTTAACTTCTCCCTTTACACGGCATCCGGGCTCATTGTAATGAGTGCAGTTATCGTAACGGCATTGGTTAAAGAAGGTCCGCATCTCCGGAAAGTAATGGCACAACTCCCATGCTTCGAAATCAACAAGTCCAAACTCTTTTATTCCGGGGGTGTCAATGATGAAGCCACCGTTTGACAACCGGAACATTTCGGCAAAAGTGGTGGTGTGTTTTCCTTTTTTGTGGGCCATTGATATTTCCTGTACCTTCAGGTTCAATCCCGGCTCAATGGCATTGATCAATGCCGATTTGCCTACTCCGGAATGACCTGCAAGGAGCGAGATCCTGCCCTCCAATAGCTTGTCAAACGCGTCGATGTTTATCCTGTCGGTAGCCGACACAGCGAGACACGGGTACCCTGTATCTTGATATATATTTGCGAGCGTGTCGAGCTGAGCCTGTTGATCTTGTGTGTTGAGCAGGTCAAGTTTGTTAAAAACAATGGCTGCCGGGATGCTGTAAGCTTCGCATGTAACAAGGAAGCGGTCAATAAACCCAGTTGATGTCCGCGGCAAGGCCAGCGTGACAATGATTACTGCCTGGTCCAGATTGGCAGCAATAACATGGGTTTGTCTTGAAAGCCGGGTGGCTTTGCGGATGATGTAATTTTTACGTTCAGCAATCTCTTCAATGATCCCAGTCGCAGCGTTGTCTTCCTGATAAAAGATCACCCTGTCGCCCACAGCCAGCGGATTGGTGGCTTTTGATCCGGCAATTTTCAACTTGCCACGCAACCGGCATTCCATAAACTGGCCATCATCGGTAAGTACCCGGTACCAACTTCCGGTCGACCTGGTTACGATCCCTTCCATATGATCTGAATGATAAGCATGAATATTACAGGATAAAACCCTGTTTACTGAATAAAAAGATGCATAAAATTAGTAATTTCGCGCAAAACCACAAACACCCATGCCGGTAACAGCGCAAAACGTCTCAAGGTATTACGGCAAACAGAAAGCCCTCGATGAGGTGAGTTTTCACATCGATGAGGGGGAAGTTGCCGCATTGTTGGGTCCCAACGGTGCAGGTAAGTCCACAATGATGAAGATCATCACCTGCTTTTTGCCCCAAAGCTCGGGCAGTGTCCGTGTATGTGGCTTTGATGTGGCCACCCATCCGCTGGAGGTAAAAAAAAATGTTGGGTATCTTCCCGAAAACAATCCCCTGTATACAGACATGTATGTCAGGGAATACCTTTTTTTTGTAGCCGGATTGCACAGGCTGGGTAAGCGGGCCCGCAGCAGGGTGGATGAGATGATTGAACGGACGGGGCTGACTGCTGAGTATAAAAAAACCATTGGAACACTCTCCAGGGGTTACCGGCAGCGTGTCGGACTGGCACAGGCGCTGATACACGACCCGAAAGTGCTTATCCTGGATGAGCCCACCTCCGGACTTGATCCCAATCAGCTGGTTGAGATCCGCCAATTGATCAGGGAAACCGGAAAGGACAAGACGGTCATTTTGTCTACGCACATTATGCAGGAAGTGGAGGCTGTGTGCAATCGTGTTATGATCATTAACGAAGGAAAGATCATGGCCGATGCACCTACCCATGAAGTACGCCTGCTGAACAAAGCCAGTAGCATTATCGGGGTTGAATTTGACAGGGAACCGGATATTGATGAGCTGAAAAAAACGGAAGGAGTTATTGACGTTGTCAGGGAAGCCGGCGGTGGATACCGCATTTTTGCACATGCTTCACACGATATCCGTCCGGATATTTTCCGTTTTGCGGTGAATCATGGGTTGGTATTGCTGGGCATGCAGGAACAGGGACAGAGTCTTGAAGAGGCTTTCAGGCAAATGACCATTCGCCGGGAAAAACCACCAGGCTTTTCAGAATAATTATTTACCTTTGCCCATCTTTTTAACCCCAATGGTCACTATTGGGGGCGCAAACCGGCAGGTCTCTGTTCATGCCAGGTAAAAGACCGTGAATAACTGGTCGGGTGTTGCCCCCCCGTTAACAGAAAAAAAATGACATATCTCTTTACTTCGGAGTCCGTTTCGGAAGGGCACCCCGACAAGATTGCCGATCAAATATCGGATGCATTGCTTGATGAGTTTCTGCGGCAGGATCCTGACTCAAAGGTTGCATGCGAAACATTGGTGACCACAGGTCTGGTGGTTGTCAGTGGAGAAGTGCGCACCAAAGGGTGGGTGGATATCCAGCAAACAGTACGCAGGGTATTGACCGGTATTGGATATACCCGTTCAGAATATAAGTTTGAAGCAGAGTCCTGTGGTGTGGTATCTGCCATCCATGAGCAGTCGCCCGAAATATATCAGGGTGTTGTTCGTGAAAAGGACGAGGATCAGGGGGCGGGTGACCAGGGGATGATGTTTGGATATGCTTCACGCGAAACCGATGAATACATGCCCCTGGCTATTGACTTGTCGCACATATTGTTGCAGGAGCTGGCCTCCATCAGGAAGGAGGCTGTGCATATGCGTTATTTGCGACCCGACAGCAAATCACAGGTAACGGTCGTCTATGACGACAACAACCAGCCAGTATGCATCGACACCATTGTTCTGAGCACGCAACATGACGAGTTCATCACTCCGAAAAACAACACCCCTGAAGCGCAGCAGGAGGCAGACCGGGCGATGCAGCAACAGATCCATGATGACATACAGAAAATACTGATGCCCCGTGCCATCAGGGTATTGCCAAAGCGTTTGTCACACCTGTTCGTCAACGGGTACCAGCTCCTTGTAAACCCAACCGGTAAGTTTGTGATAGGCGGACCGCATGGTGATACAGGCTTAACAGG
>PWKN01000139.1 GCA_003559735.1 Bacteroidales bacterium | reverse complement strand
CCATTGTTTGCAAAGATCACCCCGGTTAAAGAATGAGAATAATCAACACCGTGCAAAGGTACACGATAATTTTTTATTTGATCTTTGCCGGATGAACTGACAACAGGGGGCAGTACGGTCCGGTTTAAAAAACATTATTACAGAAATATTCCTGATTTTATCACAATCCCTTATATTTGCATTTATAATCATTGTTTATGAACCCGGCTGTCAGCATACAGACAAAAAGTTGTACGGAACCACCGGTGATGCTCAATGGATGGAAGCATCACCTTGGCTTCCTGGTTGTCCAGGTACAGAGGTGGACCAGGAAACCGGAACAAATGTTCCCGTTGTTTGTTGCAAAGCTTCAAATGCTTGGAGCGTCACAATTTGACATATATAAAGGAAAGATGACGCCCGAAGCCATTGCGGATGACCTTACGGACACGCTGAAAGGGTTTCGTGCCATTGAAAAAGATGCCTTTTTTCGGTGGATTGATAGTTCAACTCAGCTGTTCTGGCAACTTGGTGTCTCTGATGGCTCAGAATGGACCCTTCGCAAAGGCGATGATGATGCCCACTATATCCACATCCATCCGTCGAGGCACTCAATTCATACAGGCCGGTTTAAGGCAAATCACTTGCGAACTGCGTTGGCTGTCCTTGTTATGGCAAATATGCGTGACGAAAAACCCGGACTGCCATTAATGAATGAGGTGCGCCAGGATTATATGGGACTCTCAAAGGTTACCAAACCCCTTGCAAAAGAGATCTTCTCCACCCTCAATGCATTTGCCAGGCTTGCAGATGTGCCGCACTGAGGCAGGATTTATCCGTTCAGGTAATAAAACAATAATGCAAGGGGAATAAGAATCCCGGCCCCTGTTAGCCAGGCCCCTCTGCCGGTGATCCCGTTCTTTCCCCTGAGAATAAATAAACCTGTAACCGCCATTAAAATAAGCCCCCCCGCATAAAAGTCCGCAAACCAGGTCCATAGCCGCCGGGGGGTGTTGTAATGCAGAAAGTTGACTTGCCTGAATACCGGTCTGGGACGTATGGTTTCAAGGCTGCCCTCACCAGAATACATGTTGATGGTCATATTCCCGTCACGGATGAATACCCGGAGATTGTCACCGCTTCGTAAGCTGGTCCGGAACTCATCTTCCCTGTCGAGCTGTTCCAGGAAATGCATGGCCATATCCCTGTTGTCGGTAATCTCTTCACCAGGAGGCTTCAGTGAAAAACTTTTCTGGGTGACGATGTAACTTGGATTCCAATGGTGACGATGATTGAGTGCAATGCCCGAAAGGCCGTAAATGATGCACATTCCGAAAAAAAAGTATCCCAGGTCACGGTGTATCGCACGGTTGAGTTTCCTTAACTTCACTGTTGGAAAGGTTTATTCTTCAAAGACGGTTTTTTCAAAACCGGTCAGCTCAATATATGGGCGGATATTTGGGTCTATACCCCGTTCTGCCATCAGCCTGACCGCTTCTTCGGTGCTTTCACAGTCATGTCCTTCGTCATGTTGCAACAGTTCTTCCATATTCAGCACTTCTGTCCTTAACCTGCCTGTGACAAACACCTCACCGCCCTCATCCTCTCTGCCAAACTGACCCATCATCTCACCCAGGCGCACCTGGATGCTCATCGCATCATCGTCAGTTTGTGCCACACGCATCTTGTCGCCACTGTGCCGGCACATATGATCAATAATGCCCTGAAAGCCCACAAGCTGTCCCTCATATTGCATCGGTTCCGATACCAATTCCCTGATCTGAATCTCGGAAACCAACTCACCGGCCTGGTCTTCAGTGGCCGGACCACCACAGGCAAATATGATCAGCCCTGCAGCAAACAGCAAAATTATCCTTTTCATAGATCCTTATACGATTAAGTGAATACATAATGTTAATACCATGCAAAAATACTAAGAAATTACAGAAATTTGTACATTCGAAATCAGGCACACCCACATAAAAAAAAATCTCTGAAAAAACCCCGTGATCATGCTTTTTTTACAGTAGAAATGCTTATATTTACCTATCTTTAGGTTTCTACGATATGAGGACTATATTATTCATAAAACTTCCATACAACATGCTTAAAAAACAACTGATCAATACTGCTGCTGTCCTCTGCTTATCGGCATTCTCAATAGTTGCACCGGCACAGCGGCCTGCATTCGATGACACCCAATTTGCCAATGGCTTTGCCAGCAAAATTTCGGGTACTGATTTTACATACCATTCATCGATCCCCATTGCCAAAGAAAGTCTCCTGATCCGGGCTACCGACGGACAGTCTTCGATGGAATGGAAAACGGAGCCGGTGCCAGCCGATCTTCAAAAGGGCAACATTACGTTTGTATGGCTTGCCGGCATCGGGTCGTCGCCCGGTCTGGCACGGTTTGATCTGGAAGTTAACGGAAACCACGCATTTTCTTTCTGGACCGACGGGGCAGATCAGTGGACAAAAACGAAGGAAGATGGTTCGAGCCTCCATTTTGAAAAAGATATGATCGATGAACATGGCGACCGCTTTGGATTTATGTACCTGACCATGCCCGTTGAGCAGCTTGAAACAGGAGAACCCCTTCATTTGAAGATAACAGGTGGCGCTTTTTCAAAGACATCGTGGGTGATGACGTTTGCCTTTCCGCTGAAAACCGGTTTAAGTTTCAGGGCATTCCCCGCCATTGTACAGGGCAGTGAAGGATACAAGCAGCTGGGTACGGCCGGACTGCTGCACTTCGGACCGCCTGAAACAGCCAGGATCTACATAGAAGATAACCTTGTGAAGGAAACCGAAGCGGTGTTTGGATACAACTACCTCAATGTTCACCTGCCATTTGTGAGCGAGGAAACAGATGTAAGCTATTTCCTGGAAATGGGTGATTTCAGTGATCGCGGAACACTTACCCTTTCTCCGGTCAGAGAGTGGCAAGTGAACTTTGTGCAGCATACACATACCGACATCGGTTATACCAGGCCACAAACGGAGATCCTGGGAGAACACCTGCGCTTTATTGATTATGCACTCGACTATTGCGATATGACGGATGACTATCCGGAGGAAGCACAATTCCGGTGGACGTGTGAAGCTGCGTGGGCAGTGGAAGAATACCTGAGAAGCCGTCCGCCAAACCAGGTTGACCGCCTGGTGCAGCGTGTGGATGAGGGCCGGATTGAAATTACCGGGATGTATTTTAACTTTGACGAGCTGCCCGACGAACAGATCCTGGCCGCATCATTGCAGGCCCTCAAAAAGATCAGGGAGCACGGAATTGAAGTGAAGACAGCCATGCAGAATGATGTCAATGGCATTGGATGGTGCCTGAATGAGTTTTATCATGATCTCGGCATCCCCTACCTGAATATGGGCACCCATGGTCATCGTGCGCTGATCTGTTTTGACAAGCCCACCCTTTTCTGGTGGGAATCGCCGTCAGGCAAACGAATGCTGGCATACAGGGCCGAACATTATATGACCGGGAATACGGAATTTCGCATCCATACCGGCGATTTTAACCGGTTTGAAACGGAGCTGTTAACCTACCTTACCGACCTGGAAAACAAAGGTTATGAATATGACCTGGTATCCATACAGCATTCCGGCTTTCTGACCGACAATGCTGCACCGTCAACGATTGCATCTGATATGATCCGCCAGTGGAACGAAAAATATGTATGGCCGCAGTTAAGAACATCAACGGCAACCGCCTTTTTTGAGGCGATGGAAGCAGACCATGGCGACAGTTTTGAAGTGATACGAGGTGCCTGGCCCGATTGGTGGACAGACGGGTTCGGTGCGTCTGCACGGGAAGTTGCGGCCACACGGACCGCACAGGGCGATATTATTGCACATGTTGCCGGATTAACGATGGCTGCCATTCAGGGTGAACCACTGCCGCCGGGTATACATAACCGCATTGAAAGCACAAACGAGGCGCTGTTGTTTTATACCGAACATACCGTAGGGTACCACGCAAGTGTAAGCGATCCGTTCCATAAATACACCATGGAACAAAGGGCGATCAAGGAGTCTTATGCCTGGGAGTCAAGCCGCCGGGCAAAAATGCTGGGCGAAGAGGGCCTCGGACTCTTGCAGAATGCGTTTGTCCGCGAGGAACACCCCTCACTGATCGTGTTTAATCCGCTGAACTGGAAACGAAGCGGCATGTTTGTGACCTATGTCGACCACCAGACCATCCCCCGGTTCACAGGATTCCGGATTGTTGACGGGGATGGAAATACCGCTGCGGCGCAACCCCTTGAATATCATTCAGACGGCACCTACTGGGCCATCTGGGCAGACGATATTCCTGCATTTGGTTATAAAACATTCACCATCCGGCACGACGACAGTCCGGCACCGGTGTCGCGCAGAATGGAAGGCCCTGGTCCTGCCACATTCGGGAACCAGTGGTATCAGATCACTGTCGATACCACCAGGGCAGCCATTTCCAGTATCGTTGATAAGGAAACCGGACTGGAAGTGGTTGACCAGGAGGCTGAATGGATGATGGGTGAATTTATCTATGAGCTGCTTGACAACAGGGCACAGCTCGAAGCATTCAAACTCGACAATTACACCAGGGAGCCCCTTGAAAAAGCCTGGTTTGACGGGTTCTTCGAAGGAGATGTCTGGAATACCTTGCGTTTCCGGGGCAATACCAGGGCATCCTGGCGTGATGGCAGTTATGTGTTTGAGATCCGGTTGTTCAACACCGCCAAGCGGATCGATTTTGCATACCATATCGACAAGAAGATGGTTACCGATCCAGAAGCCATATATATTTCCTTCCCGGTCGTGCTCGAATCCGGACAAATTGCCTTTGACGTTCAGGGGGGAGAGATCCGTGCAGGGATCGACCAGATCCCGGGCTCTGCCAACGACTGGAATACCATACAAAATTATGTGCGCATTTATAATGACGATGCACAGCTTATCGTATGCCCACCCAATGCCCCACTGATGCAGCTTGGCGGGATCAACACCGGACGGTACCAGGCGGGTGCCGCTCCTGAGTCGACCCATATTTACGGATGGCCGATGAACAATTACTGGACCACCAATTTCAATGCCGAACAACACGGAGGCATTACGTGGGATTACTCCTTTACAAGCACTTTGGGAAATTCTGCGACTGAGGCCAACAGGTTTGGCTGGAGCAACCGGGTGCCCTTCCTTGCCAGGGTAATCCCCGGAGGGGGAGATGGTGACAATCCACAGGAAGGTGCATATATTGATAACTGGCCTGAAAACATCCTGCTTGTCAGTGCGATGCCGGAGAAAGGCGGACAATCAGCCATTCTGCATGTACGGGAAGTTGCGGGAACGGCAGCCTCATTCAACCCTGTAAACGGACAAAATGGAGACGGATTTGAAACGGTTCAGGTGGATGTTTTAGGAAATGAGGTCGTTAACGGGGACAATGGATTGATGCCCTATGAAACAAAATTTTTCCGGGTCTCTTTCTGAATCATCCTTTCTGTCCGATCTGCATCACGATGTTTCTGACCTGGTCGTGGTCTGTTTCATACCATGATGTGTCAGATACTTCACCGTGTGTTGAAAGGCTGACCGAAGGGTTTATTTGCATATTGCCTGTTACCAGGCGTTTGCCGGAAATGTGGATTTCCCTGGCACCTGTTTTCTTAATTATGTCAAGTGCATTATCGTGCCGGATACCTCCTCCCGGCAGGATGATCAGCTTGCCGGACGCCCTCTTCACCAGACTGGCAATGGTTGTAACAGACTCCCGGACAGTTGGTTTTCCTCCTGATGTAAGGATCCTGGATACACCACATTCAATCAGTGTTTCGAGCGATTGATGGAGATCCGGACTCAGGTCAAAGGCGCGATGAAAGGTGACGGTCATGGGATACGCTTTTTCAACCATCGAACGGGTAAAGTCTTTGTCGATCTGACCCGATGGCAGCAATGCTCCCATGACAACCCCGTCGGCTCCCGCGTCTTTGCAATAAGCAATATCCCTGCCGATGACCTCTTTCTCAAATGATGTGTAGATAAAATCGCCGATCCTTGGTCTTACCATCACGTGCAGAGGAATCGTCAGACTGTCTCTGACCATCATCACTGATGCTGCTGAGGGGGACAGTCCCCCTTCTGAATAGCCCGAGCAGAGCTCCACCCTGCCGGCTCCGGCATTGGCTGCAGTTAAAGCCGACTGTGGAGTAAAACATGCCACTTCAAGGACAATGGATCTGTTATGCTGCATGGATAGAAACCGTTTTTCGAGACTAAGATAAGAAATTCAGAATGGTACCGGTATGAAAACCACTTTTTGCCTACCGGATGGGGTATGCGGCAGAAAAAAAGCAGGACCGAAAACCCAACGGTCCTGCTTTACAATTAACCAATCACAACAAACAGTTAATTATGGCTTCTGAGCCCACCACAGGGGTGTAAGTATGGCATCTGGTCCGTCCAGGAAGCCAACAGCCTGCTGATAACCTTCCGGATTGCTCGTTTCCAGTCCGGAGGGGTACTTGATCCTCTGCGGGAAATGATTGACACGGGCTTCCATTGCAGTCGCCTGCGTCAGCGCAGGAAGATCTGTCAGCGGTAATTCTACCGACGGATTTTCAAAGAAGGGAAGTCCCAGACGGCGATGATCATTCCACGCTTCCAATGGAAGGTAAGGAAGCTGTGCAAGATATTTCTGTGTGATGATCTTTGTCAGATGATCATTCTTTGTGGCACCACCATTGTGCAGGTGATTGACCGGGTACTGCATGATATGGACTCCCTCTTCATTGGTGTATCCATCGGTGTAGTTCATGCTCACGCTTGCAGGAGGTTCAGCTGTATGGCCCCAGCTTACTGATGTGCCTGCACGGTTGTATGAATCAGACTGCAGATACGCGTCTGCAAACTCACCCACGTCCCAATAGGCGAAACTCGCCCTTATGCCTTCCTCGTAAGCCTCCTGTGCACCCATGGGTACCGACCAGCCCCTGACCGCTGCTTCTGCTATCAGGAAGTAAGTTTCCCAGTGGGCAAAGAAGATCCGTTCCATGCCACCTTGTCTGAATTGCTGTCCAAGCCTGGGAACAGTGCCAATATAAAATGCAATCTGGTTCCTTGCTGCTTTCGCACCCCAGTTGCCAAGGGATGGAGCATTCCAGGTACCAGCTCCGTTAAGTGTAACGATCACCTCGTCGTTCTCATCAACAAGGTTGCGTTCAACGTTCCGTGCATCGGCTGTCCAGCTGGGATAATCGCTGAAGTTCGGATTATCGAACCAGCCGGGAATGATAAATGACTTGTATGCCCTTGGGTCGATGGTTTCGTGCAGTCCGTCGAACCAGAATCCGGCCGAAGGGTCGTTGGTAACAATGCCAAAATGGTCTTCAAACCGCATCCCCATATAGTCGGCGGACTTAATGTGGTCGTGCCACATCTCCGGTAACTGATCCTGGGAAGGTATTCCCCCCAGTCCGATAAACAGGTTGTTCAATGTGGCAGACAGCGGTTGCGCATTCCATTCGCGCGACATCACCGCGGTAAGGTTGTTCCAGCCACCTTCTTCCATGATCTTGAAAGAATCATCCCACGTGCGGATCAGTGGTCCGTTGACGGCCGCTTCAAACTCACTTCTTGCTTTATCGGGTGCTACTTCCGACAAACGCATTGCCAGCCTCAGACGCATGGAGTTGGCGTATTGCTGCCACTTTTCAAAGTTAAAGCCATAGGCCTTGTCAAACCTGTCGAGTCCGGGTGCGTCAATGGTAAGGTCAAGCGCATCAGAGGCCTCCCTAAGCTCAGCCAGCATAAAGTCATACACCGCCTGTTCATTAACGAACTCAGGGTTCTCCCCCTGGAATCCGTCGATGGGCATCGGGCCAAAAATGTCGGCAAACTCACTCATCAGGTAAACACGCCAGATCCGTGCAACCTGCTTTAGGTTGCTGGTATAAGGGAAGTGAACACCCTGTTCCGTTTTCTCATCGGCCACCTGGATGGCAAGGTTGGCTGTTCTGAGCCAGCCCGACAGAGAGTTATAGTAGTCGACGGTCCATCCATCGTTGTATCCGCCAGTTGCCAGTACACCGTTTAACCGGTGCTGGCGGGATGCTGTTTTCCAGTACAGGACAAACATCCGCTCGGCATCGTGTGGGTTCTGCTGTGCAGCCTGAATGGAGTTGTTGATAAAGTATTCTACCTGTACTTGTTCAAAACTGGCAGCCTTGGGGTTCACGTTCACGTCCAGGAAATCCTCCTCACAAGACGTCATGAACCACGCCCCTGCCAAAAATAATAATGCAAGTTTTATTGTCGCTTTCATGTTGGTCTGTTTTAGAATGATACACTTAAGTTAAACAGGAATGTCCTGGTTGTGGGTGGTGGAGAAGCCTCAAAACCCAGTGCATTGGTTCCGGTTGCGTAAACAGATTCCGGATCCACGCCATTGAGGTGGCTTGTGATCAACCATACATTGTTGACACTCATACCCACTGTTGCTCCTTGTATGGGCATATTGCCAAATACTCTTCTTGGCAGCCTGTAGTTGAGGTTCACATACCTGAGCCGCACGTTTGTGGCATCGTATATGTTGGCCTCAATGATACCGATGTTTCCGGGTCCGGCTACAGCCAGCCAGTACTGTTGCTGGGTTATTGGTATGTTGTTTGCACTGTATGAGCCATCGCCATTGGCAATCACTCCGTCTACAATAATGTCTTCACGCTTTCCGCCAGGTGCAGTCGCTGCAGCGGTACCCATCTGCTGCATGGACTGGTTGGTTTGGGAGAACATCTTTCCGCCAAAACTGCCGTCAAACTGGAAGATGAGGGATAAGTTCCTGTAAGAAAGTGTGTTCTGGATGCCCATCAGGGCATCGGGTTGCTGCGATCCAAGGCGTGTCCTTTCCGGGTCCATCTGCGGGTATCCGTTGCCATCGAGCAGCATTTTGCCGTAATGCGGACTGGTCTCATCATCTACCCTGCGGAAAGTGGTACCGTAGATCTCACCGTACATACCTCCTGCTTCGGCGATGATCATCAGGTTGTCGAACCCGCCAATCTGGTAAATATCCACATCATCTGTCAGTTCCTCCACAGTGTTTCTGTTGGTCGAGTAGTTGAACCTGGTTCTCCATGAAAAACCATCAGGGTTGTGAAGTATATCTCCTGTAAGTACGAGTTCTACCCCTTCGTTCTGGATATCGCCTGCATTCACCTTACGGAAACGGTAGCCACTGAGCGGGTCAACGGGGAGGTTGATCAGCTGACGTGTCGCATTGGTTTTGTAATAGGTGACGTCAAGAGAGAGACGGTTGTCGAAGAACCTCAGATCGGCACCATACTCCTGCGAGGTAATCAGCTCACTCCGTACATTCGGGTTAAACAGTACGTTGCCGACGTTGGCTGTGGTTACACCATCAGGATCATTGCCGATGGTATAGAAGTTGAACAGTTCATAGGGTCCGAGTGCATTACCCACCTGGGCATAAGATGCACGCAGACGTCCGAAGGTAAACCAGTTCGGCAGACTGGCACCCATAATGTCGAGCATCTCTGAAAATACATACGAGAGACTCACAGAGGGGTAAAGGAAAGAACGGTTATCTTCACTCAGGGTTGATGCCCAGTCATTTCTCATTGTCCCTTCAAGGAACAGGTAATCATCCCAGTTGAACTGAACAGAACCATACAACGAGAGTATCCTGACCTGCCAGAAATCGTCACTCACAGACGGGTTCTCCGTGCTGTTGTTCAGGGCAAACAGGTTGGGTACTTCCAGCTGACCGGCATTTGCACCCAGGCTTGACAATTCCTGCATCATGACATTGCCGCCCAGGTTACCTGAAATACCTAACCTGTCAACGAGGTCGTCCCTGCGGGCAGACAACAATCCGCTGAAGTTGTTCTCAAAATAGGTTTCCTTACTTGTGCTGAACATTCCAGCTGTTGATTCCGGACTTCCGGCATAGGTTCTGTTTTCCCTGTTTGTGGTGTAGATATCGGAGCCGGCAGTAATCTCACCTTCCAGCCAGTCAGTAAACTGATAGCCAACGGTACCGTGCATGATGAAGCGGTCCCTGACGTCATTGTTCGGACGGTAATCCACTACCCAATAAGGGTTCAGCTGACTGCTTCCGCCAAACCATCTCATATTGCCCGCTTCATCGGTCGCCTGTTCAAACTGGCGAATATCCATGCTTATGGGCAACTGGTA
Organism: Bacteroidales bacterium; assembly: GCA_003559735.1. GTDB lineage: Bacteria > Bacteroidota > Bacteroidia > Bacteroidales > UBA7960 > PUPG01. The sequence goes on along the minus strand of PWKN01000139.1, from coordinate 1,735 downwards.
CATGGTAAAGAAAGGGTTGGTGTAGTTGTGTCCGACAATTGGACGGTTATTTGCTTCAGCCCTTACGTATTGCAATTTTGCATCGAGAGACCAGCGGTCATCATCTCCAAAGTTGGTCACCGCACGCGACAGAAAACTGGTGCGGATGAGGTTGGTGTTTGGGATCATGCTTTGCTCGTCCCGGTGTGTAACAGATGCATAGACGGAAGTTCCGCCAATTACCTGCTGGAAAGAGAGGTTGTGGTTCTGTGATGTTCCCAGATCGAAAAAGTTCGAAGGATTGTCATATGCCTGAAGCGCCATCTGTTGTCCGTCATGCCTTGTAACACTTTGTCCCTGGATCTCAGGACCCCAGCTCATAGTAGACAGGTTGTCAAACGCACCGTCAGTTCCCTGTCCGAAAGTATTCTGCATTTCAGGTGCTGTGAACATCGATTCAACGCCAAACTGTGTAGAATAGGTAATACCCAGTCCGGGTCTTGCTACCCCTGACTTTGTGGTGATCAGGATAACTCCGTTACCTGCCCTTGAACCGTAGAGTGCCGCTGCTGATGCCCCTTTAAGTACGGAAATACTTTCAATATCCTCCGCATTGATATCGGCAATACCACTACCCATATCAGGCTGCGGGTTCCAGTAACCCGGATCGGGGCTACCTGTGAAGTTGGTGATGGGCATCCCATCCACAACGATCAGTGGCTGGTTGTCGCCCGTCAGAGAAGTATGTCCCCTCAGCACCAGATGTGAAGAACCAGCGGGTCCGGAACTTGAACGGTGAACCTGCAATCCGGATACCAGACCGGTTAGCCTGTTGGCAAGGTTGGCCTCCTGCGACTGCATCAGCTCAACGCTCGATACATCCTGCGTTGAATACCCCAGTGATTTCCTTTCACGGGTTATACCCAGTGCAGTGACCACCGTTTCTTCAAGCAACACCCTGTCGGCAGTTAGTTCTGCATTATAGGTACCAGCCTCTTCAATGAGGATCTCCTTGGTCTCCATACCGATAAAGGAGAACTGCAGTACGCTTCCTGGTGGAACATCCAGGGTGTACCTGCCATCCATGTCGGTAGTGGCGCCAATTGTGGTACCTTTTACCACTACTGTTACACCCGGCAAAGTGAGTCCGTCTTCCGCACTTGTCACTGTACCGGTTACACGGAGATTTTGTCCGTAAGCATTACAGACTAAAAATCCCATGGCCACGAAAAAAACTAAAAATCTTCGCATGTCTTTGGTTTTGGTTGATAAATATGGTTTTAAGTAATGTTCATAAAAACAATCAACTGAATAACTGGAAGTTGGAAGCAGACAACAAGCAGTCATTTGGGTTGGTTTTGTTTTTATGATGATTTATGGTAGTACAAATGTATAAAAAACTAAAACGATTTAGAAAAAAATATGTACTTTTTTTTAAAAAAATACCCTGCCTGCAGGTGAGGTATATTATGGTCCCTTTTAGAAATCTATTTTACTGACTGTTATATTGGGTTAAGTACATAACAGAGTTCGTAAATTTAACATTATTTAAAATATTGAATTAGTTTATATATATCTCCCCCGGAAGCTGGAAGTCCCTTCGGGAGCTTCCAGTTCCTGGGTGCGGAACTTCCAGCTTGCGCAGCAACTGGAAGCTTCCGTGGTTTTGTACTTCGGAAGCTGGAAGTCCCTTCGGGAGCTTCCAGTTCCTGGGTACGGAACTTCCAGCTTGCGCAGCAACTGGAAGCTTCCGTGG
>PWKN01000111.1 GCA_003559735.1 Bacteroidales bacterium | reverse complement strand
GGTACAGACGCAGCAAAGGATTATAGAACACGGCAGGGATCCTCGGTCTTGTTGTTGCCATTGTTACGTATTAAAAATGACGTGCTTTGATGAACGGATGACACAGGCAAACGGAAAAAGTCCGTTGGCCAAAGTTACAAAATGTTTTATCTTTACACTTGTTAACCTGTAATGTTCATGGTTTGTCACTCAGATCAGGTGCAAGGCATCGAAAGCGTCCGCTACAGTATGCTTTTTCAGGGGGTTCGCAGCGAAGCAGCTGGCCTGGAGTACATACACCTGTGAAAAGCAAACAAAAAATCAGAGTCGGACGATCCACCCCACGGGAGCCAGTTTAGGCCCGTTTTTTGAGTGACAACAAGACATCATATGCCACACATACTTGTCAGGAAAGGGTCGCGAGACCAATGAACATCCGGAAGAAGAAGATACTTATGCTCCAATAAAAAACCAAAGACACATGACTAAGAAGAAACGGCATTTGTCAAAACAGAAACCCTATGATCGTCCTGAGCGCCATGCCAGGAAGAAAAACAGAAGCGACAGGCACAAACAACCGCAGAAAGAGCCATTGATCAGGTTATCGCAGGTCCCTTATGCGTTCATACTGCTTTTGTACATTTTCGTGGTCACTTTTACCCCTAACTGGATGGCGTTAGACACCAACACATCCAAGTTTTTAACCCTGTCGCTGCTCAACTTGTTGTCGTTTGCCTATTTGCTGACGCGGCAGGATATCAGGGGTGAGCCCGGATTGCTGATGCGGTTTTTTGATACGAAAGCCGGACTGGCATATGGGGTTTTTCTGGGGATCTTGTTGCTGTCGTTCACTCAGGCGATCAACATCCTTGAATCGGTGCTGCATTTCACCAAAATGTTTTCGGTGTTTTCGGCGGTATTTATCGTTTCGGTGATACTGATGCGCGACATCCGGTTGGTGAAGATGATCGTGGTGGTTGGGGCGCTGTTGCTGATTTTCGACAGTGTGTCGGTGTTTTATTATATCGGACAATTTATTGAAGGAGATATTCGAAGGATTTCCGACATAAAATCGGTTTACAGCAACAAAAACATCCTGGCCTCGGCCATATTCGTCAAGATCCCTTTTGCCATCTATTTGTGGAAATATGACAGTGGACCGCTAAAGCTGGTTGGTCTTGTGGGGATGTTTACCGGGATATTGGCCACTTTCTTTCTTGCCACAAGGGGTTTTTATGTAGGGCTGATCGTAGTTACCGCGGTATTCTTATTGTACACATTGTATAACCTTATACGCGACAAAAAGTTACAACCTGCAGGGTTTTTTGCCGGCTATGTTGTATCCCTGGTACTTGCCCTGCTTATATTTTCCGTTGTTCGCGCCAACCTCTATCCACAAAGAGGCCGGCACACACAATCTGTTGGTGCGCAACTTGCAACCATCCAGGATGATGCTCAGCAGAGCAACCGGGTAAATGCCTGGTTCTGGTCTTTTGACATCATCAGGGAAAACCCCTTGCTGGGTGTTGGTGCCGGCAACTGGAAAATCAACATCCTGGAACACGAAAACCAGGAGAACACCGGGTATATATACCTGTACAAGGCGCATAATGACTTTATTGAAATGATGACCGAGACAGGGATACCTGGCGGACTGCTTTACATTTTTATTTTTGTGTTTGTTTTCTGGAACCTGATAAAGGCTTACCTTTACAAAGACAGGAATACCCGGCGATACAGGCACCTGTTTCTGGCTGGATCCGGATTGATGTTTTACGGGTTTGATGCCTTTTTTAACTTTCCGCACGACAGGCCGGAGATCCAGATGCTGTTTGCCCTTTATCTGCCCATAGGCATTGTTACCATCCTGTCAGGTGATGATGAGCAAGATGAAAAAGACGCACGCATTTTCAGTCACAAGCAGGAAGAGAGCAGCAGCTTCAGAAACAAACTGGCAAAATTCTTTTCTGCCGGGATGATCGTGTTGATGCTTTTTTCGGCTTATATCTCTTACCTGAACTTTGAATCATCGAAACTGCAGCGCGTTATTTACCAGGAGATCATGGCTGGTCGGCTCCGGGAGTCGTCCGACCGGTTTATCGGACATTTTCCATGGATCCCCAACCTGAGTGTCTGGGGAGAGTCGATCACCTCATTAAAGGCACGGTACCTGATGGAAGAAGAAAAATACCGCGAAGTGATTGACTTGTTGAAAGATGACCGCACCAACCCGTTTGATGGCCGTCGCGAGTACTTTATGGCAACGGCTTACAACAATTTAAACCAGAAGGACAGCGCGCTTATCTACAGTCAAAAAGCGTATGCAGTGAAACCCCATTATTTCAGGAATGTGTTTCTGCTGACCAACCTGTTGACGGAAAAAGAGCGGATTGACGAAACAGGTCCCTACCTGGAGGGTTTCCTGGCCCACGACAAAAGCAATGCACAGGCGTATTTGTATGCAACGAGTTTATTTCACCGGTCTGGCGATATAGAAAGGGCCTGGCAACACATTGATACGGCATACCAGGCAATGCCGAACGATTCGTTGATAGAGCGTCAGCACCGGTTTCTTCAACATCAGAAGTTTGTTGTCCCCCATCAGCACCTTTACAATCGGGCCATGAACCATTACACCAACCAGCGGTTTGAAGAGGCGCTTCCCTATTTGTCTGAATTTGTCAGCAAAACCCCTTTTGATCCAAACGCGCATCGAATGTTGGCGTTTATTCATTATAACCTGGAGGACCATGAAAAAACGATCGAAACCATCAATACTGTTTTTGATCGTGACGTGGATGATCCGGTATTAATGAACTTGCGGGGAGTGTGTCACAGGGCTTTGGGAGACAATGATGCTGCCTGCGAAGATTTTTATGCAGCGATGGAGGCAGGAAATGCGAGTGGGGAAACCAACTACAGGAACTTTTGCGGAGGGGAGGAGTGAGGTTATCCTTGAATTGGTTGTAAAAATCCCGGTTTTCCTGAAGGATACGGAGCGTGTTTTCAGCCTGGGCTATCAGCACGGCGATGTTAGCGTTAGTTTCTTTCATATACCAGCACCCCTTT
>PWKN01000189.1 GCA_003559735.1 Bacteroidales bacterium | reverse complement strand
GGCTGTGCAATAAGCAAGCGCCACATAAATAACTCGTGTAATACTTTGTTGAAAATCAAGTTTGTAACCACCGATAGCTTCGCAAAAAAACGCTTGATCTGATGTGAGGATGCCATTTGTGCAGGCTTGCATTCCAACAAAGCAGCATATGCTTGATCATTTTTGATTTTATCAAAGCCGCTTATAGAAAAACGCTCAACTTAGGTACAAGGGTAGCAGCATCCGGGGTAGGGAACAGTTACACTTTGTGCCTGCGTTAAATGATTTTACCATCCCACAATGCCTGCAGAAAAACAGTTGCAGGCATTACCTCCACACCATGCATCAACCTGGGATGCCTGTCGAGGGATACAACAATGGCCCTGACTTGCGGAAAATCATCCCTAAATGCTTTTAATCCCTTCAGATGACGCGATTTTACCTCATCTGTCGATTTGATCTCGATGGCGATTCGACCATTGCCAATGATCGCATCCACTTCAAATCCTGAACTTGTTCTCCAATATGAGATATGCTCATGTGACTGCATATAACCAAGATAAGCAATCATTTCCTGGATGATAAAATGCTCAAACGATCGACCAAAGCTTTCTGATCCAGGTTGCAAATTCCTTCGGTTTAGCAAATAATTGGCAATACCGACATCAAAATAATAAAACTTAGGAGCAACAATCGCTCTGCGCTTAACTGTGGCAGAAAATCCCGGGATCAGATACCCTGCCAAAGTATCTGTCAATATGTCAAAATAATCTTTTACCGTGCGGTGATCAATACCACAATCCTGTGCAATATTCTTGTAAACCACCATCTCTCCATTGCTAATAGCAGCAATTTCAAGAAAACGGGAAAATGATTTCAGGCTGCGTGTGAGGGCTTCTGCACGGATCTCCTCCTGTAAATAAACGCCAATATACGCACGAAATCTCTCCCATGGGTTGCTGATCATATAATGCCTTGGAATCATTCCATTATTCACCGCCTTAACCAGATCAAAGTCAGGAACCTCAGTGCTAATCAGGGGAAACAGTATTTTTTTCAGGGCTCTTCCACCCAGCAAATTGGCACCACTCCTTATGATTTTTCGCGGACTCGATCCACTTAAAATGAAACGAATTCTTTTTCGATGAATCAAAGCATGCACCTCATCAAGAAGTTGTGGTATTTTTTGTATTTCATCAATAATGACCAACCCTCCCTCGTCCATCCATTCCAATTCCTCGCTCAACAAAGAAGGCTTTCGAAGCAATCGCTCAAATTCACTGGACTGAAGCAGGTCATAATACCTGGCGTGAGGAAACCTTTGCTCCAACAAAGTTGTTTTACCTACCTGACGGGCTCCCCAAAGAAACATACTATCACCATGCTCGTCATCCAGAGATATCTTTCGATTATACAGACTCATAATTGTAATATTATCATGATATAATTACATTTTACTGCAAATATATCATATAATTATTTCTTAAACAACAGGGGCCGCCCTTTAAAAAATATTCAGGTAAAACGCACGCGTCAGGGCCAGATATTCGGCACTGTACTGATGGCGCCCGCCCTCTTCTATAATCAGGGACTCATTGGTGCACACCGCCGCCGGGGCCAGGCCCCAGCAAGACATGATGCGGTGGGCGGGCTTGCCAGGAACAGGGTATACCACCATTTTTCTGTGTTCATACAGGCCCTTCAGCTCCGCAATTTCAAAAAATGATGCATATTCACTCACCGGAAGGATCAGGGCCAGGGTGCCACCCTGTGTCATCAGTTCCTTCGCGGCCAGGATCAGATCGGATGCACCCAGTAAATCATTGTGGCGGGAAAGGGTCCTTTTTGGGTTCTTTGCCGGCAATGACCGGCTGAAATAGGGAGGGTTGGACACAATCAAATCAAATGTATCGTTCGACCGCGAGGCAAACTGCTGCAATGAACAATGATGCGCCGAAAACCTGTTGCTCCATGGCGATGCAGAGAAATTATCCGCTGCCTCCCGCCACGATGCTTCGTCAATATCGATTGCCACAATGCTCGCATCCGGCTGCCGCTGGGCCAGCATCAGGGCGATCAACCCCGTGCCTGTGCCCGCATCCAGTATCCGGGTGGCCCCCTCACAAGGCGCCCAGGCCCCCAACAGCACACCGTCTGTGCCCACCTTCATCGCCGATCGCTCTTGTCTGACAGAGAATTGCTTGAAATGAAAAGTTGTATTGCCCAAAGATGGTTCGGTTTTCTATAAGATTTTTCGTGGGATGGTGACGGAGCTAAAATGTCGCCGACAACCGGTAAAGGATCGCCTTTCCCCTCTCCTTGCATTTGTTTTGGATATTTCATAGTGGATCACAGTGCATTCTCAATCCGGAAGACCCACGCATAGTCAGATGGATTATTGGCGGGGGTAATATCCGGGACATTGATTGTGATGCGGCCTCCGGAAGTACGTGCACGAATAATTCCGTCGTGGCCCAGCATGCTGACCCTGCCACCGCGCCTGATGCCTTCCACAACGATTGGCCGCTCCGGAAAACTGGTGCAGATCACATACAGGTCATTGCCCTTCCGGGTGAAGTATACATCCTGAAGGTGGTCATTCTGTGCGGCCCCACCCCACTTGCGTGTGCCGTAAATGGCTTCCCCGTTCACGTCGAGCCACGCGCCCATATCCAGCAGCCGCTGCTGCTGGATGGCAGGGATGCGGCCGTCGGCCGTCGGACCAACATTCAGCAGGAGGTTGCCTCCGGACGCCACTTTTTCGACCAGCAGATGCACCAGGGCCTCCGAAGTCATGTAGTGATCAGGGGTTTCTATCCTGTTGTACCCGAACGACGTGCCTATCCCACGACACTCCTCCCAGGGATGATCCCCATCAGCAATGCCTATGCCGTCATGCACCAGGTCATACTCGGTGGTGTGGTACCCACCCGGTGTGTTGCCACGGGTCTCCCGGCCCCACCGGTCATTCACCACCACCCTGTCCTTAACGGGTGACTCGTTATACAACCAGGCCAGGAACTCAGCGCTCCTCCAGGTCTCAGCAGGATGGTCCCACTCCCCGTCCGGCCAGAAAATATCCGGCTCATACCTGGTTACCAGGTCTTTCATCTGCGGAAGCATGTGCTGATCGACATACGTCTCTACATCGCGCCTGTACAGAGGGTTGAACCACTCATACAACGAATAGTAAAAGCCCATGTGCAGGCCTGCCTCCTTCACTGCTTCCGACAGCTCACCACACAGGTCGCGGTGCGGGCCAATGTCAACGCTGTTCCAGTTCCAGCTCTGCTCACTGGGCCAGAGGGTAAAGCCTTCATGATGCTTAGAGGTCAGCACCACATAGCGCGCTCCGGCACGCCTGAACAGCTCAGCCCACTGCGCCGCGTCAAAGTGTTCAGCCTTGAACATCGGCGCAAAATCCTGGTACTTGAAATTTTCACCATACATCGCATCATGATACTCCCTGAACAGCCTTCCTGCTTCATCGTTGGTATTCATCATCCGCCACCAGTACCATTCGGCATATTTGGCATAGATGCCAATATCAGCATCAGCAGGTGCCCAGGCCGGCACAGAATACACACCCCAGTGGATAAAGATCCCAAACTTCACGTCAGAGAACCATTCGGGCAACGGACGGCTGTTTACCGACTCCCAGGCGGGCTCGTATGTCTGGGCTGACACCCGTAAAAAACATACCAAAATCATTGCGATCAATAACAGTTTTTTCATAGCTTGATAATTATATTATGTATATGGTCGAAAGTCGCTTAATGTCTCTCGTTATAAATCATCATCCCGGGTGCAAACAATTGAACAAATAAAAGCAACTCCCATACCTCATCCAGCGGCAGCCATGTTGTTTTCCTGATAGAGACAGATAGTGCTTGCTCCATCTCGTTTAAAGCGTATGCTATCTGATGCGGGCATGAACTTTTGTCTTGAAGCTCCTCTCTGTTTTTCCACTTACTGATGGTTGCAACAGAAGTGTTGTACATTTCGGCTAATTTAAAATTTTTTTTAAGAACTTCCTTTTATTTGCTTACGAATGTGTAAATTTGTTACGGCGTTCGAATGATACTCTTGTTTCATAATTTTATTTTTTAATGGGAAACAAAAATAAAACAAGTTTTCTTCGGGCGCTTTCTTCTCTCTTTGTTCCGTTCCGCTGCGCTTCACAAAGAGAGAAGAAAAACCTTCAACAACGTGGTGAAACTTTACAGTTAGACAATAAAAAAACAAAAAAATGAAACAATTCAAAATCATTGTTTTTCTACCATTTATGTTACTCATATCTTGTGCACCGGCTGAAAAGGACAATCCCTTTTTCAGCGAATACGACACCCCTTTTGGGGTGCCACCATTTGACCTGATAGAGAATGTACATTTTGAACCCGCCATCATCGAAGGGATCAGCCAGCGTGAATCGGAAGTGCAGGCCATTGTAGATAATCCGGCACCGGCGACGTTTGAAAACACCATTGAAGCACTTGAATATTCGGGAGAACTGCTGACCAATGTGCTGCGGGTATTTTACAACTTCAACTCATCACTTACCAGTCCGGAGCTCGAAAAAATCGCCCAGGAGATGTCACCCAAACTGTCAGAACATTTTGATAATGTAAACCTGAACCTGGAATTGTTTGACAGGGTAAAGGTCATTCACGGACAAAAAGATGACCTTGACCTGGATGCCGAACAGCTTAGGCTCCTGGATGAAACCTATAAGGGCTTTGTACGCAGTGGTGCAAATCTGCCACCTGAAAAGCAGGAACGGCTCCGTGAGATCAATACGCAATTGTCGTCATTAACCCTGCGTTTCGGACAAAATGTGCTGGGTGAAAACAATACCTTTCAGATGGTGATCGACAATGAAGAGGACTTATCCGGACTTCCTGAGACCTCCATCGAAGATGCTGCGGAAAGGGCTGCTGAAGCCGGACTAGAGGGCAAGTGGGTGTTCACGATGCACAACCCCAGTCTGATGCCGTTTCTTTACAATGCCGACAACCGTGAGCTGCGCAAAAAAATGCAGCAGGCACATATAAACCGAGGCAACAACGACAATGAGTTCAACAACAGGGAGATCCTCGCAACAATTGCCAATCTGCGCCTGGAAAGGTCTCAGCTGTTGGGCTATGACACTTACGCTGACTACAGCCTGGAGGAAACCATGGCGGGCGACATAGCAACGGTGATGACTTTTGTCGATGAAGTATGGGACCCCGCAATTGCCCTTGCCAAACAGGAGGCGGAGGAGCTCCAGAACATGATCTATGCCGAAGGCAACGATTTCGAACTGGAGCAATGGGACTGGCGCTATTATGCTGAAAAGGTCAGACGGCAAAAATATGACCTGGATGAACAGGAAGTGCGTCAATACTTTGAGCTAAACACCGTGCGTGACGGGATATTTATGATTGTTGACAAGCTCTGGGGCTTGCAGTTCGTTGAACGGACCGATGTGCCAAAATACCACAGGGACGTCCAGGTATTCGAAGTCCTGGAATCGGACGGATCGCATGTTGGCATTTTGTATATGGATTTTCACCCGCGCGACAGCAAGCGCCCTGGTGCCTGGATGAGCAGTTACCGCAGTCAGCGTATAGACCAGGACGGTAAATTTATTCACCCGGTGATCACCATTGTATGCAATTTTTCGCCTCCAACAGCTACCAGGCCATCTTTGCTCACCTATGACGAGATGACCACCTTCTTCCATGAATTTGGCCATGCCCTGCATGGTTTGCTCTCCGACGTCCACTACCCAAGTCTGGCGGGCACCTCGGTTCCGAGGGACTTTGTTGAGCTTCCATCCCAGATCATGGAAAACTGGGCAAACGAACCCGAAGTGATGAAAACCTTTGCCAGGCATTACGAAACCGGTGAGTATATGCCAGAATCGCTTATGGAACGCATTGTTACCAGTGCCCACTTTAATCAGGGCTTCGCCACAGTAGAGTTCCTGATGTCAACATACCTTGATATGGCATACCATACCATAACCGAGCCATTTGACGAAGAAATGCTTTACGAAGTGGCAGAGATCGTTGAGGAAAAGACCATTCAACAGCATGGCATGATACCCGAGATCCACTACCGCTGGGCAAGCACACACTTTAACCATATTTTCTCAGGTGGTTATGCTGCAGGGTACTACAGTTATCTGTGGTCGGGACTTCTTGATGCCGATGCATATGAAGCATTCCGTGAAACCGGCGATGTGTACGACCAGGAAACAGCGCGTTCTTTCCGCGAAACCATACTGGAAAGGGGGAACACCAAAGATGCAATGGATATGTACGTCGACTTTCGCGGAAGGGAACCGGAGATAGAACCGTTGCTCAGACAACGGGGTCTGATGAGAGACTAACCAGTATGATCCGTTGCATTGCATCATGTGAAGCGAACAATCAGAATTGGTCCGGTTTGTTCCTTAAAAGATGCACTGCAGCCAGGTAATGGCAGAGCCAGCACAGATTTTTCTCCTGTAATCTGTTTCAGGATTGAAAAGTTCAGTGCTGGCTCTCTTTGTATGTCCGGCTGAAACTGCAGCAAAAAACCTTTTAGACAACACAGACAATACTGCAGCAACGTGGCTATTTTTGTGCGTTGAAGTGCAGTTCCAGTAAACGTGCCACGTATTTTCCTATGATGTCGAACTCCAGGTTCACCACAGAGCCGGGTTTGAAGTTCCGGAAATTAGTCACCTCATAAGTGTAAGGAATGATCGCCACAGAAAACATCTCCGGCATCGAGTCTACCACCGTCAGACTGACCCCGTTGACAGAGACAGACCCTTTTTCGACTGTAATGTTTTTCGGACCAGGATCATATTTAAAATAGAACTTCCAGCTTCCATCCAGTTCCTCCACCCTGGTACACACAGCCGTCTGGTCAACATGTCCCTGCACGATATGTCCGTCGAGCCGGTCGTCTGCACGCATGCAACGCTCAAGGTTCACCTCATACCCCACATCCCACGTACGCATATTGGTTTTATCCAGCGTCTCCTGTATGGCCGTCAGCGTATATTGTTGCTTCTTTTTATCAACATGTACGGTGGTGAGGCACACACCATCGTGCGCAATGCTCTGGTCAATCTTCAACTCCCCGGCAATGGGTGTTTCGATCGTAAAATGGATGTTGCCGCGGTCTTTTTCAATTTTTACGACCTTTCCGGTCGTCTCCACTATTCCTGTAAACATAAGGGCAGTAATTTTTTAGAGGTTTTTAATACGTTCGGTTATTTGTTCAGTTGTATAGGCGACAGGGTCATCCGGCCCCCTCTCCCTGGCAGGATCTATTCAATGCTTACGGTCATGGTAAACACCCGGTATATGATGGATGTCTGCTCCGAAAACGAGCAATCAAAAAGGTTGACAGATGGTTGCTGCACCTCCACTTCCACCATGGTAAATGGATCTTGCACACCTTGGCTGTCATCCTGCCGAAACTGTTGTTCGTTCATCTCAATTACAAAAGTACTGGTTTCTTTATTCTTCAGGTCCGGGTATAGTTCCCGCATACAATCGATAACCCTGGCTGGAACATCAATTTCCGCCATCTCATAATAGGTCTCCATCATATCCGGATCACCAGGGAAAAGGGGTACGTTTTCAACCTGCTGAATAACCTGGGTGTCAAGAAACCTGCTAAACTGGCTGATCGCTTCCTCCGGTGTGCCATCCGCTCTCATCTGGTCGATGAACAAATCTTTGTATTTTTCTCTCACCATTTCAACGGGCAGCGGTGTGGTATATACCATAACTTCAGTGTCAACAACTTCATAGCGTAATAGCTGGCCATCCTGGTATGTTGCACTTTCCCTGGTGGCTGCCATCTGCTGGTGCATCTCTTCCATTTCACTCGTCAGACCGGGTTGAAATTCAGCAAATCCGGGCAGGGGGACCAGTTGGTCATGCGCCACCTGTGCACTGATCACCCCTGTAAAAAAGAACATAAAGAATAAAAAAAATAATTGCCACATAAACTATCCTCCGTTTGATTAAAATGAATAATGATTGGTTCCCTTAAAGCAGCCTACAGCAATTAATGCTGCCTGGTCACCAGTCTGTACTTTCACGCAACCATTCATCATCCGGCCAATGGGATGGGTGGTAATCAATTACCACGATGGTTGGAAAAGCAATGGCCTCCAACTCATTTAGAAACCTGAGCCACCCTTCCCAATTGTCCGCCACTTCTTCTTGCGCCACAGGCTCCTGAAGCCGCTGAAGGTCCATTTGCATGGCTTCCTGTTGCAATTCGGCAGCTTTATGTAACAGTTCGGTGGCTTCATCCATTTTCCCCTGCTGCATCAACCGTTGAGCTTCTGCCATCATTTCACCGGCATCCAGTCCTTTGCCTGCAGCAGCATCCAGCTCTCGTCTGTACTCCCTGTGCAATACCTCATCACGATTAAGACCGGCCTCATCTGATCGTCCGAAATAAGCATATTGAAGGTATCCATAGCGCGAGCAGATCTCATTAAAATCGTCTCTGCTGTATTGTTCCAGTTCGTCTGCCATACGGCGGAAAGGCCTGAAATACTCTGAAATACATTGGCGAGGCTGAAGCATGCGGACACTTTTGACCGATATTCCGGGATTTTCCGGAATGTCGTACACTTTCAACACACCGAGTTGTTTGATCTCAACGGTCATCATATCAGTCCGGTAATGTTCACCGCTTACCAGTTCATCCATCGGCCCCACTTCCCTGGCATAAAATGAAACCGCTTCACCGACCTGCATGGGTGTATGGAAAGATGCTGTGAAGCCTGCAGCAGGAATCTTAAAGGACGCACCATCGCGCTCGTTTCCTTTAAGAACGGCACCTGGTGGCGGAGGAGCCATCAACTTGTCTCCCATAGCAAGCAATATGTTGCCTGTCAACATAATGACCATTGCAACAATAATAGCACTGGTTGTTTTCATCAGCAATGATTTTTGGGATTGAACAATATTGTTGTCAACGCAATATATGAAATTTCCAGCACATAAAAGAGTGCTCTGTTCATCTTTCACAATAAAAAGTAGCCGCTGCGTTTTTTATGAACTATTTTTATTGGATCGTACACACAGACGCATGAAAAAAATTCATGTACATTTCTCCTGTAAAAAACCACCATCATTTTGTATAAAAAATTACAAAATGCTGGTGTACAGGAGGAACCGCTTACGCTTTCACATGAATTTTTTATCATGCGTCCGGGTTAAATTTCGCATGAAAAAAATTCATGTACATTTGTTGTTTCATTAAAAAAACACATAGTATGAAGAAATTTGATCCCGCATCAAACATTCAGGACCTGCTTCAGTTTGGTGAGTTTGGAGACGTGAATCCGTCGATCACCGACTCGGCAACATACACATTTATGGAAGCCAAGACCATGGTTGACACTTTCCAGGGAGAACAGGAGGGTTGTTTTTTGTATTCACGCCACTGGAATCCGTCAAACAAATACCTGGCAGATGCCCTTGCTGCCATGGAGGGGACCCAAAGCGCCTGGGTCACCGCTTCAGGCATGGGTGCCATAACCACTGCCATTTTGCAGTTGTGTGATACTGGTGACCACATTGTCTCGAGCATCACAACTTATGGTGGGACTTTTGCATTTCTGTCGAACTATCTGAAAAAATTCAACATTGATGTTTCGTTTGTTGATATTACCCGGACAGATCAAGTGGAAAAAGCCATCCGGAAAAACACAAAGCTGATATATACCGAGTCGGTGACCAACCCCTTACTGCAGGTGTCTGATCTTCCCGCTTTATCGGGCATTGCACAGAAACATAATGTAAAGCTATTGGTTGACAATACATTTACGCCAATGATCATTTCGCCAGCACAATTTGGTGCCGACATCGTATTGTACAGTCTGACAAAATTCGTGAATGGAAAAAATGATTGTGTGGCCGGTGCCGTTTGTGCCGGTAAATCATTTATTGATTCCCTGGCTGATGTAAATACCGGTTCAGCCATGTTGCTGGGACCCATCCTCGACCCTTTGCGTTCATCAGGCATCCATAAAAACCTTCACACACTGCATATACGCATGCAGCAGCATAGCCGTAATGCCATGTACCTTGCAGATAAGTTTGCCGGAACAGGGCTGCGGGTCATTTATCCTGGATTGCCCGATCATCCGCAGCATTCATTAATGAAAGAACTGATGCATCCTGGTTTTGGATTTGGCGGAATGATTGCCATCGATCTTGAAACTTCTGAAAAGGCATCATTGTTAATGGAAAGCATGCAGAAGGCAGGGGTTGGCTACCTTGCCGTCAGTCTGGGATATTTTAAAACGCTTTTCAGTAATTCGGGCAAAAGTACTTCCAGTGAGGTTCCGGATGACGTGCAGAAAGAAATGGGATTATCTGAGGGGTTGATCAGGTTTTCTGTCGGCTTGGACCATAATATCGAAAGAACCTGGGAAATAATCCATGACTGTATCAAAAAATTAAAAATTATTTAACACTTTTTTATTGAAAATTTTATTATCTTTAAAAACATTTTTCAGAATTTTGAGTTATCAATAGTGAGCGGTTCATTGAATTGATTTTTAAGGCATAAAAATATTATCGCTTTGTTGTTTTTTCTTCATGTTGTTGTTTTGGTTAGTTGATTGGTAGCCCCGGAGTTCTGAACAGCTCCGGGGTTTTTTTGTTCCCTTTTCTTTCATTTCTTTTTCTTTAATCCCGAACTGCACCATTCGTGTGCATCATCCAGGTCAGGCGCAAGGCGTCGGAATCGGCCGGCAAAGTATTCTTTTTCAAGGCTTTTACAACGAAGTTCAAGGCTCCTGCAACGATGCAGGTGGGCTGATCCAACCATCTGCCAATCAATGACAAAAGACATTCTTCGTTGCACACAGTCAGCATAGGCTGATCGTGGCCATTTGCAGATTTCTTTTCATAACCTGTCCATTTTTTTTGCAAAATCAAAACATTAATGATACATTTGTTAGCGACCGTTACCGTTCTTTGTTTACGAATAAATATTAAGCCAATCCCATGAAGAGATCCAACACTTTCCTTTCATCCATCAGCAAGAAATATATCATGGCACTAGCCGGGATGTTCCTGATGTTGTTCCTCGTATTTCACCTGTCTACGAACCTGTTGATGTTGGTCGGCGATGGTGAGGCCTTTGAGCGTGCAGTTGAATTCCTGACACTAAATCCTGCAGTCAAGATCATGGAGTATGTTCTATTTGCCGGGTTCCTGATCCACATAGCCCTGGGCTTTGTGCTGATGATCCATAATTACCGTGCCCGTCCCGTGAAATATCACCGCCCGTTGCGAACCGAAACATCTCCATTCTCCCGCTTTATGTTTCATACAGGAATGATCATCCTGGTTTTTCTCGTGTTTCATTTTCTGCACTTTTTCTTTGTTAAACTTGGGTGGGTTGATATGCCTGCAGGGGTCAGCGACAGGCATGATTTTTATTCAATGGCGGTGATATTATTCCAAAACCCTTTGTATTCAGCATTATACTGGCTGTCATTTGTGTTTCTGGGATTTCATCTCAAGCATGCTTTTCAGTCAGCTTTCCAGTCGCTGGGACTCAACCATACAAAATACACGCCTGCCATTAAGGTGATCGGCACCATATATGCCATACTGATCAGTGTGGGTTTTGCCATCATCCCTTTTTATTTTTTGTTTATCTATTCTCCATGAACCATAAAACCACAATTCAATGATGCGACAATTAGATTCAAAAATACCTGAGGGACCACTGGCTGAGAAATGGAGCAGCTACAAGACTGGTTTACGGTTGGTGAGTCCGGCCAACAAGAAAAAGATTGACATAATTGTGGTGGGAACCGGCCTGGCTGGTTCTGCTGCCGCCAGTGCGCTCGGCGAACTGGGATATAATGTGAAGGTTTTTTGTTTTCAGGACTCTCCGCGCCGTGCACATTCAGTGGCTGCCCAGGGTGGTATCAATGCGGCAAAGAACTACCGCAACGACAATGATTCGGTTTACCGTCTGTTTCATGATATGATGAAGGGAGGAGACTACAGGGCCAGGGAGTCAAATGTATATCGTGCAGCGGAAGTCAGTAATGACGTGATCGACCATTTCACAGCGCTGGGTGTCCCCTTTGCCCGTGATTATGGTGGGTGCCTGGATACCCGTTCCTTTGGCGGTGTGCAGGTCTCAAGAACCTTTTATGCAAGGGGGCAAACCGGACAACAATGTTTGTTGGGGACTTATTCGTCGCTCAGCCGCCAGGTTGCCAAAGGCACAGTAACCCTTCATCCCCGCCGCGACATGCTTGATGTGGTGATCGTTGAGGGCAAAGCACGGGGAATTATTGCACGTAACCTTCTTACCGGTGAACTGGAACGTCATTCGGCACATGCAGTGGTTCTTGCCACGGGTGGGTATGGCACTGTATATTATCTCTCAACACTCGGACTGGGAAGTAATGCTTCGGCAGCCTGGAGTGCATATAGAAAAGGTGCACTGTTTGCCAACCCAAGCTTCATCCAGATCCATCCCACCAGTATCCCTGTACTCAATGATTACCAATGCAAGCTGACACTCATGTCAGAGTCCCTCAGAAACGACGGACGGGTATGGGTGCCCAAAGAAAAGGGGGATAAACGCCATCCTGCCGGGATACCTGAGGAAGACAGGGATTATTACCTGGAGCGGCGCTATCCTGCCTTTGGGAACCTTGTGCCCCGCGATGTGGCTTCAAGGGCCGCAAAAGAGCGTTGTGATGCCGGATATGGTGTAGGAGATACCGGACTGTCGGTATATCTCGACTTTAAAGATGCGATTGAAAAACAAGGCGAAAAATCCATCCGGGATAAGTATGGAAACCTGTTTGAGATGTACGAAAAGATCACAGGCATCAACCCGTATAAGCAACCCATGCGGATTTACCCTGCCGGACATTATACCATGGGGGGACTTTGGGTGGATTATAACCTGATGACAACCATTCCAGGATTGTATGCCATTGGTGAAAGCAATTTTTCAGACCATGGAGCCAACAGACTTGGTGCCAGCTCACTGATGCAATGCTGCGGAGATGGTTATTTCATTTTGCCCAACACCATAAGCGATTACCTTGCTGATGACATACGAACCGGAAAGATACCCACCGACAGTGCTCCTTTTGAAGAAGCGGAACATGGTGCGGCTGAAAAGATCGGGCAGATCATGGCTGTAGGTGGCAAAGAAACCGCCTCGTCGTTTCACAAACGATTGGGCAAGATCATGTGGGACCACTGTGGTATGCGTCGTGATGCCGGCGGACTGAAAGAGGGGATTGAACTGCTCAACCGGCTCGAAGAAGAGTTCTGGAAGAACATATGCGTGCCGGGTACTGCCGGCGAATTAAACCAGGAGCTGGAAAAAGCACTGAAGGTAGCCGACTTTTTTGAGGTGGGACGACTGATGTGCGAAGATGCGCTGCAACGGGAAGAGTCGTGCGGTGCCCATTTTCGTGAAGAACACCAGACGGAAACCGGCGAAGCCAAACGCAACGATGCCTCTTTTGCCTATGTGGGCGCGTGGGAATACACGGGAAGGGACAAGAAACCCCGTATGCATAAGGAACCATTGACATTTGACTATGTGGAGGTGAAGGAAAGGAGTTATAAATAAAAATGCATGCCGTCAAAGGCATTCAACCAGGATGGAACAAACCATCCGGACGGGACAAACCCTTATGCCCTCTTGAGTAATTCAACCAGTAACAAAGCAGTTTTTCGTCATTAACACTTTTATACAATGAATTTTACTCTGAAAATATGGCGCCAGAAAAATGCCACAAGCAAAGGTTCATTTAAAACGTATTCTTTGGATGATGTATCACCGGAAATGTCCTTCCTGGAAATGCTCGACTACCTCAACAAAATGCTCATTGAGCAGGGTGAGGAACCGGTGGTGTTTGAACATGACTGCCGTGAGGGGATCTGCGGTTCATGCGGACTGTATATCAATGGGAGGCCTCACGGGCCCATGCGGAACACAACCACCTGTGAACTGCATATGCGTGCGTTCAATGACGGCGGCACCATCGTTATTGAACCCTGGAGAGCAAAAGCTTTTCCTGTGATCAAAGACCTGGTGGTTGACAGAAGCTCACTTGAGCGCATAATGCAGGCAGGGGGATTCATCAGTGTCAATACAGGCAGTGCCCCTGAATCAAACAGCAATCCGGTTGGCAAACCAGTCAGCGATAAAGCTTTCGATGCTGCATCATGCATTGGATGTGGTGCTTGCGTGGCTGCATGTATTAACTCATCAGCCATGCTCTTTGCTGCAGCCAAAATTGCGCAATATGCCCTGATACCGCAAGGAAAAACCGAAAGCAAAGAAAGGGTTGACCAGATGGTAAAACAAATGGATGCCGAAGGTTTTGGCTTTTGTTCCAATACCTATGGATGCGAATTCGATTGCCCAAAAGGGATCTCTATTGACTTTATTGCCCTGATGAACAGGGAATTCTTCTCTTCAAAAGTGTGTAAGCAAAGACACACCTGAATCAGCCATGTTCCAGAGACGGCAAAGCCCTGTCCGGACTTTTGCCTGATAAGGCGTTGGTTGCGGCCGGGAATGCTGTTTTTTTTGTATTATCTCTATTTTGCCTGTTAATCAAAAAGATACAATTATTTGTTTTCTTTTTATGAATAATACATGTCAAAATATATTTATATATTTCATACATTTGTAAAAACTTCAATGTGAACGATATCAAAACATCAGCACCATGGCACAACCAAAACTGGATCCAAAAAAATTAGAAGAAGCAGCCAGCAAGCTAAGGGCTATTGCTCATCCTATGAGAATTGCCATTATCGGGTTGCTTGAAAAGCAGGAACAGATGAATGTAACCCAGATCTACGAAGCCCTGAAAATTGAACAGGCATCTGCTTCGCATCATCTGAACATCTTGAAAACAAAAGGCGTACTTGATTCGCGCCGCAGTGGCAAAAACACGTTCTATTTTCTGAAACATGAAGCACTCAGCCAGATGATAGACTGTCTGAACCGGTGCCACTGAGTATCTGCATAAACACTCATACAAGAATACCTGATGAATATCAGAAAACCGGTGAGGGGAAACGATCACTACACAGAGGAAAGCATACAGGTAGCACGGTTTTGTAAAGCTCTGGGCCATCCTGCCCGGATTACCATCATACTAATGCTCCTTGAAAAGGATTCGTGTATGTGTGGCGATATTGTTAAAGAGATACCCCTCGCCCAATCTACCGTATCACAGCACCTGAAAGAACTGAAAGAGGCAGGCATCATACAGGGAAACATCAGTCCGCCAAAGATCAAATACTGCATAAACAAAAAAAACTGGCACCTGCTGCAACAAGTCCTGAAACAATTTCTTGACATGATTTGAATGATTGTTTCCAATAAAATATTATTTTTACAATTATTTTGTTTTCTTAATCATATATCGTATATTTGCGATCAATAAATGCATTACATCAACACAAAAAAACGATCAGATATGATACGGAATGTTTTATCTTTTATGGGCCTGATGTTGTTGTTTGTTTTTGTGGCCAGTGCCGGCGACGATGATAAAAAGGGTCCCAGGTTGTCATTTGAAACCAACGGACATAATTTTGGGACCATCTATGTTGATGACATGCCCGATGGCAAGCTGGACATCAAATTCAGCAATACGGGTGATGAACCCCTGGTGCTGAGCAGTGTGCGCGCATGTTGCGGAACAAGGGTTACACATTGGCCAAGGGATCCCATTTTGCCAGGAGAGGAAGATACCATTACCATTGAATTCCGGCTTGCGGCAAGACCACAGCGAATCAGCCGGTCGGTAACCGTAACCTACAATAACGAAGAGAGACCCACCGAGCGATACAGAATAACCGGACAGGTGGTGGAGCGGGAAGAAGGGTAACATCCCTGACTTTTTGCCTTCACAGATCGCATCAGCCGGAAACAGGGGTTTTTTCTGTATAACACCAGTTCATCTATGAAAATATTGTTATGGGTATCCCGGATTTTGTTTGGGGGGATCTTTATTTTCTCGGGTTTTGTCAAGGCCATTGACCCCCTGGGTTCGGCCTATAAGTTCCAGGATTACTTTATGGCATTTGACGTCGAATGGATGTCATTCCTGGCACTGCCGGCAGCAGTGATGTTAAGCACCCTTGAATTTATCATTGGCGTCGGGGTTTTGGCCGGCATAAAAAAGAACCTGAGTGCCTGGGGCGGATTGTTGTTCATGGCGTTTTTCACGCCATTGACACTCTACATTGCCATAACAGACCCGGTACCTGACTGTGGTTGCTTTGGCGATGCCATCATCATCAGCAACTGGGACACCTTTTACAAAAACCTTGTCATCCTCGCTGCTTCCATTGTTGTGTTTGCTTATCGTGACAGGATCAGGGTGCCATGGAACAAGACAACAGACAACATGCTGATGATCATTGTTGCTGTTGCCATTTTATGGCTTTCTGTATACTGTCTGCGTAATTTGCCCATCATAGACTTTCGTCCCTGGAAAGTGGGTAACGACGTTACCGAGCTGGTTTTGCCCACCGAAGAGGTCGCTGATGTCTTCCTGGTATTCGAAAACCAAAAAACGGGTGAGACCAGGGAATATCCTGCCAATGACTACCCCTGGGATGATCCTGAGTGGGCAGAAATATGGCGTTTCAAAGAGCAGCGCAGGGAGATCATACATCCATACCAGGAAGCGGAGATCGATGCGTTCTATATTGAAGATGAGTTTGGCGACGACCTGACCGATTTTTTTATTACAAAGCCCGGGTATCTTTTCATGGTTGTCGCCCACGATCTGTATCGAACCAACACCCGTGCATTTGAACAGATCATCACGCCCCTGGCAAGGGAAGCCGAATCAGAAGGATATCCCTTCATTGTGCTGACCGGCTCATCGCAGGATGCCATTGATGCGTTTCGCCATTCCTGGCAAACCCCCTACCCTTTTTACCTGTCAGACGAAATAGAATTGAAAACCATCATACGCTCCAATCCCGGACTGGTGCTGATGAAAGAAGGTGTTGTGAAAGGCAAATGGGCCTTCCGCAATATCCCCACGCTGGAAGAAATAATCAGTGTCTGTCCATAAAGTCAGGTGTCTGAACTATAATGTCCGGGTTCAAGGCATGCGCAGAAACCGGATAGTAGAGACAGACACTAATCATTAAAGCGGAAGGGGAACAGGTTATCATAGGTGTGGGCGGGATGGTGCCGGATCACAGATGCCGTCGTTTCGCGGAGAAAAAAGACTGCATCATCTGGGTAACAGCCTGTGCTTCCACACCTTTCGTTACGATCGTTTTTGGGTGCAACAGTGGTGCAGGCACCAGGGTAAAGCCCCTTTTGTCGTCGGCTGCCCCGTAAACCAGCTTGCCCGGCCGTGCCCAATACAGGGCTCCGGCACACATCGTACAGGGCTCCAACGTCACATAAAGGGTACACTGGTTCAGGTATTTGCCCCCCAGGTGATTGGCAGCTGCTGTAATGGCTTGCATCTCCGCGTGTGCCGTCACATCGTTCAAACATTCGGTAAGGTTATGTCCCCTGGCAATGATCCTTTGTTCGCAAACCACAACAGCACCAACCGGTACCTCACCGGCATCATAAGCCCTTAAGGCCTCTTTCAGGGCTTCACGCATAAAATAAGCATCCGAAAACAATTCTGTCATTTCCATCATTCTATCCTGTATCATAGATGTTTCTGATCACGGTCATATGCAAGGCGTCGAAAGCCACCGTCAAACCGGGCAGGTCAGAGGTATAGCTACAACCAACCCATCTTATTGCGCAGGTAAGATTTAAACAGTAAGATCATTTTTTTTGTATTTGATACACGGAACCGTTGTTTTTGCACCTGTCGTGGTCCGGCATGCTGAATCTTTCGCAACAATTCAAGGTAGTAGCGATATGCCAGGTAAACACCCAGCCGTGCCTCCTTTTTTAAAGATTTAATGCCTGGAAATGCACTTTGAAAGTCATCCCTTATCTCCTGTTCAATTCTGCCCTTATCCTCCAGACCAAAATGCTGAAGATCCAGATCAGGAAAATAGACCCGTCCCCTTTCCTTTATATCGGAACGTATATCACGCAAAAAGTTCACTTTTTGAAAGGCTTCCCCCAGCTTTCGTGCAGCGGGAAGTAACCGGCGGTATTCATCATCCTTTCCGTCATAAAACACCCGAAGGCACATCAGCCCCACAACTTCGGCCGAACCATATATATAGCGCCTGTATTCTTCCTGTGAATACTCTTTTTTATACAGGTCCATTTCCATGCTGTACAAAAATGCGTCAATAAGTTCCCTATCTATCCTGTACGAATTTACAACCCACTGAAAGCCATGCAGTATAGGGTTGGTACTCATCTTATTGTTAATGGCATCATAGGTTTGCTTGCTGAAATCCCTGAGGAGGGTTTCTTTATCCTGATCATGAAAAGTATCCACTATTTCGTCTGCAAAACGGACAAAACCGTAGATGGCATAAATTGCCCTGCGGTATTTTTTGTCCACTGCACGAACCCCCATAGAGAATGAAGTGCTGTAGTTCTTTGTGGTGATCTCACCACATTGCAATGCATTACGCGTGTATAGGTCCATAGGCTTTGGTAATACGTTCGGTAACCAGTTTGGAACCGATCACGGCCATCGGAAGTCCTGTGCCCGGAACGGTTGAAGCACCAACATAAAAAACATTATCAAAAGTCTCGTCATAGTTCTTTGGCCTGAATCCGCCAATCTGATCCAGATCGTGACCCAGACCCAGTCCGCTGCCCTTATACAGGTTAAACGAGTCGCGCCATTCAACAGGTGTCATCACCGTTTTTGAAACAATATGCTTGCCAAGGTTTACCCCGATACGATCTGACAGGTCCTTTAAGATCCCATCTGCTACCTTGTCACGGTCCGACCAGTCGGACTTAAATCGCATATCGGGCACCGGACATAGTATAAACAGGCTTTCACACCCATCAGGTGCACTTTCCGGGTCAGATTTCGAAACCACATTCATATAATAATATGGCTGGTCCAGCTTGATCGCATTCTTAAAGATCTTTCCAGAATATTCCCTGAAGTTGTTTCCCAGGAAATAATTATGCAGCGGAACATCGTGCGGAAGCTTTGTGTCCAGGCCAAGGTACATGGTAAAGGGGGCCAGGGTCCATTTGAGCTGATCCATTTTTTTTTCGGAATATTTTTTCCTGCCCAGTATTTTATGCCTGAACCAGGCCGCATCAGCATTTACCACAAAAATGTCTGCTTCCCATTCTTTGCCATTTTGATCAACCATAGCAACAATTTTCCCGTTCTCGTGCCTGTACCCCGTAATCTCTGTATTGAAATGCATGGCAACCCCCGCCTTTTTCAGTTCTTCACACAGTCCGTCCACAATTTTATACATGCCACCCACCACATTATGATAGCCATCGTGCACCAGTTCGGTGTATGACAAAATGGTATATATAGAGGGTGTATCGAATGGGGTGGCCCCAAGGAAGAATGCCACCAGTGAAAAGATCTCTTTCACCTCACGCGATTCAAAATGGCGCTCCATTTCCGTCCAGACCGACCGCAGAAGCTTGGGTGAGTATCTTATCGGTACCCGGACGAGCGTCAGCAGGTACTGCATCACAGAATCATAGTTCCGCTTGAGTACCAGGTGTTCTGTGTCGTGAAAAAAACGGGCTGCACCATCCAGAAAACGATCCATTTTTTTACGAAAGTCAGGTTCCACAGCTTCAAATTCCCTGGCCAGGCGTTCCGGATCACGGTAAATCATATAACGTTTGTCTGACCCCCTGAAATTTACCGCATACAACAGATCCAGTTCACGAAAAGTAAAAGGCAGCCTGGATAGTCCGACGTCCTTCCTGAACTCTTCAAACTCATATGTCATACTAAAAAAGGTGGGGCCCAGGTCGAAGGTAAACCCATCCTTCCTCAGCTGGTTCAGTCTGCCACCCGGCTGGTGATATTTCTCAACCATCTCCACCTGGTATCCCCGGCTAACAAGGCGCATCGCCGTTGTCAATGCTCCAAGTCCGGTACCTGCTATGATCACTTTTTTCATCTGTCTCTTGTTTTTGGTTCATCGCCGTCACGCCAGAATGACTCCCTCCCCATCCAGGCACAAATCAGCCGTGAATATAAAGAATATATTGCAATCCGTTGCAATACTATGTATTTTTGCCTGGCAATGATCCATATTTGTACTGGTATTCGCTGATATCTTATCCCACATAAAAATGAAACAACGAACTGCCGTGATTGGTTCAGGCATTGCCGGAATAGCATCGGCCATTCGCATGGCAGCCAGGGGTTATGATGTTGTTGTCTTTGAGCAGGGTCCGATAGCCGGCGGCAAGCTCTCTGAACGCAGGCATAATGGGTTCCGCTTCGACACGGGACCCTCCTTGTTTACCCTGCCGGAAATGGTTACCAGCCTGTTTACCCTGTGTGGCAAGAATCCTGGTGATTATTTCTCTTACCATCTGCTCGATTCCAGCTGTAAATACTTTTGGGAGGATGGCACCAGGCTGGTTGCATGGCAGGATCCTGCCAGGTTTTCTGAAGAAGTGGAGCGCCAGACAGGTGTTCCTGTCAGCCGGATAACCGCTTTTCTTAAAAAGAGCCAGCGGCTCTACGATCTTACCAGTGAAGTATTTCTGTTCAACTCCATCCACCGGATAAGCAACCTGGCACTTCCATCATACAGAAGATCCCTGGTGTACTTGCATGAACTGGATGTGTGGACCACCATGCATAAGAAAAACAGCCGTTGGTTCCGGGACCCTAAGATCGTTCAACTGTTTGACCGGTATGCTACCTATAACGGTTCAGATCCATACCGGACCCCCGCCACGCTGAACATCATCCCCCACCTTGAACACAACACAGGGGCTTTTTTCCCTGAAAAAGGCATGTATCAGATCGTTGATGCGCTCACCCGGCTGGCTTCTGACATGGGGGTGCAATTCCTTTTTAACACCCCTGCAGAAGAGATCATCACCAAAGGTAAAAGGGCAGTGGCACTGCGTGCTGCAGGAACAACCATCCCTTTCGACCTGATCGTAAGTGATGCGGATGTTGTTACCCTGTACAAAAAATTATTGCCCCGGCACCCGTTCCCAAAAAGGCAACTTTCGGTTGAACGGTCAACATCTGCACTGATCTTCTACTGGGGGGTGTCGGGCAGTTTCCCGGAGTTGTCATTGCACAACATCTTGTTTTCCAATGACTACAAAAAGGAGTTTGACCATCTGTTCACGCATAAGTCCATTGCTGCCGATCCCACTGTGTATATCTTTATCAGTGCCAGAGAGGTGCCTTCAGATGCACCCGGGGGTCATGAAAACTGGTATGTGATGATCAACGCACCGGAGAATAACGGACAAGACTGGGAGGCTATGATCAGCATGGCGCGTTCCGGAATAATTGACAAGATCAATCGTATGCTGGGGATCAGCATCGATCGGCACATAGTCACTGAATCGGTTGCCGACCCACGCACCATAGAGGCAGATACAGGCTCATACAGGGGTTCGTTGTATGGCCCCAGCTCCAACAATAAGTTTTCTGCCTTTTACCGTCATGCAAATTTCATTAAGTCAATAAAAAACATTTATTTTACAGGAGGGAGTGTGCATCCCGGCGGTGGCATTCCGTTATGCCTGGCCTCAGCCATGATCGTCGACAAAGAGATCAGTAAAACAAATAATATCAACCATTAAATCATCTGTTATGACCACATCAAAAAGAAGCAGAGCAGCCCGTTTTGCAGGATATTTCTTCGTATTGTATTATCTGGTAGGTTTTATCGGACTTTCTCTCCCTTCAACACGGGGCTTTTTTATCAGCCTGATGCCATTGTCATTGCTGTTAAGTGCTGCCATACTGTTGTTCTTTCATCGCAAATGGCATTCAACCGATGCAATTGTACTCCTCTTTATAGCCATTACCGGGTATCTGATTGAGGTACTTGGGGTGCTCACCGGACACGTGTTCGGTACCTATTGGTATGGCAGTGCATTGGGATTAAAGGCCTTTGGCACCCCGTTAATAATTGGACTGAACTGGCTGATGCTCACATATTGTGTGTATGCCATCATGGAAGAAACCCGGCTGTTCTGGCCACTGAAAGCCCTGGCTGGGGGTGTCCTCATGGTGGTTTTCGATTTTGTGATGGAACCGGTTGCCATGCGTCTCGACATGTGGCACTGGCAGGGTGGTGTTGTTCCGCTGCAGAACTACCAGGCCTGGCTGATCATATCACTCGTCTTCCTCGCAGCCATGCACCTGGCCAGGATTAAAACCGGCAACCGTGTTGCTCCCTGGCTGTTTGGTGTGATGCTTGTATTCTTCCTTGCGCTGAATATTACCCTCAGATTCCTGTAACATGTTCAAAGCCAACCACAGTCATGGGCATGCAGTGTTTATTGATATGCTCTTTGGCTTGCTCATGCGGAGGAGATTCAGAACGTTCAGTCTGAAGAAGCGCATCGCCCTGACAGACGGTCCGGTGCTCCTGATCGCCAATCACTCAAGCTGGTGGGATGGTTTTGTTGCCCGAAAGGTGAACAAAAAGGTGTTGCAACGAAGGTTTCATGTGATGATGCTTGAAGAAGAATTGAAGAAGCGTCCATTTCTCGGGAAGCTCGGCGCCTTTTCCATTAAAAAGAAGAGCAGGAGCGCCTTTCAGTCACTGCATTACGCATCAGCGATCCTTCAACAACCAGGCAATATGTTGTTGCTTTTCCCACAGGGAACGTTTCAGTCATCACACCGTTACCCGCTGCAATTTGAAAAAGGGTGGTTCCGGATTATTGACAATGCCAGCGACCGGCTGCAAATTGTGTTTATGGCTACCCTGTGTGATTATTTCGAATACAGGAAGCCGTCCCTTAATATTTATCTGGCCGTTGCCAGGCAGGAACGAAACAAACTGTTCTGCATGGATGGGGGACCGGGACCTCATACAGGTGCATTGTCCTTTTATGATGCTGAATCGGCTGAAAAGGCGTATAATGCTTTTTTGAAGGAGGCAGTCAACGAACAGGACCGTGACCGCCATACCGGAGGGTGAAGCCTGTTTTGGCCGGTGTTTTTATCCGTATGATGGCTCGAAACAGACTGTTCCGTGTATTAACCACCGGTAAGGAACCCGGACATACTTTACCATGAACACAGATTGATGTATATTTGCAGCTCTATTGATCAACCGATGATTATTCTGGCAATGGTCGTATGGGTTTTTACCGGCTTGCGCCTGTTGGTTGCTTTAAGCAACCTGCTGATGCGTCAATGGCTTCAACCGGCTGTCCCCCGAAAGAAACAACTGACATCGGTGTTGATCCCCGCCCGGAACGAAGAAAAGAACATTGCCCTTTTGCTGGAAGACATCATCCGCCAGGATCACGATCAGTGGGAAGCCATTG
The DNA here is from genome assembly GCA_003559735.1 of Bacteroidales bacterium. Lineage (GTDB taxonomy): Bacteria > Bacteroidota > Bacteroidia > Bacteroidales > UBA7960 > PUPG01. The sequence continues at coordinate 13,445 of PWKN01000189.1, read as the reverse complement.
TTTACGATGATCTGTCGGAAGACAAAACTGCAGAAATTGCCGGCTCCTATACAGATAACGATAAACGGATCAGGCTGGTTAAGGGACAGGAACTGCCTGAAGGGTGGCTGGGCAAGAACCATGCCTGTCACCAGCTTGCAAGGCATGCCAGGGGAGATCTTCTTCTTTTTGTTGATGCCGACGTGCGGATGAAAACAACGCTGATAAGCAACGCCATAGCACACTTTGAAAAACAGCAGTTACACATGTTGTCTGTATTTCCGCAACAGATCATGCAAACATGGGGTGAACGATTGATCGTACCCCTGATGAACTGGATACTGGTAAGCCTGCTGCCATTAATACTGACCAGGGTCAGCCGTTTCCCCTCACTGTCAGCTGCAAACGGACAGTTTCTGATGATCTGCGCCGAAACTTACAGGAACCATATGTTTCACCAGAAATTCAAAAACAGTGTGGCAGAAGACATAGCCATAGCCCGGTATATGAAAAGGAGCGGGTTGCAGACACACACCATCCTGAGTGGCGGACAGGTACGATGCCGGATGTATGCTTCCTTTGCAGAAGCTGTCAATGGTTTTTCAAAGAATGTGATGGCCTTTTTTGGATCCAGTCCGCTTACAGCCATCACGTTTACCGCAATCACCTCTTTTGGGGTAGTCCCGGTATACCTTGCCATGGGTCCGCTCCGGGCTGTTCTGCTCCTTTGCACTACCCTGCTGATACGGACAATCGTGTCCGCTGCGAGCAAACAGCATATCGCACACAACCTGTTGGCTGCCCCGGTTCAGCAGTTATCACTTATTATCCTGGTGTTTAGGTCAATACATAATATAATCTACAAAAAAAACAAATGGAAAGGTCGCATCATATCCGGATAGGACTTTTGTTGTTATTCATTCTTTCAGGCATGGCATCCTGGAGTATGCCGTCTGGCGGGAAAACGGGGAGTACCACCTTTCAGAACCTGGTGTACCGTGCATATGTAACTGACCGTATGTCGCTCTGGGAAAGCACACTGGAAACCATGGAGTTTGAATACAACCAGAATCCGAACCCTGCATTGTTGTATGATATTCTCCTGGCCCAATACGGACTGACGGGTTATTACCTTGGAACTAAAAGAAAAGACGAAGCAAGGGACATTTTGAATAAGAAGGAAAAATACCTGGAGATGCTGGAAGATGTTCCGGGATACACCGTGCCGTCCAAATTATTCAGGGCATCCCTGTATGCCTACCGCATAAGCCTCAATCCCCTGCGCAGTGTAAGCCTGGGAAGGCCCAGCGGACGGTTGATCGATGAGGCCATCGATATGGATGACAGTTACCCCAGGGGTTATCTCGAAAAGGGTCATATGTTGTTTTATGCACCGGCAATATTCGGGGGGTCAAAGGACCGATCCATCGAATATTACCGGCAAGCAGTTGATCTGTTTGAAAAGGACATGCAGAACAACCACCGATGGTTGTACCTTAGCACTTTGGTGTCGCTGGCAAACGCATACAAAGAGACAGGACGTCATGATGAAGCCATCACAACACTGGAGAAAGCGCTGGAGTTTGAACCGTAATTCAGGTGGGTGCGGGACGAACTCCTGCCCCTGCTCAGAAACGGACAACCCAAATGAAGAAATTATTCAATAAAAATCTACAGAAATGAACAAACAAACGCTGGTTTTATTTATTGCCATGATACTGGGCATTGTTTATCCGCTGTGTGTCTATGGAACCAGGGTGCCTCTTGACCATTCGGTGTACGATGACTGGAAAAACATTGCACGGCAACAGCTGTCGAACGACGGACGATGGGCTTCTTATGAGCTGAACCCCCAGAATGGCGATGGCAGTTTAATACTGGTGAATTTGCAAACCGGTGCAACAGATACGGTGGCCAGGGGCCAGCATGCCGTATTTTCGGCCGGTTCTGATTACATTGCTTACCTGATCAGGCCTGAAAAAAAGGTTGTCAGACAAGCCAGGAAGGAGTACAGCAACACAAAATGGATGCCGGAAGATCAATTGGGCATTCGCCGTTTGTATGATGACAAAAGCAGAGTGTTTGAACATGTAGCCTCCTTTGCCGTTGCCGAAAGGATGTCCACCTGGATGGCATTCCACAAATCCGAAGCACCCGGCGACACACTGGAAGGTGCTGAGCTGGTCATATTCAATCCCATTGACGAAACCAGGCACCGTTTTGAAAGGGTGACCAGCTATGCCATTTCAGCCAACGGACAACTTGTGGCTTTTTTACGGGAAAAAGGAGACAGGGAAGACGCAGCTCTGTTTCTGTTTGATACCAGGCAACAGACAAAAAAAAACATATTCAGTGGGGCGGGACAGTTCCACAACATCACCATCGATGAAGAGGGCAGTCGGGTGGCATTTCTTTATACAGAAAACAGGGAAGAACCATATGACTATTCGATCCACTACTGGAGTGGAGAGGAGGACATGGCAACAGCGATCGTATCGGCAAATACTGCAGGGATGCCCGATGGATGGGGTCCGTCGCACCACGCACCCTTAACATTTGCCGGCGACAAGCAACGGCTTTTTTTTGGCACAGCCCCCATCCCACAAGCTGAACCGCAAGACACTCTTCTCCCGGAAGAACGGCACCGTTTGGACGTCTGGCATTACCGTGATCCCCTCATTCAGCCCATGCAACTGGTCCGGAAAGAAGATGAAAAGAACAGGACCTATACGGCCGTGTTCCATTTTAATGACAGGCGTATGGTTCAGCTTGCCGACAGGCAAATGCCAGACATCACCACATGCCAGTCCGGCGATGGCCGCCTGGAGATGGGTGAATCAAAGCTGTCATACCTTATCCCAAACTCATTTAAGTCGGGCGACTACCGGGATGTTTACCTGGTAGACATCAAAACAGGTGAACGCCAGCTTGCCCTGGAAAAACACCGCGGTTCGGTACATTTGTCAACAGCCGGAGATGCAAGGTTATCGCCCGGAGGCAACTTCCTGATTTATTACAATCAGGCTGACAAGCACTGGTACTCCCTTTCAACCCGGGAGCTGAAGAAAACAAATATCACTACGGCGATTCACCACCCTCTTTACGATGAGCTGCACGACGCACCAGGCGATCCCGATCCCTACGGCATTGGAGGCTGGATGGAAGAAGACAGCCATGTGCTGATCTACGACCGATTTGACATATGGAAGGTGGATCCCACCGGCAAGCAGTCACCAGTTTTGCTTACAGGGGGTTATGGCCGTGAACATCAAATCCGGTTCAGGTACGTTGATCCTGACCCTGACAACAAACCTGTTGGCCGGCGCGACCGCATACTTTTGCAAGCCTTTCACATCTATACCAAACAAAGCGGTTTTTATTCCGTCAACATGCAACAGCCCGGTAACCCGAAGCGCATGACAATGGACGATGTCCGCTACCATCGTCCGCTAAAGGCCCAAGATGCCGATCTCCTCCTATGGCGGAAAAGCAGCTTTACAACCTATCCCGACCTGTGGGTGAGCGACATGTTTTTCAATAACCCCCGGCGCATCTCCGATGCCAACCCCCAGCAGGATCAATACTTGTGGGGTAGTGTGCGGTTGGTTGACTGGCATTCATTCGGGAATGAACCGCTGCAGGGACTTCTTTATACGCCTGAGGACCTGGATACCACCAAAAAACATCCCATGATCGTGTATTTTTATGAACGGTCTTCCGACGGACTGCATCTTCATCAGGTGCCTTCACCCAGCCGGTCAACCATCAACAGGTCATTTTATGTGAGCAACGGCTACATCGTATTTGTGCCTGACATTCATTACCGGATCGGGTATCCCGGTCAGAGTGCCTATGACGCCATCGTGAGCGGCACCAAAGCCATGCTGAACCAATTCGACTTCATCGACCGCGAAAGGATCGGTATCCAGGGCCAGAGCTGGGCCGGCTACCAGATCGCCTGGCTGGTTACGCGGACAGATATGTTCAGGGCTGCCATGGCCGGTGCTCCCGTCAGCAACATGATCAGCGCCTATGGTGGCATCAGGTGGATTACCGGGATGAGCCGCATATATCAGTATGAAGAGACCCAAAGTCGCATTGGTGGCACTATATGGAATAAAACCATGCAATACATAGAGAACTCACCGGTGTTTTTCGCCAACCGTGTAAACACCCCATTGCTGATGATGCATAATGATGCAGACGGCGCTGTGCCATGGACCCAGGGCATCGAATACTTTATGGCGCTCAGAAGGCTTGATAAGCCAGTTTGGATGCTCAACTACAACGATGAGGCGCACAACCTGACACGCAGGCCAAATATGGTGGACCTCAGTATAAGGATGAACCAGTTCTTCGATCACTACCTGAAAGACAAAGCCATGCCCCTGTGGATGAAACAGGGCATACCTGCAGTCAGGAAAGGAATCGAAAACGGGTACCAGCTTGTTGATTGATACAGCATCCCGGTATTACCCATATCATTTTTTTCATGCAACTGATGTTCCTGTCATTTTCTTTGATACTTTTGTCCCGGCCATTCGACTGTTGTTGATGATCAACAACTTTTGTCCTGGTCAACCGAAACAAAATACAAATCAACAGTAAGATGAACAAGAGAATCGCAGTACTGGGAGCGGGAAACATAGGCAAATCAATAGTGAAGGGGCTGATCAAAAGCAAAACGCTTGCCCCTGCAAACATTCATGTAACCCGCCGGAGACTGCATATGGTTGACAACCTGAAGGAGAAGGGGGTGATCACCGGGTCTGACAACATAGAGGCGGTGAAGCATTCTTCCATCATCATCATATGCGTAAAACCCCACCAGGCACCCGAACTGTTCGAAGAGATCACTCCCTGGCTGGTAAGCGAACAACACATCATTGTATCTGTCGTAACAGGCGTTACAATCAATGATGTCAGGGAACATACAGGACATAAAGTGCCTGTCTTTCTCGCCATGCCCAACACAGCCATATCATTGTGTGAGTCAATGACATGTATCAGCCACCAGGAGCCGGAGGGAGATGCCGTCAACACGGTTGTGGAATTGTTTGATCAACTGGGCCGTACACTGATCATACCGGAGGATCTGGTGGGTGCGTCAACTGTGCTTGCGGCCTGTGGTGTTGCGTTTGCCCTCCGTTTTTTACGCTCGGTTTCACAGGGTGGTATCGAAATAGGCTTTGACTCAGAGCTGTCAACCCTGATATCTGCACAAACCCTGAAAGGTGCGACAATGCTGATCCTGGAAAACGGGTACCATCCCGAAAGAGAAATTGATAAGGTAACCACCCCGCTTGGCATTACCATTTCCGGACTGAATGAAATGGAGCATAATGGTTTCAGCTCCGCACTGATCAAGGGATTGCTGGCATCATTCAACAAAATTGAAAAGATCAGGAAACGGGATGTGATCCAGTAAGAAAACCCTGGAAGCAGTCTACCTGTGCACCAAAAGTCGCCGATATGGCATTCTGTTTCAAGGCTTTCGCAACGAAGCAGAAGCTAAAGACTTTCTTTGTACCTTTGCCACCGGTAAAAACTAATGTAAGGATATGCTCAGGACACACAATTGCGGAGAACTCCGCATCGGCGACACCGGAAAAGAAGTAACGTTATGCGGCTGGTTACAGCGATCACGCGATCTGGGGGGGATGACCTTTATCGATTTGCGCGACCGCTACGGCATTACCCAGCTGGCCTTTAACATGGAGACCAATGCCACGCTCTGTGAACAGGCCAGGGAACTCGGACGGGAATACGTTTTGCAGGTTACCGGGGTAGTAACCGAGCGCAGCAACAAAAATCCCAAAATGCCTACCGGCGATATTGAGATCATCGCTGCCAGGATAACTGTATTGAATAAAGCACAAACACCTCCCTTTACCATTGAACAGGACACCGACGGGGGTGATGAACTGCGCATGAAGTATCGTTACCTCGACATCCGGCGCGACATGGTGCGTCGCAACCTTGAGCTTCGTCACCAGATGGCCCTTGAAACAAGGAAATACCTTCACGAACAAGACTTCATTGAAGTTGAGACCCCTGTGCTGATCAAATCTACCCCTGAAGGGGCGCGCGACTTTGTGGTTCCCTCACGCATGCACGCCGGACAGTTTTATGCTTTGCCGCAGTCGCCCCAGACATTCAAGCAGTTGTTGATGGTAGGAGGGATCGACCGTTACTTCCAGATCGTGAAGTGCTTCCGTGATGAGGACCTGCGTGCCGACCGCCAGCCCGAGTTCACACAGATCGATTGTGAAATGTCATTCGTGACACGCGAGGATGTGCTTGAAACCTTTGAAGGGTTGGCCAAACATCTGTTCCGTGCAATCAAGGGGGTTGACAACATCCGTTTTGACCGCATGAGTTACCAGGATGCCATAAAATATTATGGCTCTGACAAACCCGACACCCGTTTTGGGATGCGTTTCGTTGAGCTGGATCACCTGGTAAAAAACAAAGGTTTTAAAGTATTTGACAATGCTGAACTGGTAGCAGGGATCTGTGCGGGAGGCTGTGGTGGGTACAGCCGGAAGCAACTCGATGAACTTACCCGGTGGGTACAAAGACCACAGATCGGAGCCAAAGGCCTGGTGTATGTAAAATGCAATGCCGATGGGACCTATAAATCGTCGGCAGATAAGTTTTTCGATCAGGATGCACTGAAGTCATGGACCGCTGCTTTTGACGCAAAACCGGGAGACCTTTTACTGATCATTGCAGGTGAGGCGGCCGGAACAAGAAATGCCCTGGGCGAACTGCGCCTTGAAATGGGAAATCGTTTGGGACTACGCGACCCCAAATCGTTTGCCTGTCTTTGGGTCACCGATTTCCCACTGCTTGAATGGGACGAAGAAACACAACGCTTCTATGCCATGCACCACCCATTTACTTCACCCGTAAAGGAAGACATGCAGCTGTTGGACACAGAGCCGGGAGAGGTACGGGCCAACGCTTACGATATGGTAATCAACGGCGTTGAGATCGGGGGAGGTTCCATCCGGATCTTTGATCGTCCATTGCAGGAAAAGATGTTCGAAGTGCTCGGCTTTACCCCTGCGGAGGCACAAAGCCAATTCGGGTTTCTGATGAATGCCTTTCAGTATGGTGCGCCGCCACACGGAGGGGTGGCATTCGGTTTTGACCGCTGGTGTGCTTTGTTTGGTGGCTCTGAAACGATCAGGGACTACATCGCATTCCCAAAAAACAACGCAGGCCGGGATGTGATGATTGACAGTCCCAGTCCCATCAGTGCCGACCAACTCAAAGAGCTTCACCTGAAAAATATTTAGGAAACAAAGAATTCCGGAATATGGTTGCCGGAACGGCTTACGCAACCAGCTTTCATATCCCGGATCCAATAGCACCCATATCCATGTTTTCAGTAAGCAACCTGTATGTCCAGTTTTCCGGCGAAGTTCTGTTCGAGGAGGTGAGCTTCATCATTAACAGGCGCGACCGCATTGGGTTGGTTGGAAAAAACGGTGCAGGCAAAACAACGCTGATGAAGATCATTACCGGACACTTCAGGCCCGACAGCGGACAAGTCAGCATACCATCTGGCAACAAGGTTGGCTATTTGCCCCAGGAAATGCAGTTTCACAGCAATAAAATGGTGCTTGAAGAAACTCTGACCGCTTTTCATGAGATTCAGCAGTTGGAACAACAGATCGGAAAACTCACTGCAGAGATCACCAAAAGGGACGATTACCAGAGCGGCGAATACCAGCGAATGACACAAAAGCTTGCAGAGGCTTCTGAACGCTTTGAATTGTTGGGTGGAAGCACCCAAACAGCAAGGGCAGAGAAAGTATTGCAGGGGCTGGGTTTTGAACGGGAGGACCTGGAAAGGCCTCTGAAGGAGTTCAGTGGCGGCTGGCAGATGCGTGTTGAGCTGGCCAAACTGCTCCTTCAAAGTCCGGAGTTGCTTCTGCTCGATGAGCCAACCAACCATCTTGACATTGAGTCAATTCAGTGGCTCGAGACATTTTTAACAGATTATCCCGGCGCCGTCATGCTGGTATCGCACGACAGGGCATTCCTCGATAACATCACCAACCGCACCGTCGAACTGAGTATGGGCAAAATGTATGACTACAAGGCCTGCTATACTGATTATGAGCTGCTCAGGCAAGACCGGATGGAAAGGGAAATGGCGGCATTTTCAAACCAGCAGCGTGACATTGCCCAGATTGAACGTTTCATTACCCGCTTTCGTGCAAAGGCAACCAAAGCACGACAGGTGCAATCAAAGATCAAGCTCCTGGAAAAAATGGAAAGGGTGGAGGTGGATGAACTGGACAACAGTTCGATACGGTTCCGCTTTCCTGAAGCGCCCCCGTCGGGGAAGATCAGCCTGGAAGCCAGGAATGTATCAAAAAGTTACGGGGAAAAAGAGGTGCTCAGAGACCTTAACTTCTTTATTGCCAGGGGGGAGCGTATTGCTTTTGTGGGACGCAACGGGGAAGGAAAAACAACACTGGCCCGTATCATTGTTGGGGAGCTGCAACACCAGGGGACGATCAAACCTGGTCACCAGGTCAGGATCGGTTATTTTGCACAGAATCAGTCAGAATACCTTGATGGTGAAAAAACCGTTTTTCAAACCCTTGATGATGTGGCAGCAGGCGACATACGGAAAAACATTCGCGGTATTCTGGGTGGCTTTCTGTTCAGTGGCGATGATATTGAACAAAAAGTCAAAGTCTTATCGGGTGGAGAAAAAGCCCGGCTGGCCATTGCCAAACTATTACTGGAACCTGTAAACCTGCTGGTGCTTGATGAGCCGACCAACCACCTTGACATGCGATCCAAGGACATCCTGAAGAATGCACTGCTGCAGTTTGGCGGGACCATCATTGTTGTATCGCACGACCGCGATTTTCTCCAGGGCCTTACCGAAAAAGTGGTTGAATTCAAAAACAGGCGAATCAAGGAGTTCATTGGCGACATATATGACTTTATTGCCACACGGCACATTGAAACGCTCGACCAGCTGAACAGTCAGGCAAAAAGTCCGGAAAAAGGGAGCGGCCACCTCTCAGGGGGACGTCAGTCATATGAGCAACAGAAGGAACACGACCGTGTGCTCCGAAAACTGCAACGCCGCATTGACCAGTATGAAAATGAAATTGAGGAGTTGGAACAGGAACTTGCAAAGATTGAAGGCATCATCGCCAGCCCTGAACAAAACAGTGAATGGATGGGTGGGAGTGATGTGTTCGTCGAATATGAAACGCTGAAGCAACAGATCCGGTCTAAGGAAGCAGCCTGGGAAACCGCACAAACAGAGCTGGAAGCCATAATGAAAAAGGCATAGCCAACACAGCATTTCAATGTGCCCCATTACAGCATGAACACAGTCCAACGGATGCAAGAAGGTACCGCCTCGCGGAGGACAGATCAGATAAGGTGCCGCCTCAGGTATTTTTCTCTTTCAGAAAGAGGAAAAAATTGTAGAAAAACACAAAAAATGAGAGTCCTGCCTGCGTGTCAATAGTATCCTCATTCAACATAGACACCCACAGAACAACAAAAAAGGCAAGGAAAGGAAAAGAGTGGAATTTCCGGACCAGGACCGGGGAATATGCAAGAGCAAAAAGTATCCATATCGCACCCGGTAAACCGAAGAGTACGGCAAAAGAGAGGTATTGGTTATGGGGTTTCATCCACCTTTCAAAAGCCAGTGATGACCCTGTTTTTTCCAGCCCATATTGTGAGGCTTCCCTGATGTCGCCTGTACCCCACCCTGTCCAGGGTTTCTTTTTTATCGCCTCCACGGCAGCGCGCCAGAATTCAATGCGCTGTGTAAGTGTATGGCCTGACGGATCAGCGCCCAGACGGTATTGTTGTATCTCCCACATCGACTGGTGGATTCGTGTGATAATCCAGGGCCAACGTGTATATTGGTAATTGGCAATGCCCTGTTCAACATGTTCCACATCTTTGGCCGAAAGCATTGCAAAGGCTTCTGCATCCTTCCGAAGTCCCTTTGAGCTCATATATCGATACAGTGCATCTTTTAGCGGCTCACCACGATAATTCTCGCCGTCAAAATCGAGTGAACTTGCCTGGTTCCATTGCTCCCTCAGTTCTCCTTCTGCAATGTATATATATACAGGATGACCATTTTCGCTGAACCCGGCATCGGGGACATGTGTGTACTTATATCCATTCAGTGAGTGGGAGTCAAGTTGTGAGACATCAATGTCGATGGGTTGGCTGACATTTCTCCACAGCAGCAACATAATGGTCAGTCCCGCCAATACAGCCACCCCCCCGGCTGTCATCAACAAGGGTTTGTAACGGAAATTCAATGCAAACAATTGTTTTGTTCCCCAAACAAGCAAAACGGACATAAAAACCAATATTCCTGATAAAGAATGCAGGATCAGCAGGTAGATCATATGCCATGCGGCGGCCCCATACAGACAGCCACGCCATTCAGGTTGACGGTTGAATTCATTTTTTGCGAGGTAAAGAAGAAGGAACACAGAAAGCGTGACCATCAGGCTGAGACGGATATGTGATATGAACGGTGATAGCTCCCTGTAGTCCAGAAAGCTCCCGGCAAGGAAGGTATGCATGCTAAAAAGGGAAACCACTGTTATGGAACCAGAGAATACCAGCAACAGGTATTTGGGCAACCCTTTTGGCAGGGGGTCAGAAGTAGCGACAACCAGGGTAAGCAAAAAGACAGGCAACCGTGTGCGCAGTGTACTGATCCCATAGCCAGTATTTGATGAATAAAACAAGGCGATAAGATGCAGCAGGTATATTGAAATAAACAGCAAGGCTGCTTTATTGGTGCGAATACGTTGCCATTTGGCAAGGAACCGTCCTTCTGCCACCCAGTTCAGAAACAGGATGATCTGCGACACACTCATAAGGAATACCGAAGAGGGCAGTCCCGCAGCAAGCAATGCCAGTCCACCAAAATAGACCCATTGATGGGTTAATCTTCTGTGGTCATTCATCCGTTACAGATTGATGTCATTCTATGCCAGCCAGGATATTACGATAAGATTGACCGTCAGCCAACACCTTAAGTGCTTTTCCCACCTCGGGGTCAGATCCAAGAGAAACGATCACCCTGCCTCTTTGGTAGTGGTAGCGTGCCACAATTTCCTCTCTCAGCAATTCTTCAATTTCATCACGGTAGGTGATGAAGTCCTGCTCTTTGGCCTCCCGGATGAGGTTCTGCAACGTCTCAAAACTTTCTTCCAGGACACCATAATATGCTTCATCTGCTGCCGCTTCGCGGAGGTTCCTGAGCAATTGTTCACACCTTGTATCGTATGAGAAATCCCGCTCTTCGATAAATGCAAGAAAATCGTCATATAGCTCACCGGTAATATTAAACTGTTCCGGTGCGGGTATTGAGTCATGCATGCGCTGAAACCTGGTAGCAAAATCAAAGACCATATGTTGCTGCATAAGCGCACGTACAGCCGCTCCATGGGTAATTTGCGGAACCTGAATGTCTGGTTCGATGCCTCCCCCGTCGTACACCTTTCGTCCGCCCATTGTTTCGTGGGACATTTTCAGGGAGTCCGGAATCTCTGCCACACTGCCGTCTTCACGTCTTTCTGCGTAGTTGATCGCCTGGATACTGCGACCGCTTGGAATGAAATATTCGGCAACGGTAACTTTGAGACGGGTATTGTAACTCAGCGACACCACATTCTGAACGAGGCCTTTTCCGAAGGTCCTGTTCCCGATGACCACCCCCCTGTCAAAATCCTGGATCGCCCCGGCAACGATCTCCGAAGCAGAGGCACTGCGGCGGTTTACCAATACCACCAAAGGGATCTCCAGGTCGATGGGATCATTCAGGGTGCGATGGGTGGTACTGCGTTCGGGCAGGCGCCCCTTGGTGCTTACCACCAGTTTGTCTTTTTCAATAAACAGATTGGCAATATTTACCGCTTCATGCAGCAGTCCCCCTCCATTGTCGCGCAGGTCAAGAACAATATGTTCCAGATCGTGGTTTTCCTTCAGGTCGAGAAAAGCATTTCTGACTTCTCTTCCGGCACGTTGTGTAAACCCGGTGAGCTTGATGTACCCCGTGTTTTCGTCAAGCATGCCATAGTAGGGAATGTTATCGACCCTGATCACTTCACGGTCAATCTTTTTCAGCAGTTCTTCCCCGTCCCGTTCAATTGTCAGGCTGATTGAAGTACCAGGCTGTCCCTGCAAAAGTGTCCTGATCTCATTTTCATCCCGACTCCTTGTCGACATACCATTGATATCCAAAATCAGGTCTCCGGGTAACAAACCGGCCTTGTATGCCGGAAACCCCTTATATGGTTCAACGATCATTATATGATCCCCCCGGGGCCGGATCACAGCACCAATACCTCCATACTGGCCGGTGGTCATAAGCCTCACATCCTCAATCTCCGATTCAGGGATAAAGGTGGTATAGGGGTCCAGTACCGATAACATCCCGTCAATACCAGACTTCATCATTTCCGACACATTGACATCATCCACATAATGGACAACGAGTTCCCTGAACAAGGTGGAAAAAATATCGAGGTTCTTTGCAACCTCAAAGTTTTTGCTGCCTGCACTTATGGTTAAAGCAGCGGCAATGCAAAACACTGCAATGAACAGTGTTTTGGTGATCCGGGTAACAATTTTTTTTGTACGATTCATGGTCAGATTATTTTTCATCCTCAGGGAACCGGGTCATACCCGCTACCTCCCCATGGATGACAAGACACAATGCGTTTTATGGTCATCAGTCCCCCTTTGAAAGGACCGTGTTTTTTTATTGCTTCCACCCCATATTGCGAGCATGTAGGTACATACCGGCATGAGGGGGGAAAAAAGGGTGAAATGGCCCCCTGGTAAAAGCGAATAATCCCAATGAACAACCAGCCGAATGTCCTTTTTACCATTGCCAGGTAATAGTTTGCACAATCCCTGTCCCATTCATCTGCCGGCATAAAAAACAGGTTACTGTTCTGATGCAATGGCATCCTGCATGCGTTGCAGACACTTTTGTAACCCTCTTTCCATCGCGGCCATCTCAATTTCTTCGTTGAGCGAATAGTTTAAGGCAACCATGCAAACAGATTTTCTTTCATTTAAAAACGCGTAAAAGGGACTTTTGTTTTTACGCCATATTTCTTTTACCAGTCGCCTGATGCGGTTTCTGCCGGTTGCATGTGCAACTTTTCTTTTGGATACACCGATCATGCATTTTACCGGATATGGAAACAACCCGTTTGCCGGCACTGGTTTTTTTCCGGCAAAAACGCTCCCTGCAAAGTCGCGGTGCACACAAAGATAGGTGACACGAAACGGATACTGGAAGAATGTCTCCCCTTTATCAAAAAGCAATGCCCGAAGACGGAAATTGGCCAGCCGTTCACTTTTCCTAAAGGTATCCATACTGCCAGGTAAGATCGGTGGGCACATCAAACAACCTGCTGGTAACTATTTAT